>JBHHYT010000001.1:0-64365 GCA_046757705.1 Thermodesulfobacteriota bacterium
GGCCTCGTCCACCTTGTTCCAGCCGGTGCCGTAGCTCGACTGGTAGAAGCGGTAGCCCTTGTAGTACAGCGGCTCGTTGACCCATATCTGCTTGGTAAGCACGTCGTGTCCGTCCTCGACGACTGTCAGGAGGCTATTATACTGTTTTATCTGCCCCGTGTCATAATAATCTATCCAGAACTTGTCGAGGCGAAGGGTGAAAGGCGCGCCCTCTACGCTCATCTCGCTCCCGACATAGACGGCGTCGAAGCCCTTGTACCCGGCGAAGCTGCCGACTATGGCGCCGAGAAGGATAAGGAGCAGGCTTATGTGAGTGACATCCGAGCCGAGCCTGCCTATCCTGCCCTTCCATGCGTAGAAGTGGTGCTCGCCGTTGTTGGACGAGGGCACCTCTGTGATGGCGAACCTCTTCTTCTTGAAGGCCTTTACGACCCTCTCCCTTACGAAGGAGGCGCTCCCGTCCAGTGCGAAGCTCTGGTGGTTGGAGAACCTCTCGATGAGCTTCGCGTCGAACTTATCCGGCTTGTGGTTGAGAAGCACCTTCCACTTGGGGGGGAACCTCTCGAAGGTGCAGACTATGATGTTGAGCGCGAGAGCGCCGAGCAGAGCGATGAACCACCACGAATGGAACAGGTCGTTCAAGTGGAGCGTGATGATGAACTTCGTCCACTTCTCTCCATAGGCTTGAACGTAATCGCTCACCGGCTTGTTCTGCTCGACTATCGTCCCGAAGATGGAGACGATCGCAAGCGTTAAGAGAACACCGAGCGTGAGCTTGAGCGAATTGAAAAAATACCATATTTTTGAGCCAACTACACGATACCAGGCCTTGCCGGACATACCCCTGCCACCTCTACTTTCAGGCATTTATTGTTTATCTTTGCCGCCGTTGTCTTTGAACTGCGCCAGGAAATCAGCGGCAGCCTTGCCGATCTGGCTCTCCGGGTTCAAGGCGTTCGCCTTCTCCCAGGCGGTCTTGGCCCCCTCGAGATCCCCCATGCCGTAGGCCATAATAAAACCCTTCGTCAGCCAGATCCTCTGGTGGTAAGGGTTCTTCTTGATACCTTCATTTATGTAGCGCAGCGCCTCGGACGAGTTGCCCATGTAGTGCTGAGAGAGACCCAGGTCGTTATACACGTCGGTCTCGTTCGGTTTTACCGCTATGACCTTCTTGTAGTATTCGCTCGACTCCGCGAACTGCTTGGACTCGAAGTATACGTCAGCGAGCCGCCAGAGTATGTCCGCGTCATTCGGGTCTTCCTTGAGCCGCGCCTTCAGGTCGTCTATAAGGGCGGTGCTGTTTACCTGCGGGCCTGCGGCGGGCGCGTTCACGCCACCGGTGGCCGTCTTCCGGGTATCGTCCGACTTCGAACAGCCCGCCAGAAGCGGCAGTGCCAGGGCCGCCGCCACGGCCGCCCCGACTATGTAATTTTTAATGCTCACGAAACCCCTCCATATGCCTTGACCGACTTAAAAACATCCTTGTTACATCCTCTGCTGCCTTATCCTTGAAAACTTCTCGTCAACGGCCTTCCTGATGGCGAGCACGTCCTTGCCCTGTTCATGCAACCGTTTTGCCATTAGGGCCTCGTTTATGCAGATGTCGCAGTAGGCGGCGTGTTCGTTGGTGTAGCAGGTGAGCAGGCTCTTGTGGTTCATGTGCTTCTTGCAGTCGCAGTAGCAGTAGAGGCTGTCAAGCACCTCCGGCATCTCCCTGGCGACCTCGTAGGCCGTGGCGGTCTCGGCGTAGAAGTTGGCCGGAGAGAGGGTCGGCCTTGTCTCGCCCCCCCTCATGGAAGCGGCGTCCACGCGCCCGGAGCTTTCCTGCGAGCAAGAGGCGAGCGTGAGGACGGCCAGAAAAGCCAGAACGAGCATTGCGCCGGATGAATACCTCGAAAATTTCCCTTTTGATTCCAACATATTTGTCCGTCCTCCAGGCATGTAATATTCCCAAAAATATCGTCAAGACATATTAACAAAGAAGTATTAAAACATTATTAAGATTGTATTAGTTATTCCTTAACCATGCCCTTCCCGGAAGTTTCAGACGCCTATCTTTTATCGGATTTTCCGCCGGTTCCTTGAGCGTTTCATCTAAAAAAAACGCACCCGACCTCAAACCGGGCGCTCCGGGTGGTAGGTCTGTGCGCTAAGGGGTCGGAGTTTGTAAGGGATGCGGTTGGCCGGTTTCGATGAGTGACGATCCGAGAGGCCCGTTATATGGGATGTCAGCCCGTCTTTTTCCTTGATGAGGCGTAGAAACTCTCCCGTGTGATGCGCTCCTCGATGCCGGAGAGAATGCATTTGGTGGGGCACCTCTTCGTGGCCTCGTCGTTCTGCGGAGCGAGGTCGTAGTTGACCGTGGCGAGGTTGTCCTTTATGGTGATGCCTCCTTCCACCGGGCAGTCCTTGACGCACAGCGTGCACGCTATGCACGCCACGCTGCAGACCTTCTTCGCGTGCGGGCCTTTGTCCCGGCTCCTGCAGTAGACGAATAGCTTGTGGTCCTCCGGGTGCATCTCGATGATGTTGCGCGGGCACGCCCTGGCGCACGCCCCGCACCCGACGCACTTGTCGTAGAATACGACCGGCAGGCCGTTGTCATCCATCGCCATGGCGTCGTACCTGCAGGCGTCCACGCACTCGCCGTAGCCGAGACATCCGTAGGTGCACGCCTTGTCACCGCCGGTGATGTTCGAGGCGGTGCACGTCATATCGCCCTCGTATGTGCCGTTCCTCTTGGCCTCGGCGTGGCCGCCCTTGCAGAGCACGACGGCGAGTATCCTCTTGTGCTCGGCCGCCTCAACGCCGAGAAGCTCCGCGAGCCTCACGGCCGTGTCCGCGCCTCCGGCCACACAGGCGTTCGGCGGGGCCTCGCCCTTCAGGAGCGCCTCTGCCAGCAGGGCGCACCCGGGGTATCCGCATCCGCCGCAGTTTGTGTTCGGCAGCGTATCGGTGATGGCGTGCAGGCGGGGGTCCTCCTCGACCTTGAGCTTCTTGTCGGCAAAGGCGAGGAAGAGGGCGAACGCCGCTCCGAGCCCGCCCATCGCCGCTATAGATATTACGAGTGTACCGCTTACCAGCATCTTCTATCTCTCCCGGGGCCGGCGGCCCCGCACAAGGCCGGGATCTCCCCGTCCTTCCCTATATCTTACCACAGACGCGCCCCCGTTTTAAAGGCCGGAGGCCACGGCTCAAGTCATCCCCTTATGAGCCCCGCGAAGCCCATGAAGGCAAGCGCCATCATGCCCGCCACAATGAGCGTTATGGATACACCCTGAAAAGGCTTCGGCACGTCCGCGAACTCGAGCTCTTCCCTTATGCCCGACATCATGACTATGGCCAGTGTGAAGCCCACGCCCGTGCCGAAGCCGAAGATGATGGACTCCATGTAGTTGTAATCCCGCAATACCATGAAGAGCGCGAGGCCCAGGACGGCGCAGTTGGTGGTGATAAGCGGCAGGAATATGCCGAGCGCCCGGTACAGGGTCGGGCTCGACTTCTTTATATACATCTCCACGAGCTGCACGAGCGAGGCGATGACGATGATGAACGCCACGTACTCGAGGAACGGTACGTTGAACCTCAGCAGTATGTAATGGTATATAGGCCACGTGGCCGCCGCCGTAAGGGTCATGACGAAGGTCGTGGCCATGCCCATGTTCAAGGCGTTCTCGGTCCTGTTCGAGACGCCCACGAACGGGCAGATGCCGAGGAAATAGGTCAACACGAAGTTGTTTATGAGCGATGCCGATATGAAAACCATTATGAGCTTCAACGTACTCTCCTGATAGACCCTTGATTAAATAAGGCCATCCCTAAACGCTTGTGCCTGACGCGGCCTTCTTGCTCGATATGTAGTTTACGAGCGCCACGAGACCGCCGAGGACGAGGAACGCCCCGGCGGGCAGTATCATCACTATCCACGGCTCGAACCAGCTGCCGAGAATCTTGAAGTTCAATATCGAGCCGAAGCCGAGGAGCTCCCTTATGACGCCCATGAGCGTAAGGCTCAAGGTAAAGCCTATCCCTATGCCGAGGGTGTCCATGGCGGTAGGCAGTATCGGGTTCTTCTGCGCGAAGGTCTCCGCCCTGCCGAGTATTATGCAGTTGACGACTATGAGCGGCACGTACGGGCCGAGCGCCTTGGATATCGGCGGGAAGAACGCCGCCAGAAAGAGGTCGGCCACCGTGACGAGGAAGGCTATGATGACGATGTAGGCCGGTATCCTGACCTGTGAGGCTATGAGCCGCCGCACCCCGGAGATGATGAGGTTGGAGGTAAAGAGCACGAAGAGCACCGCGAGGCCCATGGAAAGGCCGTTCAACGCGGAGTTCGTGACGGCGAGCGCCGGGCACAGGCCGAGCACGAGCCTGAACGGGGGCAGGTCCTGCCAGAGCCCCTTCTTGAACTCGTATGAGAGCGAATGTGTGTGCTTGCCTTCCGCCATTCTTCTACCCGTAATTATTATGGCCGTGTTTCGGCCGCGGCCCCGCCGCCCTGGTCACCTGCAGGGCGCTCTTCATCCGCGTGCCCCGCGTCCTCCGCTTTACTCTTGCGCTCGCGCTTTTTCAGCACCTCCGCTGCGGGGAACTCCTTTAAGAACTTGTCTATCGCCCGGTTGAGGTTCTTTACCACCGAGTCCGAGGATATCGTGGCGCCAGTTATGGCCTGGATCTGGTTCGGCTTCTGTGGCTTGCGGTTCTTAATGTACTCTATCCGGGGCCGCACCTCAACCCCTTTGAACTGGTCCTGGAACGCGGGCTCGCCTATCCTGTTGCCGAGCCCCGGGGTCTCGAGCTGCTCGAGCACCTTTATCCCCTTGAGCCTCAGGTAGTCCACGCCGAGGCCGACCATGATGACTATCTTGCCCTGAAAGCCGTTTCCCTCCGCCTTGAAGGCGATGCCGACGGGCTCGCCCTCGGCGTCCAGCCCCTCGTAGACCGTAAGGGTCTCCTTGCCCACGGTCTTTTCGATCACCTCGTAGTCCCTCGCCTCCGGCAGGACCACGAAGATGGACTCCTTGAGCTCCTTCTCCTTGTTGGCCTGGATAAGGGGGTTCGCAACGCCGTAGATAGCAGCCAGCAGCCCACCGGCGAGCGCGCCGATGAGCGTCAGGTTGAGAAACATTTTAAACATGTTGTTCAAGCCGTAAGACCCCCGCTTCTTATAATATGGCCGGCGCCATGGGCCCCGCAACGACGAGCCAGGGAGCAACAAAGGTATGCGAAGTTATAACGCTCTGCCCCATATTCATTTAGCCTTTGAATTGGCCCCGAAGACCCTCGGGCGCGTGTGCTTGTTGATAAGCGGCACAAAGGCGTTCATGAAAAGTATCGAGTACATGACGCCCTCGGGCAGCCCCCCGAAGAGCCTTATCACCACCGCCATCACCCCGGCGCATACGACGAATATCCACTGCCCCAGCGCCGTTACGGGGCTGGTGACCATGTCGGTCACCATGAACCACGCCCCGAGCATCGCGCCACCCGCGAGGAGGTGGAAAGCGGGGCTAGGGTACTTCGCCGGGTTGGCGAGCCAGAAGATCGCGGAAAAGACGGCTATGGTGCCGAGGTACCCGATCGGCAGCTTCCAGTTTATGTACCCCTTGTACCTCAGGAAGAGCCCGCCGATGAGCAGGGCTATGACGGAGGTCTCCCCGAGGGAGCCGGCGGTATTCCCTATGAGGAGGTCGACAAGGGGGGTCAGGTGCTGTTCGAACTTCATGGACGCGAGCGGGGTCGCCGCGGTGACCGCGTCCACGGCCGCCGCCACCGTGCGGGGCGCGACCCAGGTCGTCATCATGACGGGGTACGTAGCCATCAGGAAGGCCCTGCCGAGCAGGGCCGGGTTGAATATATTGTACCCGAGGCCGCCGAAGAGCTGCTTGCCTACGCCGATGGCGAAGAACGACCCGAGTATGGCGCCGAATACGGAGAAACCGGGGGGCAGCGTCATGGCCAGAAGTATGCCGGTGATGATGGCGCTGCCGTCGTGTATCTTGATGGGTTTCCTGCGCGCCCTCTGGAAGCCGTACTCCGTGAGAAGGCACGTCCCGATGCAGACGACGTACAGCAGGACCGCCCTCAGCCCGAAGTAATAGACGGAGGCGGCCATGGCCGGAAAAAGGGCCATAACGACCGTATGCATTATCTTCGGGACCGACTCGTCGGTAAGAAAATGCGGGGAGGAGGATATTATAAGCCTTTCGGACGGCCCTGCCGGGGCCTCCTGAGCGTTCCCTGTAGCGTTCTCCTGCATCGGTCTCCCTTTGACGTTTTTTTATGGAAACAACGGCCCCTGCCTGTCAACCGCCCGTTGCACGTCGCCGCCCCTGCCCGGCGGCGAACGGGGCCCGGCCTATTTGGCGGCAGCCGCCGCCATTGCCTGCTGCTCCCTCGCCTTGAGCTTGCCTATCCTTATCCACTGAAGAAGCGGCCTCTTCGACGGGCAGACGTACGAACAGCACCCGCACTCGATGCAGCTCAGCCCTTCCCATGACTTGAACTCCGCGACCCTGTGGACGCGTCCGTAGTCTCCGAGCCTGTAGGGCATAAGCCCCATCGGGCACGCATCCACGCACCTGGCGCACCTTATGCACGCCTCGTAGGAAGACGGCTTTATCGACCCGGAGAATATGACGGTAATGCCCGAGGTGCCCTTGATGACCGGAACCTCGAGCGTAGACTGCGCGATGCCCATCATGGGCCCACCGTTGAGGACCTCGTACTCGCCCTGCCCGGATATGCCGCCGCACTGGGCGAGCACCTCGGCAAAGCTCGTGCCTATGCGCACGCGCAGGTTCCTGGGCTCCCTTATGCCGTTGCCGCTTACGGTCACGACCCTGTCTATGAGCGGCTTGCCGAAGTTTATCGCCTCGTAGATGGCCGCGGCCGTGCCGACGTTGTTCACCACGAAGCCCACGTCGAGCGGGAGCTTGCCCGTGGGCACCTTCCTGCCGAGCGCGGCCTGGATGAGCATCTTCTCCGCGCCCTGAGGGTACTTCGCCTCGAGCACGATGATGGAGACATCGGGCGCGGAGCCTATGGCCTTTTTGAGCGCCTCGATGGCGTCCGGCTTGTTCTCCTCTATGCCTATGTAGCCGCGCGAGGCGCTCGTGGCCCGCATGAGTGCGCGCAGGCCCCACACTACCCTGTCAGGCACCTCCAGCATTATCCTGTGGTCGGCGGTAAGGAAGGGCTCGCACTCGCAGCCGTTGAGTATCACGGCCTCTATGACCTTCCCCTTGGGGGGAGAGAGCTTCACGGAGGTCGGGAACGCCGCGCCTCCCATGCCCACTATCCCGGCGTCACGTATGGCGTCTCGCAACGACTCCGGGGGCATGGAGGAGGGGTCGGCCTCGGCGCCCTTGAGCTTCCACTCCCTGGATGTGCCGTCGCCCTCTATCGTTATGGCAAGCGTCCTCATGCCGCCCGGGTGCGCGGCGGTATCTATGCTCTTGACCTTTCCGCTGATAGAGGCGTGAATGGGGGCGGAGACGAAGGCCTTTACGTCCGCTATCTTCTGGCCTTCCTCCACGGCGTCGCCCCTTTTCACGAGCGGCTCGCATGGAGCGCCCGCGTGCTGGCGCAGGGGTATCGTGACGGTCTGCGGAAGCGCGGCGGCGGCCACGGCCTTGGACGAGGTAAGCTCTTTGTAATAAGAGGGGTGTATGCCCCTGTTGAATGTCTTGTGTCCCATAGCTCTTAAAGGAGTGGAGATTGGATACTATTTTCAGCCGTCTTTATCAAGGGGAATCCTCGCCCCCGGGACGGACAACGCCCCCCCGTGTGTTGGCCCGGTTCCCTGGCGGCCGGGATAAAAAAAACCGCCATGGCGAGACACCGGTTTTTCATAAGAAAAACTGGCTCTTGCCCAGACGGTCGGCCGGTCCTTATTCGTCTTCCGCTCCCCAGTGGTGACCACCTTGATTCCGTCAGTTACGGAAGAATTTTGTCACATATTTTTGTATATTAGCTTTAAAAATACGACGATGTCAAGGATTTTATTATAACAATCGTAATCGGCGAAAAGGGCGGAAAAAGGGGGGTTCTCCGGGGCGGAAAAGGGGGGTGGTCTACGTCCTATACCAGCGGCCCTCCGAGGGGCATGCCCCGGTTCAGATCTCTACCCCCTCCCAAACAACGCCCTCGCGCCATCGACCGCTACCGCCCCCGGGGCATCTCGTCGATGCGCGCCTTTATCTCGAGCGTCTTGGCGTCCCTTATGACCCGGACCGTTACGACTGAGCCCAGATCGAGGGTGTCCATTATGTCGTTGAAGTCCTCCATCGTGGCTATCGTATGGCCGTTTACCGCCGTTATCATGTCCCCTCCCACGGAGACGATGACGTTGCCGATCCTGACGTTTCCCGTAGAGCCACGCAGCCCCGCCCTGGCCGCCGGGCTGCCCTCGTAGACGTCAGCTATCAGCACGCCGGGGGTGTCGAAGCCGAGCAACTTTGCATCCTTGGCGCCGATGTTCTGCCCGGCTATGCCGAGCCACGGCCTCGATACGTAGCCCTTCGCCAGGAGCGGGCCGAGCGCCTCCTTGACGGTGTTCACGGGTATGGCGAAGCCTATGCCAACGGAGCCGCCCACCGGGCTGAATATGGCGGTATTGACGCCTATGAGCTCGCCCGCGCCGTTAAGGAGCGGGCCGCCCGAGTTGCCGGGGTTTATGGCCGCGTCGGTCTGGATGATGCCGCGCATGAGGCGTCCGTTTACGGCCCTCATGGTCCTGTTCAGAGAGCTGATTATCCCCACGGTAAGGGTCTTGTCGAGGCCGAAGGGGTTTCCGATGGCGAGCACCTTCTGCCCGACCTTCAAGCCGGCCGAGTCCCCGAACTTCACGGACTTGAGCTTCTCCGGCGGGGCCTTTATCCTGAGCACGGCCAGGTCCCGTCCGGGGTCGATGCCAATGAGCGTGCCCGCGTACCGCGAGCCGTCGAAGAGCGTCACCTCGAGGCCCTTCGCGCCCTCTACCACGTGGTAGTTGGTGAGTATGTGCCCGTTGCGGTCTATCATCACGCCCGAGCCGGAGCCGTCGGGTGCCGCGGTGCTGGCGATGTTGACCACGGAGGGGGCTGTACGGCTGTAGACAGAGATGTTCTGCTCCTCGTCGGTAAGCGCGTAGGAGCGCGCCGGGGAGATAAAAAAGGCGAGCAGGAGCAGGGCCAGCGGCCCGGCAAGCGGGAGTATCTTCGAAAGGTTTCTGTAAGGAGATGCCATAGTAGACGGCTACCGGCGCGGCGCCGGGGCGAGCAGGTTGTACTTGATGATGTGCCAGAAGGCGGCCACTCCGTCCTTCCAGTTTATCTTCTTGCCCTCGTCGTAGGTCCTTCCGGCGTAGGAGATGGACGTCTCGTATATCCTGTACCTGCCCCTGGCGACCTTGGCCGTGACCTCGGGCTCGAAGCCGAACCTGTCGGACTCGAGGGTAAAGGACCTCAGGACCTCCGTCCTGAATGCCTTGTACCCGGTCTCCATGTCGGAGAGGTTTATGTTCGTGAGCATATTCGAGAAGAAGGTCAGCACCTTGTTGCCGACCATGTGCCAGAAAAAGAGCACCCTGTGGCTGTTGCCCATGAAGCGAGAGCCGTAGACCACGTCGGCCCTGCCCTCTATTATCGGCTCGAGGAGCTTTTCGTAATCCCTGGGGTCGTACTCGAGGTCGGCGTCCTGAACGATGACCACGTCGCCGGTGACGTTCTCTAAGGCGGTCCTCAGGGCGGCCCCTTTGCCCATGTTCTTCTCCTTGAGGATGAGCTTGAGCCTGCACTCCTTATACGGCCACTTCTTCTCGAGTCCGGCGAGCAGGTCCCTGGTGCCGTCCACCGAGCAGTCGTCCACTACAATCAGCTCCGCGGGTATCCCCGTGGCGGTCACCCTCTTTATCACCTCGAGGACGAACTCCCTCTCGTTGAAGACAGGCATTACGACCGATACGCTCAGTTTTTTTGAAGACATCCGAAACCCCGTGAAAATAATCAGGACGCCATGACGACTACGCCCGAAAGAATTTTATACAATAAAAATAAGTGGATGTCCATAAAAGCCCTATCCCTGCCGAGGGCCCCTGCTTAAAACCTTTTAATTTGCCCCCCCATGGGGTTGCTGTTATACTTATCGGTGCGTCATATTATATACTTTTGCTAAAAGAGGTAAAGGCATCATGAAAGGGACAGAGATTACGCCTCGGCGCCTGGCCCTCGCAGCAGGCGTTTTTTTTATTTGCCTCCTCGCGCTGGCGTCCGCTTCCCGGGCCGGGGACCTCAGGGCGCGGTTCGTCAAGGACTACAGGGCGAAGAACCTCCCCGCGCTATCGGAGCTGGTAAAGACCAACGCCCCAGCGATATCGGCAGAGGTCAAGGCCATCTTGAAAGAGGCCATGGCCGATGGCGTGGACTTCGAGCAGCGGATGCGTCTGCTCGATATCGCCAGCGCCATGGCGTCGATGCACAAGCACTGGAACGGCGACGAGTTACTCGCCGCCGAGGTCGACGCCATACTGCGCGCCGAGGTGGACAAGGAGAAGAAGCGTCGGGCCGAGCTGACCAGGCGGGAGAACTTCAAGAAGTTCCTCGGCAACTTCGTTTTGCGCGATAAGGCGGCGCGGATGGAGGCGACGGGGCTTGCCCCTGTCTTATACCCCCACTGGCTCCACCGGCTGTACTACAGCTGCAAGGCGTGCCACGGCGGCCTGTTCAAGATGAAGCGCGGGGCCGACACCCTGACGCACGCCGCGATGCGCAAAGGCAGGGTCTGCGGCAGGTGCCACGACGGCAAGACCGCCTTCAGCACGGAGACGCCGGTGTGCAAGACCTGCCACGCCGCCGGGCTCGACGAGGCGCGCCGCTTCGCGGACGTCTCCACGCTCGACCTCGACAGGGTAAAGAAGACCGCCGAACGGGTCGGCTCCGTATGGAGCACCGAGGACCTGCCCCCCGGCCGCATCCCGCTCGACCGCTTCGGCTCCATAGACTGGGTCTACCTGAGGTCCGTGCAGGCGATCAAGCCGGTAAAGTCGCTTGACGGAGAGGCGCGTGAGAAGGTGCGGGACAACGTCATACTCTTCGAGTCCCCCATGGAGGGCATCTCGACGGTCCCGTTCGACCACAAGACGCACTCCTCCCGGATTCGCTGCGCGAGCTGCCACCCGGCGCTTTTCAAGAAAGTCCTCGGCGGCAACAAGGTGGACTCAAAGGCCATGGCCAGGGGGAAGTTCTGCGGGTACTGCCACGGCAAGGTGGCCTTCAGGTTCGCCGAGTGCAACAAGTGCCACACGACGGGGGAGTACAAGCCCCCGGAAGGCGCGCTGAGGAGAGGGGAGTGAAAAATCCCCCTTTCACCCATCAGGGAAGAGTGAAAGGGTGAGGGGAATGGACCGTTGGAAGGAGCGTAAGCGATACGGCGATCCATCCTTTGCCTGTCATTCCGAGGAGCCGGAGGCGACGAAGGATCTCTGCGCCAGCAGGATGCAGAAAATGCAGGTCGATTTTATATATCGTCACTCCTCCCCTTCGGGGAGAGGAACCGCGGGGGGTGTTCCCTCGCCGTTTGCGTCCCTGCGGGACGCTTCCGGTGATTAGGCTCGCTCAGCTAGGCCGCCTCAGCCCCGTTCGCGCGCCCCGCTTAAGGTCGCTACGCGCCCTAAGGCGCTGGCCCCGGCGCGCTCTCCCGCCTCTTCCCAAAGCGCCGCTCGCTCTAATCACCCGGTGTATTTTCTAAGAACAAGAAGGCCCCCCCTCTACTTCCCCTTTTCAAAGGGGAAGTACCCTGTTTACTCCCCCAGCTCCCCGTACCTCTTCCACGGATACGGCAGGTCTATTATCGTGCCGGGCTCCTTTATCTCGCGCAGTGCCCTGAACGCCTCCCTGATGACCGCCCTCTGCACGTCCACCCTGAATGGCTCTCCGAGAGGGTGGCCCATAGGCCACTTCACGAAGACCGAACGGGGGGGCTTGACCTGCTCCGTGAACCTGCGGACTATCGAGACCCCGATGGTCGGGATGCCCGCCTCCTCTATCGCCCTCTGTATCAGTCCCACGGACCGATTGCAGAGCCCTCAGCCGGGGGTGAGCAGGACAGCGCCGGCCCCCTCTTCCCTGAGCCGGGAGGCGACCTCCGGCGCGGTCTTCCTTATGAGAGTCTCTATGTACGGGCCGTCGACGTGGCCCATGAACCCGAAGTTCACCGGCGCGAGCGACCCTATCGCACCCGCCTGCTCCATCTCCTTGAGACGGTCTATGGGGTACACGATGTTCAGGTCCTTGTCCGCATCCGTGTGGTCGTAGTAGTCGTGGGTGATGGTGTAATCCCCACGCGGCGCACCGGAGGGAAGCTCCCTGAAGGACGGGTCTCCGTTCGGGTCCTCCATGTCGAAGGGTTCCTGCGACCTCAGGTGCACCCCTGCTGTCGTCACCAGGGCGACCATGCACCCAGAGAGGTCCCCGGCAAAGGGCATCCACGGCACCCCCTCCACCTCTATGGCCGCGACCTTCTCTGCGGCCCTGTGAAGGAGCCAGGGGAACCGTGTAAGGAGCCTGGCCAGCAACCTGTTCTTGAACCTGCTCATGGGCAACCGCCTTTAGGGGCCAGCTGGATGTTGAAAAAGTCCATCCATGGCTTTTTCAAGTACGATCCGGCCGGAATGAATCCGTCCAGATCTCACGAATTGCTCGAATCCTTCAGTCTCGCAATCCGGCAATCCGTCCATGGATTGCAGCAGGTTGTTTTTCAACGACCCGCTAAAATATCCCTGCGTCTTTCTGTATCTTGCGCACGTATTTTATTATATCATCGACCTCTTCCGGGGCAACGCCCTTTACGGGGGGCATGTTGCCGAACCTCCAGTGGTGGGAGGATACGCCCTGGGTGACCGCCCTCCTGAAACTCCAGTCGGAGTGGTGGTTCGGGCGGTATATCCTGTGCACCAGCGGCGGGCCCTTGTCCGTGCCCGCTCCCTTGATGCCGTGACAGCCCGCGCAGTATTTATTGAAGTACGCCTCTCCGCTCCTTACCGGGTCCTTTACCATTATCGACTCTACGGCGGCCGCGTTCGTCGAAACGAGCAGCAGGCCGGTTAAAAACATGATGACCGGAAAAATCTTCAATATCATCTCCTCGTTAAAGATTGGCGACCGGAAGGCTACCACAACGGGCCGTACCGGTCAAAGGCGTCCTTACGCCGGTTTGAACCGCTTCAAGCGCAAGGCGTTGGTTACGACGGTGACCGATGAGAGCCCCATGGCCGCCGCGGCGAACATCGGGTTGAGCAGTATGCCGAAGAACGGGTACAGGACGCCCGCGGCCACCGGTATCAGTACCACGTTATAGAAGAATGCCCAGAAGAGGTTCTGCTTGATGTTCCTGATGGTGGCCCGGCTAAGAGCGATGGCCGTTACGATGGAGCGCAGGTCGCCTCCTATGAGCGTTATGTCCGAGGCCTCCATGGCAACGTCCGTGCCCGTGCCGATGGCTATGCCCACGTCCGCCTGAGCGAGCGCAGGGGCGTCGTTTATGCCGTCGCCGACCATAGCGACGACCTTGCCCTCGTCCTGAAGCTTTTTGACCTCCCGCGCCTTGTCCTCGGGCAGCACCTCGGCCAGGACCCTGCCCACGCCGAGGTCCCTGCCTATGGCGGCCGCCGTCCTCTTGTTGTCCCCCGTTATGATGGCGACCTCGAGGCCCATCCTGCCAAAGGCGGCAACCGCCTCCCTGGAGTTCTCCTTGAGCGTATCGGCCACCGCCAGGAGCCCGGCGGGCCTGCCGGCCACGGCAACGTATATCGGGGTCTTGCCCTCGTCCGAGAGCCTCCCGGCGGCCTCGGTGAGCCCGCCGGTGGAGATGGACCTGTCCTCCATGAGCTTCTTGTTGCCGATGAGCACCTCGGCCCCGGCCACCTTCGCGCTTATGCCGTGACCGGGCACCGCCTCGAACCCCTCGGCGTCCACGACCGCGATGGACCGCTCCGCCGCCGCCTTTACTATCGACTCTCCGAGCGGGTGCTCGCTTCCCTTCTCGGCGCTCGCGGCGTAGAAGAGCAGCGAGCCCTCGGCGTCGAGCCCCTCTTTCAGGGCGGCCCCGGGGGCGGTCACGAGGTCGGTTAGCGACGGCTCGCCCTTCGTAAGAGTGCCGGTCTTATCGAGGACTATGGCGTTGAGCTTGTGCGCCGTCTCGAGAGATTCCCCTCCCCTTATGAGTATGCCGTTCTCGGCGCCCTTGCCGGTGCCGACCATTATGGACGTGGGTGTCGCAAGGCCCATGGCGCACGGGCAGGCGATGATAAGCACGGCGATGAAGTTGAGCAGAGCGTAGGTGAATGCAGGCTCCGGGCCGACGAAGAACCAGACCGCGAAGGTCACGGCGGCTATGCCGAATACGATAGGCACGAAGTAGCTCGCCACGAGGTCGGCCATGCGGGCTATCGGGGGCTTTCCGCTCTGCGCCTGCTCGACCATCTTTATGATCTGGGCGAGGGTCGAGGCCTTGCCCACCCTCGTGGCCCTGAACTTGAACGAGCCGGTCTTGTTCATCGTGGCCCCTATGACCTCGTCGCCCGGTTTCTTGCCTACCGGAAGGCTCTCCCCGCTTATCATCGACTCGTCCACAGAGGAGGCCCCCTCCACGACCACGCCGTCCACGGGTATCTTCTCACCGGGCCGGACCACGACGGTGTCCCCCTCGACCACGTCGGCCAGCGGGATGTCGGCCTCGTTGCCGCCCCTTACCACGCGCGCCGTCTTCGCCTGCATGCCAATGAGCTTCTTTATCGCCTCGCTCGTACTGCCGCGGGCCCTCGCCTCGAGGAGGCGCCCGAGGAGGATAAGCGCTATGATGGCGGTGGAGGTGTCGAAGTAGACGCCGGTGCCGAGCCCGCGGGCGGTGAAGAAGCCGGGAAAGAAGGCGACCGCCATGCTGTATAGATAGGCCGCGGAGGTGCCCACGGCGATCAGGGTGTTCATGTCGGTCGTCCGGTGGCGTGCGCTCGCGATGGCGCCCCTGTAGAACCGCCACCCGCTCCAGAACTGCACCGGTGTGGCGAGCACGAGGAGCAGGAGGTTGTTACGCATAATGGATGGTATCCATCGCAGCCATTCGCCGAACGAGCCGAGTATGATGAAACCGGAGACGACGGCGGCGAACAGGAACCTCGTGCGGAGCCTTCCCAGCTCCTCCTTCTTTATCCGCTCGTCCCGCGCCACGAGGTCTTCCTCCTCGCCGGTAACAACGGCCTCGTAGCCCGCGTCTCGCACCGCCTTTACGAAGTCGTCTACCGTGGCCTCGGTGGGCAGGTAGTTTATGTTCGCCTTCTCCGTGGCGAAGTTCACGGTGGCGCTGACGACCCCCGGCACGGCGTTGAGCGCCTTCGCTATCTTCGCCACGCACGAGGCGCAGCTCATGCCCTGCACAGGCAGGACGACGTTGGCCACGCCGGCACCGTAGCCGAGCTCCTTTATCGCCTTTACGAAATCGTCTATGTGGACCTCTGACGGGTCGTAGGTGATGGAGATCTTCTCGGCGGCGAAGTTGACGCTCGCCTCCCGGATGCCGCTCATCCCGGCGATCCCCTTCTCTATCTTCGCTGCGCACGAGGCGCAGCTCATGCCCGTTATCGGCAGGGAGACGGTCTTGGAGCCCTTTCGGGGGGCCTTCGCCTCCTTCTTCACCGCATCACCCGACGATTGTTCCGGGGCGGCCTCCGGGGCGGCCTCTTCAGGGCCGCCGGCCTTCAGGTACGCCTCCGGGTCGCGGTCGAACTTCACCTTGCAATTGGGGTTGCAGAACCAGTAGTCCACCCCGCCGTAGGTCGAGGTCCCCTTCGCCTTCTCCTTTGCCACGGTCATGTGGCAGACCGGGTCTACGGCCGTGTTTTTATCCTTTTCTTCCATAATCTCCCCTACAGTATACCCCAAACCAGATTTCATGCCATAACCTAAGCCTATTCTACACCTTGTAGTACGATGGTTCAAGCAAATAAACAGGGCGTAAGCTCTTGCGGGTTAACGTATATTTAAGATTGTTTATCAGGGGTTACTATGTTATCTTATCTATTGCAGTTATCTTTGCCATTACCCCTTGTGGGGGCTCTGAAGGGACGCGTAAGGAAGATGGACGAGTACAGGATAGACAGTCACAAGCTGATGTTTCACGTGGACCGGGTGGACAGGTGGCTCAAGGGAGAGGACGTCTACCCCATATACATGGAGGTCTCCCCCATCGGGGCGTGCAACCACAGGTGCACCTACTGCGCCCTCGACTACATGGAGTACCAGCCCAGGTACCTCGATGCGGCCATGCTCAAGCAGAGGCTCACCGAGATGGGGCGGCTCGGGGTAAAGTCCATCATGTACGCCGGAGAGGGTGAGCCGTTACTGCACAAGGATATCGCCGGGATAATAAACCACACCAAAAGCTCCGGCATAGACGTCGCCATTACCTCCAACGGCGCGCTCTTCAACGAAGAGCTGATGCGCGCCACCCTCGCCTCGATAACATGGATAAAGGTCAGCATAAACGCCGCCACGAAGGAGACCTACGCGAAGGTCCACAGGACGAAGGAGGAGGACTTCGTAAAGGTCATCTCCAACATCCGCGCGGCGGTGGAGTTCAGGAAAGAGCGCGGCATCTCCTCCACCATCGGCATGCAGATGATACTTCTGCCGGATAACTTCGAGGAGGCGGTCCCTCTGGCCCGCAAGGCGAAGGAGATAGGGGCCGACTACCTCGTCATAAAGTCATACTCACAGCACCTCAAGAGCCTTACGCACAGGTACGAGGAGTTCCGGTACAGCGACTACTACTACCTCAGCGACGAGCTGGACAAGATCTCCGACGACAACTTCAAGGTGGTCTTCAGGAAGAACGCCATGGAAAAGCTCTCGGAGAGCAACAGGGCATACGAAAAGTGCCTTGCGCTGCCCTTCTGGTCTTACGTAGACTCCGGGGGCGGGGTGTGGGGCTGCAGCGCCTTTCTCGGCGACGAGAGGTTCCTGCTCGGCAACATAAACGAGCAGACCTTCGAGGAGATATGGAAGGGCGGGCGCAGGAAGAAGGTCATGGAGTTCGTCGCAAAGGAGCTCGATACGAGCGAGTGCCGCAAGAACTGCAGGATGGACGAGATCAACCGTTACCTCTGGGAGCTTAAAAACCCTTCCTCACACGTAAACTTTATCTAAAAACCCCCGATAAGAAAAATAAACTCCGCGAAGACCCCGGAAGACCAGATGAACAATGAACTCTTAAAATACGGTATCAAGACGCTCACAAGGGGCCTGCTTGAGCGCATGTACTACACCATGCTGAGGATTCGCATCTTCGAGGAGAAGATAGTAGAGCTGTACCCGGCCCAGGAGATGAAGTGCCCGGTGCACCTGTGCATCGGCCAGGAGGCCATCGCCGCCGGGGTCTGCCTCAACCTCGGGAAGAGAGACTACGTCTTCTCCAACCACAGGGGCCACGGCCACTGCCTCGCCAAGGGCAGCGCCATGGGCCCGCTCATGGCGGAGTTCTACGGCAAGGCCGCGGGCTGCAGCCGGGGCAAGGGAGGGTCCATGCACATCGTGGACGTGGACAACGGCATACTCGGCACCTCGGCCATCGTCGCCGGGGGGATACCGATGGGAGTGGGCGCAGCCCTGGCCTCCGTGATGAGGAAGGAAGGGCGAGTAACCGTCATATTCTTCGGCGACGGGGCCTACGACGAGGGTGTCTTCTACGAGTCGTTCAACTTCGCCTCCCTCAAGAAACTCCCGGTGGTATTCGTCTGCGAGAACAACTTCTACGCCACGAACTCCCACCAGTCGGCCCGGCAGCCGGGCTGCAGGATATCCGACGCCGCCAGCGCCTTCGACGCCCACGGCGTGTGCATCGACGGCAACGACGTAATGGCCGTCTACAAGGCCTCTCAAGACGCCATCCTGCGCGCCCGCAAGGGTGGCGGGCCGAGCCTCATAGAGGCCAAGACCTACAGGTGGAAGGGGCACGTGGGCCCCGATGCCGACTATGAGAAGGGCTGCCGCCCCAAGGAAGAGCTGCTCTACTGGATAGAGAAGTGCCCGGTAAAATGCTTCAGGGAGTTCCTGTTGAAGGAGCACGTGCTCAACACCGAAGAGCTTGAGGCGATAGCATCGAAGATAACGGCGGAGGTGGACGCGGCGGTGGAGTTCGGGCAGCAGAGCCCGTACCCGGACCCGTCGGAGCTTCTGACCGACGTCTACTATACGGACGCAGAAGGATAGGCGACGAAACGATATGCCGTGGACGAAGATATACAGCGATAAGACGGAGTTCGAGAGGGCAAACAAGGCCGACCCGGGGCTTCGCGGCCTGACGTACAGGGCGGCGCTGCTCGAGGCCACCTCCCAGCTCCTCGAGACCGACGACAGGGTATTCGTCATCGGCGAGGGAGTGGACGACTCCGGTGGGGTCTTCGGCACCACCCTCGGCCTGCACGCCCGGTTCGGCAAAGAGCGCGTGATGGACAGCCCGCTGGCGGAGAACGGCATAACCGGCATCGCCGTGGGCGCGGCCGTGGCCGGGATGCGCCCCATACTCGTCCACATGAGGGTCGATTTTCTCCCCCTCTCCCTCGACCAGATAATGAACCACGCCGCCAAGTGGCATTACATGTTCGGCGGCAAGCTGAACGCCCCCATCACCATAAGGTCGATCATCGGCAGGGGATGGGGGTCGGCGGCGCAGCACTCGCAGAGCCTCGCCGCGCTCTTTACGAACATACCGGGCCTGAAGGTCGTGATGCCCGCCACGCCCTACGACGCCAAGGGCCTGCTGGCCGCAAGCGTCAGGGACGGCAACCCCGTCATCTTCATCGAGCACAGGTGGCTCTACGAGCACATGGGGCACGTGCCGCAGGAGCTTTACACCGTGCCCATCGGCAAGGGTGTCGTAAGGCGCAAGGGCGGGGACGCCACCATAGTGGCCATCTCGCAGATGGTGCCGGAGTCGGTGCAGGCGGCCTGCGCCCTTGCCGAGGACGGCATGGATTGCGAGGTCATCGACCCGAGGACGATAAAACCGCTCGACATGGAGCTGATAAAGGAGTCGGTAGCGAAGACCGGGCGGCTCGTCGTGGCGGATACCGGATGGAAGGACGGGGGCCCCGGCGCAGAGATAATAGCGCGCATCACCGAAGAGGCCTTCGGCTCGCTCAAGTCCGCCCCCGTACGCATAAACCTGCCCGAGGCCCCCACGCCCGCAAGCCCGGTGCTCGAGAAGGCATACTACCCGGGCAAGGAAGAGATAATCTCAGCCGTCAGGAAGATGGTGGGCCGATAGGCGCCGCACCTGAAGAGGGCCTGAACTCCGGGGCCGTCCTTACCCTGAACCTGAACTAAACTAAAACCACGGACCTTTATGGCGAAGAAGAGCGCCCCCGGCAGGCCGCGCAGGGCCGCCGGAGGCAAAAAACCGAGCATCTCCATTATCGTCCCCTGCCTGAACGAGGAGGGCAACCTCAGGGGTACGGTCGCCTGCATAAAAGAGGCGCTCGAGGCCACCGGACGCTTCAGCTCCCACGAGATCCTCATCTTCGACGACTGCAGCACCGACGGTACCGGCAGGCTGGCCGATGAGATAAGCAAGGAGGAACGCGGGGTAAAGGTCATACACAACCCGAAGAACATGGGCTTCGGATACAACTATAGCGAGGGCGTCAGGCTGGCCACCAAGGACTACATCATCATGGTGCCCGGAGACAACGAGATACCCGCCGGGGCGATAAGCACCGTCTTCGCCCTTACCGGCACGGCGGACTGCGTCATCCCGTATACCGCCAACACCTCGGTGCGGCCCCCGTCCCGCAGGGCCATCTCATGGCTCTTCGTAACGCTCATGAACGCGGCCTTCGGCCTGAGGCTCAGGTACTATAACGGGACGTGCGTGATAAAGAGCTCGCTTCTCAAGAAGGTGCCGCTCAAGACCTGGGGGTTCGCCTACATGGCGGCCATACTCGTGCGCCTCATACGCTCCGGGGCGAGCTACACGGAGACCGGGGTCAATATCCGCTCCCGCGATTCCGGCAAGACGAAGGCCTTTACCGTAAAGAACATCTTCAGCGTCGTAAGCGCCCTGGCCACCCTCTTCTGGGAGGTCAGGATAAGGGACAGGGCGCTCTACAGCGCCGGGGCGCGCAGGGTCGAGGCCGGGACGCGCTGAGCGCGAGATTCCCCCCTCACCCCGGCATCGTGGATGAAGGAGAAGATGCCGCTACGGTATGCGGTATACACAAGAGAATGAAATGTATGGAGTCAACGTATTGAAGATACTTTTCGTAATAAAGGACGTGGAGTACATCGACCCGATGGGCATAATGCTCCTCTCCGCCCTGGCCAAGGAGAAGGGGCATGTCACGAGCGCCGCGGTGCTCGCCGAGAGGAACCTCTCTACCCGCATAAGGGCGTTCAAGCCTGACGTCGTGGCGTTCAGCGCCAAGACCGGCGAGCACAAGTACTACATCGCCGCAAACGACACGGTAAAGTCGATCGATGAGAAGATATTCACCATCATGGGCGGCCCGCACCCGACCTTCTTCCCGGACATAATAGAGAAGCACCCCTTCGACGCCCTGTGCGTCGGCGAGGGCGACGACGCGTGGCCGGAGCTGCTCGACGCGCTCGAAGCCAGGAAGGGCATCGACTCCATCCCGAACATCGTTACCCGGAAGAACTTCAAGAAGGGCTCCCCGCCAGAGATCCGCATGCGCAGGAGGGAGCTCGACGACCTGCCGTTCCTCGACCGCGACCTCTTCTACAAGACCACGCGCCTGGGAAGGTTCCCTATGCGCAGCTTCATGGTGGGCCGGGGCTGCCCGTACAAGTGCACCTACTGCTTCAACCACAAGTACAACATGCTGTACAAGGGCAAGGGCGGACTGATGTCCCGGATGAGCGTCGGCAGGCTGATAGCGGAGATAAAGGACCTGCAGGGCCGGTACGAGACGCAGTTCATAAAGTTCTACGACGACATATTCGTAATGAAGGACGACGAGTGGCTCACGGAGTTCTCCGAGAGGTACCCGCGCGAGGTGGGCGTACCCTTCCACTGCCTGATGCGCGCGAACCTCCTGACCGAACCCGTCCTCCTGAAGCTCAAGGCCGCCGGGCTCGCGTCACTGAGCATGTCGATAGAGAGCGGCAACGACAAGATACGCAACGACGTATTGAAGCGCAATATGAGCAAGGAGACGATGACGGCGGCCTTCGACCTGTGCGTGAAGCACAACATACCGACCTTCTCCAATACCATATTCGCCGTGCCCGGCTCCACGCTGGCCGATGACATCGAATCGCTCGACCTCAACCTGCGGTGCAAGGTCGCCCTCGGGGAGTTCCCTCTCTTCTTCCCGTACCCCGCCACCGAGCTTGCAAGGTACGCCATAGAGCGGGGTGACTTCGACGGCGACTATGACAGGCTGCACATGAGCTACCAGTCGGTCTCGCCCTTGAAGTGCTTCTCGGCGCGCGAAAAACTCCTCCAGAGGAACCTCTCGCTCCTCTCGACCGTCTGCCTCTGGAAGCCGTCCTTGCGCAACCTCATCGTCAACCACCTGATAAAGCTCCCCCTGCCGAGGACGTACTTTCTCATGTACTACCTCGTCAAGGCGTATCTCGTGAAGACGAAGATATACCCTATGCGCTTCTCGTTCGTGGACACGGTAAAGGGCATATACGAAAGCTTCGTCCTCGAGAACTTCAAGCACTCGGAGGAGATGTTCAAGGACAGGAGGGTAAGGAAGCGATGAGGCCGAGGGACCACGTGATATACGGCGGGGCGGCGGCGGCCGCGCTGTACCCGGTGCTCGGCTCGGGCTCGCTCGTGTTCTGGGGCGCGAGCGTGCTCATCGACGTAGACCATTACATCGACTTTGTTTATCACAACGGCCTGAAGGACCTGAGCTTCATGAGGATGCTGGAGTACCACGCGGTGCTCAGGAGGTGGTGGAGGAGGCCCGAGTTCCTCAACATCGAGGTCTTCCACACCGTCGAGGCCATCGCCCCCTTGGCGCTGCTTTCGTGGTGGAGCGGTTCGCCGCCCCTTGAGGCGGCCACCCTCGGCATGCTCTTCCACATCGTGCTCGACACCTCCTCGCTCGTCCTCTCGGGGGTGCCGTTCATAAGGGCCCACTCGGTCGTCGAGTACATTATCAGAAAACGCCTGCTCGCCAGACGCGGCCTCGACCCGGCTGCGCTGTGCAAGGAGGCGATACGGGTGATGAACAACAGGTGACGTTTTTTTTGGTTCTCCCCGGTGCGCGTTTTGGCTTATAATGGCATGGACTCCGGGGCTTGAAGGCTTGCGCCCCCCCGGGGTGCCTAATAACAACGACGGAGGTTGTCCTGTCAATGGCTGCTGAAAAGGTACTTATCATAAAACTCGGATATTCGGAGACGCTCGTCGGGGAGATAAGCCGGAAGACGAGCCTCGGGGACGTACTGCGGAGCACGGTGCTTCTGAACCACTACAGGGACGCCCGCGTCACGTGGCTCGTCGACGAGAAGGCCATCGCGCTTCTGAAGGGCAACCCCCACATAGAGCGGATAATGCCGTATGACCTTACCTCCGTCCTCCAGCTCAAGGCCGAGCGCTTCGACACGGTAATAAACCTCGAGAAGGTCGCCGGCATATGCGCCTTCGCGGACTCCCTTACGGCGTGGCGCAGGTACGGCTTCCGCTTCGACCCGGACACCGGCACGGCTCTTGCCTACGACGGCTCCGAGCACGTCCTCGACCTCTGCCTGAGCCAGGAGGACAAGCTGGCGAACAAGAAGTACTGGGAGGACTTCCTCTTCGAGATGGTCGGAGGCAAGTGGAACGGGGAGGTGCCGGTCATCGGCTACAAGCCCAGGTCGAAGGAGGTCTTCGACATCGGTTTCAACCACAACGTCGGGGAGTACTGGAAGGAGCTCGAGGCGCTGATAGGCGGCAGGCACACCATCTCATGGCAGAAGGGGCTCAAATCCATCGAGGAGTACATCGAGTGGATAAACTCGTGCAGGCTCCTCGTGACCAACGACAGCCTCGGGCTGCACATAGCGCACGCGCTGGACAAGAAGATAGTCTCGCTCTTCGGCCCCACCCTCTCGAGCGAGGTCTATGTAAAGGACGGGGTGAAGCTGCTGCCCGAGGGCGAGTACGACTGCATGCCGTGCCTCTCCACCGAGTGTGTAAAGGAACGCCCCTGCATGTACGACATAAAGCCCGGGCGCGTGCTCGCGGAGATAGAAAAACTTCTTTCGGAGAAATAGTTATGAGCGGAAGCGGTACAGATACGGCCATGAGCCCGGTGGTCATACCGGAGCATTACAACTACGTGGCGGCGTTCCTGACGCTCGCCTGCAACCTCAAGTGCAGCTACTGCATAAACCGCTTCGGCGAGGACGGCTTCATAAAAAAGCGCCTCTCAGGCGAGCAATGGGTGGCGGGGCTCAACAGGATAGTATCCCGGCCGGACCTGCCCCTGACCCTTCAGGGCGGCGAGCCGAGTCTGCACAAGGACTTCATCTACATACTCAACAACCTGAAGCCGGAGCTGAATATCGACATCCTCACAAACCTGCAGTTCGACGCCGACGAGTTCATCGCCAGGGTCGACCCCGACAGGATAAAGAGGGACGCCCCGTACGCATCGATACGCGTAAGCTACCACCCCTCGGAGATGGAGCTCGAGCCGCTTGCGCAGAAGGTATTGAAGCTGCAGAACGCCGGCTTCAGCATCGGCATCTGGGCCGTGCTCCACCCCTCTCAGGAGAAGATAGTCCGCGCGGCGCAGGAGCACTGCAAGGGCCTGGGCATAGACTTCCGCTTCAAGGAGTTCCTCGGCGAGCACGAGGGGAGGATGTACGGCACCTACAAGTACGAGGGGGCGTGCGACCAGAGGTTCGAGAAGACTGTGCTATGCAAGACGACGGAGCTCATCATGGGAAGCGACGGCAGCGTCTACAGGTGCCACAGCGACCTGTACGAAGGCAGGGAGCCCGTTGGTAACATCATCGACCCGGCCTTCGAGCTCGAGGACATATACCGCGTCTGCGACGTCTACGGCCACTGCAACCCGTGCGACATAAAGGTGAAGACCAACAGGTTCCAGCAGTTCGGACACACCTCGGTGGACATAAAGCAAGCGCCGGGAGGGGAGAAGATAAAGGTCAATTCCTTTTAAACCGCACTATCGCCGTGCCGTCCCTCTCGTTCGAGAGCACGGTGAAGCGCCCTTCGTTGCCGAGTATCACCGGCGCCACGTACTCGCCCGCCTCTCTGTAGCACCCGTCAAGCAGTATGTAACTCACCTTCATGTCATCCATGAAACCGAGCATGGCGGCCCCGTCCGCCGTGTACGGGAACCTTACGGCAAATCCGCCGGTGATGAGCGAGACCAGCTCCGGCTTCCGGGTCATGATGACGTCCGCGGGGCCGGTCATGGCCTTGAGCCTCTCGGCGGCGCTCAGGTAGTTCCCGTAGCAGGGCACGGACTTGGCGAAGTAACCGGCGCCGAGGGCATCCGGCGCGGGCTCGGCGCTGACGGCCGCGAGGCGCGCTGGCATGGTGCCCGCCACGCGCAGGAACCTGCCCGCTGCGCGGGGGGTGAGGACGTCCCTTATCTCGAAGAGGTTAAGCGCCGCGAGCACGACGAAGGCCGCCAGGACAGCGCCGGCAAGGCCGCGGCCCGGGGCCCTTGCCCCGGCGCGCCCGATGGAGGACAGGAGCCTTACGCCGGCAAGGAAGTACCAGTAGATGAACGGGAGCACGGGCACGACGTACCTGCGCGCGTCACCGGAGCCGTAGACCGGCCAGACCGAGAGGAGGCCGAAGTAGAAGAACATGTAGAACTCCCTTACCGACCTCTTCCTCCACGCCTCGGAGACGAAGCCCACGAACGCCGGGACGAAGAAGATAAAGGTCAGCACGGAGAGGACGGGCCCGCGCGCGGCGTCCTTGGCCTCGGAAGAGCTGAATATGGTCCTGGCCACCGCGCCGTAGTAATAGAGGATGTTCTTCGCGAAACGGCCGGCCAGCGGGCCCGCCGCGAGCCCCCCGGAGTCCCTTGCGTAGTAGTCGGCCTGCATGAATATCGACTGGTAGGTAGCCACCCCGTGCGAGTAGATGCTGCCCCTTATCGACCAGGCGGCGAAAGGCAATATGGCGAGCGCGCCGAAGAGGATGAGCTTTTTGCCCCATGCCGCCTTCTCCCCGCGCCCGGAGACGGCGCCGTAAAGGAGCGCGGCGGCCATGGCCGCCCAGAGCGTAATACCTATCATCCTCATCATGTAGGCGGCCGCCGTAAGCGCCGAGACCACTACGAGCAGGCGCGCGCTGAGGCCGCGCCTCTCGTACCTCCCGAACCAATGGAGCGCGAGCAGGGAGAGGAAGGCGTACGGCACCTCCGTCATTATCTCCTTGACGAAGAAGAGGAAGTAGAAGTTCGTGCCGACAAGGAACGCGAGCGCGAGCGCCATGCCCTGCCCGGCCTCCTCCTCGAAGTATGACTTGACCATCCAGACCGTGGCCACGCCGAAGCCCGCCACGACAAGCTGCATCCACGTGAAGTTGAAGCCGAAGAGGTAGAAGAACGGAGCGAGCAGGAGAGGCAACAGCGGCGGGTACTGCGTGTGCGCAGGGGCGCCCGGGACGTTTATGTCGGCGAAGCCGTGGCCCGTGGCTATCGACTTGGCGAGCATCACGTAGCTGATCCCGTCGCCTCCCCTTATGCCGGAGAGCATCCCGTTGATGAGCTGGACAAAGATGAAGACGCACAACGCCAGCACCGCGAGCAGGATGATGTCAGGTTTTTTTTTGAAGAATTCCATTGGTTTCAGGCGCCGCCTTTTTACACACCCGGCCTGCCGGCCCGTTTCCTCATCTCTTCTATACGCTCGATAGCGCGGAGCGCGTGCGCGTCCTGCGCGTCGAGCTTGAGCAGCTCTTTGAGCTCACCCTCCGCCTCGTCGAGAAGCCCGCGGCTCAAGTATAGCACGCCGAGGTTGTACCGGGCCTCTTTATTGCCCGGCTCGATCTCTACGATCTCGCGCGTCTCTCTCGTGGCGTCCTCGTACGCCCCCCTGCCCACGTAGTACGCCGCCAGAGTCCTTCTTATGTAGACGGACGACGGGTTGAGCGCCTTGGCCGCGGTAAACTCCTTGAGCGCCTCGGCGTACATCCCGCGCTCGTAGTACTCTATGCCGAGGTACATGTGAGTGCTCGTTGAGTACGGGTTCTTCGCTACCTCCGAGGCGTAGAGCTCAAGCCTGTCGTTCCACAGGCCGTTGGCCCTGTACGTGGCCGCCGAGAACGGGAGCACCGGCACGACGAAGAGCAGGACGGCTACCGTAGCCGGGGAGATGGACAGGGCGCGCCTCTTGAACACCTCACGTCCGTAGAAGACGGCCGAGACGAAGGTAAGCGCCATGCCGATGGACGGCAGGTACATCCTGCGCTCGTTGAACGGGTCCTTTATCGGTATCACCGATGACTCCACCGAGAGGGTTACGAAGAACCAGACGAGCCCCAGAGAAGCGAGAAGCCCCCACCGGTTGCGCGCGCGCACGGAGCGCACGAGGAGGTACGCGGTAAAGAGGATAAGCGCCGCGAGCGCCACCGAAGAGGCTACGACGGCCGGGTCGAAAAATCTATCCGTGACAGGAAAGTGGTAAAGGAAACCCCCGTGGACAGGGTAGAAGAGGAGCCTTATATAGGTGACCACCACCCACGTCTCGGTCAGGAGGTACCCGAGCCTCGATATGCCTCCAGCCTCTTCGAGCTTATGCGCCCTCATAAGCTCCTCGACGCCGCTGCCGCTGCCCATTACGCCAAGCTCCGGCAGGATGAGGCCGAGTGGGATTATAAGCGCGGCGATGAAGAACGGGGCGAGGTAGAGGGCTCGCCTGGACGCCTTGGTGCCCTCACCACTGCCGAAGAGCACCGCTTCGAAGGCGAGCATCACGAACGGTATCGTAAAGCTTATCTCCTTGGTCTTCATGGCAAGGACCGTAGAGGCGAGAGAGGCCGCGTACAGGACGGCGTGGAGGCGCCGTTGCTTGCCGCCTTTTTCATGGAGCAAGCGCGCCTTCATGAAGCAGAGCACGGCGGCGAGGTAGAAGAGAGCCGCCAGTGAGGCGTACCTCTGGCTTATGTAGGTGACGGCCTGCACCTGCATGGGATGGACGAGGAAGATGGCCGAGACCGCGAAGGCCGCCGACAGGGGCACGGCAGCGTCGGTGCCCGTGGACGCGGCGAAGGGGCGCGAGAGGGCGGGCGCATCGAAGAGCGCAAGGACGAGAAAGAAGACTAGCACAGAGTTGGATATGTGGATGGCTATGTTTACGAGGTGGTAGCCGAAGGTGTGCAGACCGTTGACGGAATAGTTGAGCGCGAACGAGAGGTCCCCCACGTACCTCATCCCCGCGGGCACGAGGAAGTTGCCAAGCGACTTCACCCAGTCGTTCTCGACGATAAACAGCCTGTCGTCGAATACGAACGGGCCTGAGAAGGCGTTCGAGTAGACCAGAAGCCCGGCGGCAACGAGCACGAGCGGGAGGCATATGCGTGAGTAAGACGGTCTGTCCATATCTGGCGTATTATATAACAGCGGTGTGCCGGAGTTGAAATAAAAAAAGAGGAGGGGCTTTGCGGCCCCTCCTCTTCTCATGTCTTCGTCAGCTCACCCGCATTAAGGGGTGTTGGCGAATACGAACCTGCCGTTGTAGAAGACAATGGAGTTGTTGTCAGGCAGACTGGCAGCGGTCGTCTTCAGGTGGATAAGACCACTTGAAAGGGTCATGGTACCCGCGCCGTTCAGTGTTATGTTGGCTGAAGGCTGATAACCGCCCTCTTTGAGCTTGGCGAGCGTGTCGACCGTCTCGCTCGGGAAGTCGGTCAGATACGCCTGCGCGGCAGTGTAGGCGTTCTTTGTGTCTGAATCGAGCGCTGTCTTGTAGCCCCTCAGTCTGTACTTCGAGAACTGCGGGATGGCTATAGCGGCCAGTATCGCTATGATAGCAACGACTATCAGGAGCTCGACCAGCGTGAAGCCCTCTTCCCTCTTGATCCTTTTGAGCATGTCTTGTAGCATGTGGACCTCCTTTCACCTCTGTTGAATGTTAAAGCTTTTTTATAACTTCGGATGTTGCCATAAAAACTTGAATCAAACTTGAATCGAATTTGATTTACTAATATTGCAAGTGACGTGCCAAAGCACAAAAGTCTGATAAAACAGGGGGTTAGGAATTATGAAGTGGTTTCTACGGCGTCGCCAGGTGACAATTTACGTCACTTTTAGGGACAATTTGCGGCATTTGCGGGGTTGGGGGACCAAAAGTTGCGCCCCCGGCGTAGCGGTCTGTCGAAAGCAGGCCGCTCCCTCGCAAACCTGCCATTGAATGACGCCCACCAGGGGCTTTTTATTCCACGAGGAGGTGATGATCCAGACGCAGGGAGGCTTACCTCGCGCCGGTCTTCCTTCCGGGGGGCGCGGGGGCCGGAGGGCGGCCCTCAAGAAGGGCCTCTATGGCCGCGGCCTTCGCGGTCCTGCCGGCGGCGCGGTGGCTTTCGGCGAGCTTTCCGAGAGCACCGGCGTAATCGGGCTTGTTCTCGATGGCGAGCGCGTAGTACCCGGCCCCTTCCTCGAACCCGCCTGTCTCGAAGAGTGTGTTTCCGAGCGAATAATATATGTCCGCGAGCTCGGCCATGTCGTCGGTAAGGAAGGCCGCGCGCCTGAAGTTGACAGTGGCGTCCTCGAGGGCGCCCGTCTCGAAGTACGCACCGGCTATGGTCTTGTAGGCTATCTGCTCGCTGGAGTCGTCGGCGAGCTTCAGGTATCTTTTCAGGTAGCGGACGGCGTTGCCGTAGTCCTGCAAGTCGTAGTACGCCACCCCCGCACCGAGCAGGCCGTCCTTGTAATCCCCGTCGAGGTCCACCGAGGCCATGAAGGCGCCGAGGGCCTCCTCCTTCTTATTCAACTTCCCGTAGACCGTGCCGAGCGTGTAGAAGGTCCTGGCGTCGGGGGCGATACCCACGGCCCTGCCGAGCTCCGCCACCGCTTCCTCGCCGAGGCCGAGCTTCGAGTCGACGAAGCCGAGGAGCCTGTGGGGGCGCGCGTACCCCGCTACCGACCCGTCCTTGAGCATCCGCACAAGCTCGGCCCTTGCCGCCTCGAGCCCGCCCTTGTCCTCGGGCAGGTCCTTTATCTCCTCGGCGCAGGCGTTCAGCCCGCTTATGCCGTACCTCGATAACACGTCCCTGAACCTCGGCGTGTCCTTGAGGTAGAGGATGGAGGTATCGTCGAAGGCCACCGCCTTCCACCCCTCGTTGTCGTGGAGCTTGCCGCACAGCGGGTCCCTGAGCTTTATAAGCGCCATGTCTATGGAGTATTCGCCGGTAAGCCTGCTCCACCTCCCGGGGTCGGTCACGAGCCTGCTCTTCCAGAAAAAGTACGGTGAATATACCGTGGGGGTCCTGCCGTCGATGAACACCTTGAGCTCGGGGTAGTAGAATATCAGGTAACCCCCGTAGACGTACTCGTTGTAGATGTTGCCGGCAAGGTGCTCCCTCTTCATGAACTCGACCGTGCCGGACGGGTACGAGCCGTGCTTTAGCCCCAGCCCCCTGTCCGCGGCCTTCGCGGCGCCGAGGTAGTCCCTGAACATGACCGCGGCCAGAAAAACGGCGAGCAGGGCGGCGCACCACCGCAGGGCGCGCAGATGCCCCGGCCTCTGCGCGAGCACCGGGGCTATGTTGGCGGCGAGCACCGGGGCGGCGAAGAAGCAGAAGAGGCCGAGCCACCTGACGTGGGATACGCCCATGTAGAGCGCTGCGGCCAGGAGCATCAGGTCTCTGGCCTTTACGCGCTTGAAACTGAGGGCGAGCGCCGCCGCCGTGCAGACCAGGAGCACGATAAAGGCGAAGTGGTCGAGCGGGAACGGGTAGAAGTAGAAGAAGAGCTCCTTGAATTGCGGCCTTATCCACTCGCCTATGTGGCGTATGGCGTCGGCGTTGCCCGGGCTGTTGTGCACAAAGGGGAAGAGCAGCAAACGCGGTCCGTACGGGTTTACGAGGGAGGCCACGGGCATGGCCACCGCGGCCAGCAGGTACCTCCTGGCCCTTGAGGAAAGGTCCAGCCTGAAGCTGTACCCCCCCTGCCTGAACTCGTCTATGACCTGCCCGCCGAAGTAGGAAAAAGCGATGAACGTGCCGAGCACGGCGCTCGAATGCATGTTGATCCACACCACCTGCGCGGGCACAAGGAGATACAGGTATATCGGGTTGGACCTCTTCTCATGGAGGGTGAACAGGAGCAGGTACAGGGTCACGAAGAAGAACTCGAAGAGGTGCGGGCGCACGAAGAACCTCGTGTGCGCGCCGACGAAGGCCAGAAAGAGGACGGCCACGGCAAGCCAGAGCCTGCCCGTTAAAAGGCGAAGGTTGATGAACAGGGCGGCGAGCGTGAGCGAGACGAGACCCACCTGAAGGAGGAAGAGCCCCGCCCACCCGCCGAGGTATGCGTAGAAGAGGTGCGCGAGCACCTGAAAGCCCCAGGTAAAGTCCACCCAGGGGTGCCCGGCGAAGGTGTAGGAGAACGGGTCCGTGGCGGGCACCCTCGAGTGGGAGACGATCCACTCCCCGCTCCTCAGGGCCCATAGTATGTCGGTGTCCCAGTGCTGTTTCTGAAAAGAGATAAGTACGACGAGGGCGCCGAGCGCCACAAGGAGACAGACGCTTATTGCCTTTCCCGGTTGTTCACTCCTCGGAGATTTCATATTTGCTAAGTTTATACCTCATCGACCGGAAGGAGAGCCCGAGCAACTCGGCCGCCCTCTTCTTCACCCCCCCGGTCTTCTTGAGCGCGTCCATTATAATAGCCTTCTCGAACTCCTCGATGGTCTTCTCAAGGTCGACGCCCTCAGGGGGCACCTCGAGCGCCTCCACGTTCCCCGCGGCCGGCACGGCCGCCGCGCCCGCCTTTTGCGCCATGTACTGCGGCAGGCTGCCGGCGTGTATCGTATCGGTCGGCTCCAGCGTTACGGCCCGCTCTATAACGTTCTCCAGCTCCCTGACGTTGCCGGAGTACTGGTGCTCTAAGAGCAGGGCCATGGCCTGCTCGGATATCGTCTTCACCTGCTTGCCGAGCTCAGCATTATACTTGTCCATGAAGTGTCTTGCAAGCAAAGGAATGTCTTCTTTCCTCTCGCGCAGCGGCGGCATGTCTATCCTTATCACGTTGAGCCTGTAGAAGAGGTCCTCCCTGAACCTCCCGGCCTCGACCTCCGCCTCCAGGTCCCTGTTGGAGGCGGCGATAAGGCGTATGTCCACGGTAACGTCGCTGGTGCCCCCCACCCTCCGGAAGCTCCGCTCCTGAATGAAGCGCAGGAGCTTTACCTGCAGGTGGAGCGGCAGCTCCGTTATCTCGTCGAGGAAGAGCGTGCCGCCGTCGGCCTCCTCCGCCAGCCCGGCCTTGCTCGATACCGCCCCGGTAAAGGCGCCCCTGATGTGCCCGAACAGCTCGCTTTCAAGGAGGTTCTCCGGTATCGCCCCGCAGTTTATGGCGACGAACGGGGCGTCCCTCCTGTCGCTCTCAAAGTGTATGGCGCGGGCCACGAGCTCCTTGCCGGTGCCGCTCTCTCCCGTTACGAAGACGTTCGTCCTGGTACGCGCTATGCTCCTTATAAGGCCGTAAAGCTCCGTCATGCGCGAGGAGGTGCCGATGAGGTTCGAGTACCCGAACCGGGTCTTCATGTCCTGCTTGAGCAGGCGGTTCTCCTTCTCCAGGTGCTTGTGCTTGAGCGCCTTTTTTATGTTCAGCTTCACCTCGTCCACATTGAAGGGCTTGGTGAAGTAATCGAAGGCCCCGGCCTTCATGGCCTCTATGGCCGTCTCCACGGAGGCGTATGCGGTGACCATTATGACGGTCGTCTCCGGGTCGAGCTCCTTGAGCGCGCGGGTAAACTCCACCCCGTTCATGCCCGGCATCCTCAGGTCTGTTATGACGAGGTCTGCGTGGTTGCTCCGGCAGAACTCGAGGGCCGCGGGCGCGCTCTCCATGGCGCGGGCGTCGTAGCCTTCCTTGCGGAGCATTATCTCGAGGAACTCCCTCATGTCCCTCTCGTCGTCTACTATCAGTATCATCTCTTTAGCCATTGTCCCTGATACCCTGTCCCCTTAATGTAGTGTGGCGCCCTCGGCGAGGACCGGGAGCACTATGGTAAAGACCGTCCCGCCTCCGGCGTCGCTCTGTACGTCTATCCTTCCGCCGTGCGTCTCTATTATCCTGTGGACGATGGCAAGGCCGAGGCCCGTGCCCGAATCCTTGGTGGAGAAGAACGGGTCGAATATCCTGAGCAAGTCTTCCCGGTCTATGCCCGTGCCCGTGTCCGCCACGGTCACCGAGACGGTGGCTGGCTCCTCGCCTGCGTCCCCGGAGACCCCCGCCTCCCCTGCCCCGGGGCTCAGGTGCGAGGAGACGGCAAGGGTGCCCGAGCCGCTCATGGCGTGGGCGGCGTTGAGGAATAGGTTCCAGAAGACCTGCCCGAGCTGCCTTGCGTCGGCCTTTATGAAGACGCTTCCCGGCAGGTCGCTCTCTATGCCTATATCCGAGGCCTCCGGGGCGTTGGCGAACAGCTGTATCGTCTCGCCTATTATGGCGTTCAGGTCCACTACCTCCCTTGTCTCCCGCGCCGGGCGCGCGAAGAGCAGATAGTCGGTAATGAGCATGTTGAGCCTGCTCGTCTCGCGCAGCACTATCTCCATGAGCTTGTTGTTATCCCCGTCGAGGCTCACCTCGTCCTTCAGGACCTGTATGGAGCCGCTTATCGACGCCAGCGGGTTGCGTATCTCGTGGGCTATGCCCACGGAGAGCTCGCCGAGGGCCTTCAACTTCTCGTCCCTCCTGAGCTGCTCCTCCATGGCGCGAAGCCGCGTGAGGTCCTGGAAGATGATGATGCTGTCGACATCCCCGCCCTGGCCCCGGGAGACCGAGAACCCGAGGAATATCTCCTCTCCGTCCTTCTTCCTGAACTTCTTCTCGACACGCGCGCCCACTCGCGCGGCGCGCTTGCCGCTTGAAAGCATGTCAGGGAAGAACTCCCTTACGTCCTTGTGGTAGACCTCTTTGGCGGAGTAGCCGGTAACCGACTCGGCCTCCCTGTTGAAGGATGTTATCCTGTGGTTGCCGTCGAGCGTCATTATGCCGCTCGTTATGTTCTCCACTATGTGCCGGTTGAGCCCCTCGAGCTTTACGAGGTCGGTCTCCTTCTCCTCGAGCTTCTTCTCTACCTTGGCCGTCTTCTCGGCGAGATACCCGGTAAGGTAGGCCACCGTGAAGAAGGCGAGGATGTTGGTGGCGACCGTCATGAAGACGTCCTCCCAGCCGGGCTGGAGCGCCGTGGAGGGAAGCACCTTGAAGCGCGCCGGGAGCATGTTGTAGAAGTCCGCGTCCATCAGCACGCCGTAGGAGATGGACGAAAGGGAGGCCGCGTACAGCCCCCCCCTCATGCCGACCATTATCGTGGCGCCGATCACGGAAAGGGGGTAGAGTATCTGCAGGTAGCTCTCCGTGCCCCCTGTAACGTAGACGATAACGCTCGTAAGGACGATGTCGACCGTTACCTGCAAGTAGACGAACAGGCGCAGGTTCCTTACCCTGCCCAGGGCGAGGGCGTAGAATATCGTGAGGAAACCCACGACCGCCACTATAAAATACAGGGGCTGGAAGTTCAGCCGCGTATACGAGTATTCCCTTACCTGAAACCAGGTGGTGATGCCGAGGAAGGCCAGAGCGAGCACCACCCTCAACACCATCATGGCCAGAAGTTTGCCCTTGAGCGTATTTTGGGTAGATGCCTGTGCCATTTTCAGTCTTTTAACCGGTTGCCGAAGAATGCCGCCCCTGGCCTGTTCCAGCCGCAAGCTGGCCCGGGTCAATCGGTCCAGTCATCGTGGATTGCCGGCCTGCCGCGCCTTTACCGCGGCCTCTTAACCGGCCGCGGCCCCCGCGATCTGGAATATCGGAAGGTACAGGGCGATGACGAGCCCGCCTACCACCACGCCGAGGAAGGCCATCAGCAGCGGCTCGATGAGCGAGGTAAGGGCGTCCACCGCGGCGTCCACCTCGTCCTCGTAGAAGTCCGCTATCTTCGTGAGCATCGCGTCGAGCGCGCCCGTGGACTCGCCCACGGCTATCATCTGCGTTACCATCCCGGGGAAGACCTTCGTCTCGATGAGCGGGTCAGCCAGCGTCTTGCCCTGGCTGAGGCTCGTGCGGGCCTTCATTATGGATTCCTCTATGACGACGTTGCCGGAGGTCTTGGAGACTATCTCGAGGGCCTCTAGGATGGGCACGCCGCTCGAGAGCATGGTCCCGAGAGTGCGGGTAAAGCGCGCCACGGCCGTCTTTTTTATCAGGTCGCCGAAGACGGGCACCTTGAGGATGAACTTATCGATGACCTTCCTGCCCTTCTGCGTCTTGTACGCCCGGTTTATGGCTACCCCGATGCCGACCATGCCGCCGATAATCAGGTACCAGTAGTTCTTCAGGGCGTTGCTGAGGTTGACGACTATCTGCGTGGGCGCGGGCAGTGCCTGCCCGAAGCCCTCGAACATATCCTCAAAGACCGGCACGACCCATATGAGCAGGCCGGAGACGACAAGGCAGGCTATGATGATGACCACTACCGGGTAGGTCATGGCGCTCTTGACCTTCGTCTTGAGCTTCTCGGCCTTTTCGAGGAAGCCGGAGAGCCTGTCGAGGATGGTATCGAGTATGCCGCCGACCTCTCCGGCGGCGATGAGGTTGACGTAGAGCTCATCGAAGACCTTCGGGTGCTTCTTCAGGGCGTCCGCGAAGGTAGTGCCGCCCTCGACCGAGCTCTTGACGTCGACGAGGACCTTCTTGAACTCCGGGTTATCCTGTTGTGAGGCGAGTATCTCAAGGCACTGCACCAGAGGCAGGCCCGCGTCTATCATGGTGGAGAACTGGCGGCTGAATATGACCAGCTCCTTGGTCTTGACCCCCCTTGAGAGCCCCGGTATCTTGAGCCCGCCGAGCGAGAACCCGGCCTTCTTCTGGTTTATCGAGGCCGGTATTATCTGCTGGCGCCTGAGGGCGGCCGTTGCCTGCGCCATGTTTGCCGCCTGCACCTCGCCCTTCCTCATCTCGCCGCCTATGGTCTTACCGCTATATACGAAAGTAGGCATTACGTCGTCCTCCCTTGCGGCATACCGGTTCTGACGCCGGCGTTGGATAGCATCTGGCGGAGCTCATCCGGCTCCTGGCTTCTCCCGGTAGCCTCCTCAAGCGTTATAAGCCTTCTTGTGTAGAGGTTCATAAGGCTCTGGTTCATCGTCTGCATGCCGAACCGGCTCTGTCCGACCTGCATCTGGGAGTATATCTGGTGGACCTTGTCCTCCCGTATGAGGTTCCTTATGGCCGCGTTCGGCAGCATCAGCTCTATGCAGGAGACTCTGCCCTTGTTGTCCGCCCTCGGCACGAGCAGCTGTGAGATGACGGCCTCGAGGACGAACGAGAGCTGCGCCCTTACCTGCGGCTGCTGGTGGGAAGGGAAGACGTCTATGATCCTGTTTATCGTCTGAACGCAGGAGTTTGTGTGCAGGGTGGCAAAACACAGGTGGCCTGTCTCCGCTATGGTCAGCGCCGTCTCTATGGTATCCATGTCCCTGAGCTCGCCGAGGAGAACGACATCGGGGTCCTGGCGCAGGATGTACTTGAGCGCCTTTTTAAAGGCGAAGGTGTCATACCCGACCTCCCTCTGGTTCACCAGGGCCACCTTGGAGTTGTGAAGGTACTCGATGGGGTCCTCGATGGTTATTATGTGCTCGGGCCTCTCGGAGTTTATCTTTTCTATCATGGAGGCGAGCGTGGTGGACTTTCCGCTTCCGGTCGGGCCCGTTACGAGGACGAGGCCGCGCGGCTTTTTGCAGATATCCTCGAGTATGGGGGGCAGGCCCAGCTCCTGAAAGGAGAGTATCTTGAAAGGAATGGTGCGGAAGACCCCCGCAACGGTGCCCCTCTGAACGAAGAGGTTGCCCCTGAAACGGCTCAACCCCTTTATGCCGAAGGAGAAGTCGAGCTCGTTCTCCTCCTCGAACTTATGCTTCTGGACGTCTGTCAGGATGGAGTAGCACAGCTGCCTGGTGATGACACCGTTCAAAGCCGGGCCGCTCATCGGGGTGAGCCTTCCGTCCACCCTGACCCTCGGCGGACTGCCGGCGGCCACATGGAGGTCGGAGCCGCCTTGTTCTATCATTACCCTCAGAAGTTCCTGTAAAGAGCCTTTAACTCCGCCAGCTTCGACTGCCATAAACCCTCCTTAGCATACGTCCATACTCTTATTTCGGAGTTTCTAATGTAATATTAAATTATTTGCTTGGAGATTTTTAAGGACAAAAGTTACAAAACCGTCTTTTTTAGCGTAAGGTACCGGGTTTTTTCACTTTTTCAGTCGGCCATGGTGACCCTGAGGACCTCTTCGATGGTGGTAACGCCTTCGGCGACCTTTGTGATGCCGCTCATCCTCAAGGACTTCATGCCGTCCTTGATGGCCTGCCTCTTTAGCTCGGCGGTGGAAGCGCCGTTGAGGACGAGGTCCTTGATGGACTCGGTAAACGGCATCACCTCGTAGAGCGCGATCCTGCCCTTGTAGCCGGTGCCCCCGCAGGTGGCGCACCCCTTGCCCTTGTAGCACTCTATCTTGTGGGCCTCCTCGGGAGGGACCCCGAGGTCGACGAAGACGCTCTCGTTGATGGGGAGCTTCTCCGAGCATTCCTTGCAAATCTTGCGGGCGAGCCTCTGGGCAAGGATGAGGTTGCAGGCCGAGGAGACGAGAAAGGGCTCGATGCCCATGTTCAGAAGCCTGTTGACGGTCGAAGGGGCGTCGTTGGTGTGCAGTGTCGAAAGGACGAGATGCCCGGTGAGCGCCGCCTTGATGGCTATCTCGGCGGTCTCGTAGTCCCTTATCTCACCGACCATGATGATATCGGGGTCCTGACGCAGGAAGCTCCTCAGAGAGGCGGCGAAGTTGAGCCCTATGTCCTCGTGCATCTGGACCTGATTGATGCCCATCAGGTTGAACTCCACAGGGTCTTCGGCCGTGGAGATGTTCTCGCTTGTCTTGTTGAGCTCCGAGAGCGCGGAGTAGAGCGTCGTGGTCTTGCCGGACCCCGTGGGCCCCGTTACCAGCACGATACCCCAGGGCTTGTGGATGGCGTCCATCAAGTGGTTGAGCGCCGTCTCCTCGAAGCCGAGCTTGGTCATGTCGAGCTGCAGGTTGCTCTTGTCGAGGAGCCTCAGGACGACCTTCTCGCCGAAGAGCGTCGGCAGGACCGATACCCTGTAGTCCATCTCCTTTTTACGGGAGAGTTTCAGCTTGATACGGCCATCCTGCGGGAGCCTGCGCTCGGCTATGTCGAGCTGGCTCATGATCTTTATCCTCGACACTATCGCGTTCTTGAGCTTCAGAGGGGGCTTCATCACCTCCATCAGAACGCCGTCTATCCTGTACCTGACGCGGAAGCTCTTCTCGTATGGCTCTATGTGGATGTCGCTTGCGCCCTTCTTTATGGCGTCGGTGAGTATCAGGTTGACGAGCTTTACGACCGGGGCGTCCTCGACGGCCTTTTTCAGGTCCGACAGGTCGACCTCGTCCTCTTCCTTGACTATCTCCATCTCGTCGTCGTCGAACTCAGTAAGCACCCCTTCGAGACCCATCATCTCCGAGGTGTCGTAGAGAGTATCGATGGCGGTCTTGATGGCGGCGTCCGAGGCCACCAGCGGCTCGACGTTGTAGCCGGTGAGGAACTTTATGTCGTCGATGGCGAATATGTTGGAAGGGTCCGCCATGGCGACCACCAGCGTTGAGCCGGTGCGGCTTACGGGTATTACCTGATACTTCTGGGCTACGTCCTCCGGGATGAGCTGTATGACCTCATGGTCTATGTCCTGTGTAGCTAGGTCGATGGTGGGTATCCCGTACTGCCTGCTGAGGAATGCCGTAAGGTCCTTCTCGCTTATGTAGCCGAGCTTGGTCAGGTTGTACCCGAGCCTTCCGCCGCTCTTCTTCTGCTCGTCGATAGCGGTCTTGAGCTGCTCCGGGGAGATAAGTTTTTCTCTGAGTAGAAGCTCGCCTATTCTGTCTGTCATAGTCCCTGCGGTCGATTGAGGTGACAAAAGTTGTCAAAGTCCATCTTATAAAAATAAGATTTACGTGTCAAGGCAATTAGCCCCCCGCCGGGGCTGCATAAGGCGTCCGTAAGTACGCAAAAAACCTTATTTTATAGACACCTTACAGCTCAAGCGCGGCGCGCCCGTCAGGTGTACTTGCGCGCGGTATGCACTATCTCCTCGGCGAAGAAGGGCTTTCTTATGTACTCGTCTATCATGCCCTCCTTCACACCCTGATAGATGGCCTTGTCCGCGTCCTTGAAGTACCCGGTGAAGAGCACCACGCGCGAGCCGGGGCAGAGGTGCTTGATCTTTCTGAACGTCTCCAGGCCGTTCATGACCGGCATTATCATGTCCATGAAGATAAGCGAGTACCCGGTGTCCTCGACCGCCTTGAGGGCCTCCCTCCCGCTCGTGACGTAGATGGCCTCGTACCCGGCGTCCCTGAGTATCTCCGAGATGCCAATACCCACGGTCACCTCGTCGTCCACGACGAGGATCCTTCTCGAACCGCCTTTTCCGTCTTTTGGTTTTTTTTCTTCGGCCTTCAATCCGTCCCCCTTTCTTATCGGCGCTTGCGAGCAGGACTTAAGTCTCCGCCACATGATTTTCCGCCGGCGAACGGGCGTTTACGGAGGCGCCCTTTTCCGCCGTGTCCGGGCTGTTCAGGGGGACGAATATCCTGAACGTCGCCCCCCCTTGCGGGCTGTTTTGAACCTCTATCCTGCCGTTGTGCTCCTTTATTATCGACTGCGATATGGAGAGCCCGAGCCCTATGTTGTGCCCTCCCCCCTTCTCCTTGGTGGAAAAAAACGGGTCGAATATCTTCTCCATCACATCATCGGGTATTCCGGGGCCGGTGTCAGTGATCTCAGCTACGGCGTAGTCACCGGACCCCTCGCGGGAGACCCAGGTGGATATGTAGATCGTCCCTCTCCCGTCCATGGCGTCCCTCGCGTTCTTTATGATGTTGAGGAACACCTCCATTATCTGCCCCTTGCTGCCGAAGACCTTCGGGAGCTGGAGGTCGAAGTCCTCCTCTATCTTTATGGAGCAGGTCTTTATCTCCGAGATGAATATGCACAGGGTGGCGCGAAGCGCCTCGTTCAGGAACATCGGCTCGAAACCATGCCTCGAGGGGCGCGAGTAGGTGAGCATGTCGAGTATGATGTACTTCGAGCGCGTTGCGGCGTCCTTCATCTTCTCGAGGAGCCTGTGGTTCGGGTCGTCCGGCGGGGTCCTGTTCAGCAGCACCTCGGTTATGCTCAGTATACCGGCCAGGGGGCTGTTGAGCTCATGGGCTATGCCCGCGCCCATCTCGCCCAGGGATATCAGCTTTGCCGACTGGACGAACCTCTGCTCCGAGTCCTGCAACTTTACGTACGCCTGCTCGAGGGCCGTAAGCGAGCTGTTCAACTCGGCCGTCCTCTGGCGGACCGTCTCCTCGAGCTCCTCGACGTGCTTGCTTATTATCTCCTGAAAGCCCTTCCTCTCTGACAGGTCCCTCCATATCTCCTGCATGAACCTGCGCCCCTCTATCTCCATGACCGAGGCGGCGATCTCTATGGGGACGACGCTTCCGTCCTTCCTTACGACCTCGGCCTCGTGGATGTACCCCCTGCCGTCGCGGGCGAGCCTCCTGAACGCGTCCCTGTACTCCTCTACCCGCTCACGCGGGTACAACTGAGTCGTCTTCATCGCCTTGAGCTCCGTGGACGTATAGCCCGTGAGCTTCTCGGCCGCCGGATTGACATCGGTGAACGTGTCGGTCTCGAGGTCTTTGATCAGTATCGCGTCCGCCGCCATCTGCATAAGCTTCGAGTGCTTCTCGTCGAGCGCCTCGAGCCTGGATGTCGCAGTCGAAAGCGAGGCGGCCATATCGTCGAACGCGCTACCCGTCTCCTCGAACTCGTCACCCGTGTTTATGCCGAGCCGGTAGTCGAGGTCACCGGAGGCGAGCGCCTCCGCGCCCTTTTTGAGCTCGTCTATGGGCACGAGCAGCCTGTCGTGGACGACGTACAGGATGCACAGGCTGGTCAGTACGAGGATGCCGCCGCCCCAGTAGATGAAGTTCCACGAGTGGTCGGTGATAATCGCCTCGTACTTCTCAAGCGATATCTCTACGGATATGGCGCCTATTATCTCCCCGGCGTGCGTGTGGTGGCACCTCACGCACCCCTTGCGAGCGATTATTGGCTTTACGAAACGGGCCACGCTGAAGCCGCCGTCTCTCGATATCATGCTTACCAGCCTGCCTTCGAGCGCCGCCCGGTCGTACTCGTCCACGGGCAGCTCATCCTCCTCCATGCCGTGCTGCCAGTCGATGACCACGCCGTGCATGACACGCACCTCCTTGACGCCCTCTATCAGCTTGAACCTCTCTATTATGGCCCTGTTCTCGGCCCTTCCCCCTCCGGCGCTCATAGAATGGAGCAGCTCTTCAAAGAGCCCGTTGCTCAAACGTTCGCTCTCGCTCAGGCCGATGTCGGTAAGGAGCTTCATGTTGGAGTGTAGGTCGTTGAAGACGAGCAGGCCTATGCCGACGGCAAGGATTGCGCCGATGTAGATAGTGAACCTCTGGGATAGCCTGAGCCTCATACAGCGCCTTGAGGAAAAACGGGCGTCGAGGCTGATGAGTTTTCTAAGGTGGGCCCTGTGGTTTAAGGTTTCTTTAAACGGGGTGTAATACGGGATGTGGTGCGCGCGAACCTGAAGTGGAGTACGTTTTCAATATATATATTAATATCTACAAGGGTTTTTGTCAATCTCCGGAGAGCGAATACTTCCTGAAAAAGTTGATGAAGTAGTCTACTCCGGACCAGATGGTGAGCACGAAGGCTATGACGAGCAGGACCATGCCCACGGTGTGGAAGTCTATGCCCCAGAAGGTGTAGTGGAGGATGAGCGGCACGAGGGCGGCTATCTGGGAGACGGTCTTCAGCTTTCCGAGCCTGCTCGCGGAGATGACGACACCGGCGTCGGTGGCAATGGCGCGCAGCCCCGTTACCGCTATCTCGCGGCTTATCATCAGAGCGATCACCCACGCCGGGGCGCGCCCCAGGGAAATGAGCATGATAAAGGCGGTGGTTATGAGTATCTTGTCGGCCAGGGGGTCGAGGAACTTGCCCAGAGAGGTGACGTCTCCGCTCTTGCGCGCGATGTAGCCGTCGAGCCAGTCGGTGACGCACACGGCGGCGAAGAGTATGGTCGAGGTGACGGCGAGACCCCTGCCGGGATACAGCAACAGGACCACGAGCACCGGCGCCGCGCATATCCTGATTATGGTCAGGCTGTTTGGGAGGTTCAGATGCCTTGCAGATGAACCCGGTTGCATAACCATACCGAAAGACCTTCTCTCAATGCTTCGTTTATGGGCTTAATGCGCCTGCGGGGGTATTCCTATCTGCCGACCCTGCTGCCCCTGTAATACTCCATGACCTTGCTCACGAACGCCCGCGTCTCCTCGTAAGGAGGCACCCCGCCGTACCTCTCCACCGCCCCTTCTCCGGCGTTGTATGCGGCAAGCGCCAGGGGCACCTTCCAGTCGAACCTCTCGAGGAGACGGCTCAGGTACCTTATGCCGCCTTCGATGTTATCCTCGGGGTCGTGTATGTCCTTTACGCCCATGCGCCGGGCCGTCTCGGGCATAAGCTGCATGAGCCCACGCGCGCCCACGGCAGAGACCGCCCCGGCGTCGTAGTCCGACTCGGCCTTTACGACCGCCCTGACGAGGGCGGGGTCTATGCCGTACCTCGCGGCCGAGATGTATATCATCGCGTCAAGCTTCTTTTTCGCTACGCGGCGGGGCGGGGCCGGGGCCGCCTGAAACCCCTTCTCCTCCAACACCCGGCTGTAACCCGGCCTCCTGACGTTGGTTATGTGGACAACGCCGAACTCATCGGTATACTTGTAAAAGTCCGCGGATGCGGTCAAGGAGGCCAGCAAGATGATTATAACGGAGAAAACAGGAATGTAAATTTTTTTCATGGCCATCGCACAGCCTCTTTCCGCGGCGCGTCGTGACGGTTTGAGGACATTTCGACACCGACAGTCTACAATGGCGCACCCAAAAGGGCAAGCCCTTTTTACCCCTCCGGGTATCGGGCCCCGGTTTTCGGCGCCGGTAAACGGCCGCCCGAGACCCCTTTCCATCTATCGTTCGGAGAGGTTGCTTCGTCGCCTTCGGCCCCTCGCAATGACACCCCATCACCTTGATGGGTGAGGGTTGGAGTGGGGTCGAAGTCAGCCTCTCACCCTCCCCTCAATCCCCTCCCATCGAGGGAGGCGAAGTTTTGCAACAGGGGCCCTCCATCCCCCTGTTACAAAGGGGGATGGAGGGGGGTCTGCAGTCGTCGTTCTGATGGGGCAAAACGACCGAAGGACACCCCGGCCGCAAGACATTGAAAAAAAATAAAAATTTGACAAAAAACAACACTTGTCTTAATCTTTACCTTCACCCGGCGGAAAAAAGCAGGCCCCCGTAAGGGCCGCGATAGCCCCCTGCCGTATATATCGTCGGCGGGCTTTGAAAGCTTTACCCGGGCCCCCTCAAGGAGAGCCATTGGAGATAAGGTCTGATTACCTCGTTATCGGAAGCGGCATCGCGGGCCTGAGCTTCGCGCTCAAGGCCGCCGCCAAGGGCACCGTGACCGTGCTTACGAAGAGGAACATCCGGGAGAGCGCCACATTCTACGCCCAGGGAGGCATCGCGTCGGTGTCGAGCAAGGAGGACACCTTCGAGGCGCACATAAAGGACACGCTCTACGCCGGGGCCGGGCTGTGCGACAGGCGGATCGTCGAGATGGTCGTAAGGGACGCGCCTGAACGGGTGGAGGAGCTCATAAGGCTCGGGGTCGAGTTCTCCAGACGCTGCGCGGGCTCGGAGGCCGAGCTCGACCTCGGCAGGGAGGGCGGGCACTCCAAGCGCAGGATAGTCCACGCCGAGGACCTCACGGGCAGGGCCGTTGAAGAGGCGCTCGTCTGCGCCGTTGCATCCAACCCCAATATCACCGTATTCGAGAACCATATCGCCATAGACCTCCTTGCGCACTCCAAGTTCGTCGGCCCCCCTGCCCATGGCAAGGAGGCCATATGGGGCGCATACGCGCTCGATAAGGCCACCGGGGAGGTGAAGTCCTGCCTTGCGCGGGCAACCGTGCTGGCCACGGGCGGCGCGGGCAAGGTATATCTGTTCACCAGCAACCCGGACGTCGCCACCGGCGACGGCACGGCCATGGCTTACCGCGCCGGCGCCGAGGTGGCGGACATGGAGTTCATCCAGTTCCACCCCACCTGCCTGTACCACTCCAAGGCGAAGAGCTTCCTCATCTCCGAGGCGTTGAGGGGCGAAGGCGGCAGGCTCATCCTCAGGGACAACACGCAGTTCATGAAGAGACACCACCCGATGGCGGACCTCGCGCCCAGGGACATCGTGGCGCGCGCCATAGACTTCGAGCTCAAGAAAAGCGGGGACGAGTGTGTCTACCTCGACATCAGCCACAGGCCCGCCGCCTTCATAAAGGGGCGTTTCCCGAACATCTACCGCAAGTGCCTCGAGTTCGGCATCGACATAACCGCCGGGCCCATACCGGTCGTCCCGGCGGCGCACTATACGTGCGGAGGTATACGCACCGACGACAGCGGCAAAACGGGCCTCGACAGGCTCTACGCAATAGGCGAGACCGCGTGCACCGGGCTTCACGGCGCCAACCGGCTTGCCTCCAACTCCCTGCTCGAATCGCTCGTCTTCGCCGACAGGGCCGCCCGGCAGGCCCGGCGGGTGGTGGACGGGAAGGAGACCGTGCCACAGATACCGCCGTGGGAGCCGGGCGGGGCCGTAGTGAGCGACGAGGCGGTCGTCATAACCCAGAACTGGGACGAGATACGCCGTTTCATGTGGAACTACGTGGGCATCGTCAGGTCGGACAAGAGGCTCGAGAGGGCGAAAAGGAGGATAAACCTCCTCAAGGAAGAGATAAACCAGTACTACTGGGACTTCACCATAACGAACAACCTCGTGGAGCTGAGGAACATCGCCACCGTGGCGGAGCTTATCATAGACTCCGCGGCCCTGAGGAAGGAGTCGCGCGGCCTGCACTATAACATCGACTACCCGGAGAAGAACGACAGGGATTTTCTCAAGGACACGGTCCTGAAGCTCACCGCGCCTGCCTGACCCCGGCAAGGCCCCTCAAAGAAAGGCAAACGCCGCCCCATTAAAAACGCCCCTCTCCATGGGAGAGGGGCGGCGTGCGTGCGTATCATCGAAGCATCGAAAGTGTACGCCACTACCCCTCGCTTATCGGGTGGAGCCGGATGGTGACGGAGGTGCCCTTGCCTCTCTCGCTCTCCACCTCTATCTCCCCTCCGTGGTCCTGCAATATCCTGTAGCTTATGGTCAGGCCGAGCCCGGCGCCCTCGAACTTGCCGGACTGGAAGGGGTTGAATATCTTCCTGAGGTCTTCCTGGTTGATGCCCACGCCGTTGTCCGAGACCCTTATGGCGATGGTCTGGTCTATGGACGGGAAGGTCTCCACCCTTATCTCGCCCTTTTTCTCGATGGCCTCGACGGAGTTCTGCAGGATATTGTATAAGGCCGTCTTCAGGTTCCCGTAGTCGAGGTTCACCGGCGGGGGGTCGGGCATCAGGTGGGTCTTTATGGAGATCTCCTTGCCCGATCCCTCCATGAACTCCTTTACCTCCTTTACCGCACCGTTGATGACCTTGTCGATATCCCCCCTCGTAAGGGTGGACACGAGTATCATCTTGTACTCGTCGACCCTCTGCAGCATGCGTTCGAGCCTCTCGACCGATTTTATGATATACCGCTCGTACTCCCTGTTCTGCTCATTGGCCTCGCTCTCGAGCAGCCTTCTGGCCATGCCGCCTATGGTGGTGAGCGGGTTCCTTATCTCATGCGCTATGCCGTCTACCATCTCGCCGAGGGCGGCCACCTTCTCGGTCTCGCGCAGCTTGTTCTGCAGGGCCCTCATGCGCAGCAGGGATTTTACGCGAGCGGCCACCTCCAGGAGGCTGTACGGCTTGTTTATGTAGTCCTCCGCACCGACCTCGAAGCCGAGCACCTTGTCCTCTATGTCCGCCCTGCCCGTGAGCATGATAACCGGTATGTAGCACGTCTCCTCGCGCGACTTGAGGTGGCGAAGCGCCTCGTAGCCGTCCATCTTGGGCATGGTTACGTCCATGATAATGAGGTCCGGATGAAAGGAACGGACCTCTTTGAGGGCCTCCACCCCGTTTGCGGCGTTGCCTACCTCGTAGCCTTCCTGCTCGAGCTTTGCCGTAAGGAGCGCCAGGTTGCGCTCATCGTCGTCAACGGCAAGTATCCGTGGTCTCATCCTGTCCTTACCTTCAGTAATTGAATGCCGCGGCGTCGAGGCCGTCCTTTATCCCCTGATAAAAAAGGGCCTTTTCGTTGTCCCCCAGCTCCCTGCAGACGCTGATGAGCCTGTCGAGCGCCTCCATGGTATTGCTGCGGGAGCCGCTGTTGGAGCTTACGACATAATAGCGCTCGAAGAGGAAGAGGGCCTTGATGCGGCGGCCCGTCTTCAGGTTCAGCTCCGCCAGCTTCCTGAGGTCATGCGCTATCTTATCCGGCACCCCGGCGCTGGCGTCGAGCCTGTACGCCTTCTCGTAGTAATCGAACGCCTCTTCGGCATCGCCACCGGCAACGCTTGTATCGCCGAGCGCCCTGTAGGAGTTGGCCTGCTCGAGGGTGTCCCCGGCGTCGGTGTTTATCCTGAGCGCCGTGCCTAAGACCTCCCTGGCCTGCGCGTGCCTCCCGCAGTCGATATAGATGTAGCCGAGCAGGTTGAGCCTTGCTCCGGATTTATAACCCAATCTGCTGTCGATTTGCAACGATTCTTCCATGTAGTCGAGCGCGGGGCCGGTCCGGCCCGAGAGATACTCGACCTTTGCGAAGGTCGCGTACGCCTCGGAGAGGTTCGCCTCATCCTTTGTCACCTCTCCGAGCCTCACCGCCGAGTTGAGAAAATCCGCAGCCGCCACGTACCTCCCGAGCGCCGTGTAGACCCTGCCTATGTTCACGAGGTCACGCATCTCGCCGGAACGGTTGTCGATGGAACGGTCTATACGGAGCGCCTCCCTGAACTTGTCCAGCGCCCTCTCGCGCGCGCCCGAGGCGAAGGCCTCGGCCCCGTCCCTGCTCGCCCCCTCGGACATGGAGAGCATAAACGGCCTGTCGGCGCGGATATGCGCGCACCCGGCGAAGAGCCCGGCGCCCGCAAGAGCCACGGCAAAGACAATACCAGCATACCTGCCCAAAAACCTACTCATCCACCCTCCTTTTAAACAGGGAACCGTCAAGGGGCACCAGCGCCGGGGCCGTCCGCCCGGGCAACATCAGCCTTATGGGCCAGCTCCGCCTCAACCCTTTCATGACATGCCTGCCATCCGACGCAGCCTGCCCGGCGTCGATGAGCAGCCGCCTTATCCTCTGCTTCTCGGCGGACATCATACCAGTAATCCCACCCAGGTCGTCAACTATCTTTTCCACCTTCACGGAGATCCTCTCGGCCCTCCCGGAGATGGAGCCGAGCCGGGCCGCCGCAGGGCCCAGGTCGTCGGCTACCGCGTCGAGCTTGCGCACGAACGCCCTCGACTCCCTGACCGTGGCGGAGAACTCCCTCATCGTGTCGGCCATCGCCTCCCTCGACCGGTTCAATTCTACGGTAAGCCCCCTCATGTTTTCAAGTATAACCTTTATATCGCCTTCCGGGTCGTTTGCATAGTCTATAATCTCCTTTATTTCCTTGAGCACCGGTTTGGCCTCCCTTATGAGCGTCTCTATGCCGCCCGTCCTCTCGAACGGGAGCACCTCCCCGTCTGCGAGCATCCTGCCCTCCGGGTCCCCGCCCGTTATCTCGACGAAGGCGTCCCCTATGAAGCCCTCCTTTACGAGGCGCGCCCTGGAGCCCTCGCGTATCCACCTCTCATACCTCTTGTTCACCTCCGCAAAGACCTCTACGCGGGCGTCGCCTGTAAGCTCTATACTCCTGACCCGGCCTATCTTGAACCCCGAGAGCTTCACCGGCATCCCCTTCACGATGCCCGCGCCGCTCTCCGAGACGAAGTGCAGGCGGTACTTCTTGGTGAACAGGTCGCGCTCCCTGCCGATGAGCACCATGACGAGCAGGACGCCGATAACGGCGAAGAGCACGAGCACGCCCGTTTTTACCTCGAGGTTCCTGAACCTCGGGTCCTTCTCCCTTATGCCCATCAGCGTACACCTCCCTTTTCAACGAACACGCCGCCCTCTATGCGCACCACCCGGCAGGCCTTGAAGACCGGGGCGTCCGCCGCGCTGGTGGAGGTAAAGAGCAGCCCACGGGACGGGCCGCAGGCGTGGAAACCGAGTATCAGCGAGGCTAGGACCTCCTTCTCGAAGGCCGTAAGTCCGGCGCCTATGCTCTCGCAGACGAGCACCTCCGGGTCCATGGAAAGGGCCCGCGCCACCGCGACCCTCTTCCTGTCGTGGAACCCCAGCAGGTCCGGCAGCCCCCAGAGGTCACCTTTAAAGCCCGTTGCGCCGAGCAGTTCACTTGCGAGCTCCAAGCACTCCTCAGGAGGCGTGTTCGTGTGGTAGAGCATCGGCAGGGCCACGTTCTCGATGACCTTCAGGTTGCTCACCAGCACGGTGTCCTGAAAGACGAAGCCCATCCTCTTCTTGAGCCCGTTGAACGCCGACGGGGAAATCCCGGCTACCCCCTCTCCGAACAGGCGCACGGCGCCGCCCTCTGGCGCGAGCAGCCCGGAGATGAGCTTCAGGAGCACGCCCTTGCCCGAGCCCACCGGGGCGGTAACGAGCAGTATCTCCCCGGGGGCAAGCGAAAGGTGCGCCCGGTCGAATATGAGACGGCCGGCGTCGTTGGTATAGGTTACGTCCGTAAGCTCGACAAGTGGTTCCATTCCATCCCCGGGGCCTGCGCCCTCGGCCTGTGCCCTGCGGCAGTGCCGTCTGTCACACCCCTCTCCTTCAAGTCATGGTGAGGGGTGCCGAGACAGAAAAACCACCCGGCCCGCGCGGCGCTTACATGAAAAACAGTATGGTGATGGCGGCGTCTGTCACGAAGACGAGGCCGAGGCTGCCGATGACCGCCTTCGTGACCTCCTGTGGTATCTGGGTAATCGACCTTTGCACCATCAGTCCGTGGTAAGAGCATACGGTGCCTGTTATAAGCCCGAAGAGGATGCTCTTCAATATCGAGACGCCCACCTCGACAAAGCCCATGGCCCCGAGTATGCTCGACATGTAGACCGAAAAGGCTACCTTCTTCCCGAAGCCCGCCAGCAGGTACCCTCCCCCGATGGATATGACCTCGAAGTAGACGGTGAGCGCGAAGACGCTCACGGCCGTGCCTATGACCCGGGGCATCACGAGGTAGTGCATGGGGTCTATGCCCATGACCTCGAGGGCCGCGATCTCCCGGGATATCTTCATGGTCCCGAGCTCCGCGGCTATGGCGGTGCCGCTGCGCGCTATGACTATGACCGAGGCGATGACAGGGCCGAGCTCGCGAACCACGACCCAGACGAGCATCTCGCCTATGAGCCCCTCGCCCCCGAGGCGCGGCAGTATGCTCAGCGCCTGTGTGACGACTATCAGGCCGAGGATGAGCGCTATCCAGGAGACGATGGGGATGGCCTCGTAGGCGGTAAAGTATATCTGCTTCAAAAAAACGCTGAAGGTCGCCCGCCGCCGACCCACGAGCCTGAGAGCGGAACCGAGCGAGAAGGCGAGCAGCCTCCACTGGGCGTGTAGCACCCCCGCGCGCAATGACAGCTTTTCGCCTAAAGACCGGAATATCCCCATAATAACAAGCCGTCTACTGAAAAAGCAAAAGGGGACCCGTATAGGAAGTCCCCTGGTGCGTGTGTCCGAGAAGCGGTTTTTTGGATGATGTAATCGGAAAGCTGGCGGGAGCCCGCCAAGGGCCCCCTCGGTATTCTTTACAACGGGCCTCCCCGGAGCAGGCTGCGGGGTATCCCCTGAAACCTGCCCTCCCCATCGGGGGGGAGGGCCGTGAAAGAAAGGCATCCGGCTGGCGCCGGTGGATCAGACGATCGAAAACGGCCTGAAAGCACGGCGCTCCGGGCCGCATCCGTCAACGGCCGCCCCTTGCCCATTGCCCGGCGTGGAGGCTCAGAAGTCCGCCCTGACGTTAAGGAACGGCCCCTTGACCGTCAGGTCCCCCTTGTCAAGATCCTTCTCAACGTGTATCTTGAAGAGCCTGTAACCGCCGGATACGACCACGAAGGGCGCGGGCTTGAAGTTGAACGCCGCCTCTCCGTCGACGAGATAGGCGTTGCCGCCAAGCGTTATTCCCGTCACCTCGCCCCCGACAGAGAAGAGGAACGGAAGCGAGACCTGGGCGGAGACGCCCACCGTGGGTATCGGGACGTTGAAGTTCTCGTTCTCGTCGAGCCCGAGTGACGTCGCCTTGAGGCGCGCGTTGCCGTCGAAGTACTTGAGCTCGAATATGAAGCCGAGGTGGTTATCAAGCATATCTATTATATCATATTCGTAGCCGAGGCGGTGGTAGTTCACATTCAGCTCCGACTCGACGGGGGTGGACGCCGTGTAGGTCTTGCCGCCGAAGATGACCTGCTGCGCAAGGGTGCTGGTGGCGTCCCACTTGAGAGGCACGAACGCGTACCTGATCTTGTGGCTTCCGAGCTCGAGGGTTATCCTGCCCTCGACGAAGCCCTTCGTCTCGTCGACGCCGAGGTCGTTGACGAAGTCGACGTTTGTCCCGGCGATGGAGCCGCTCGATGCCGTAATATCGCTGCTGAGGTTGGTAAACCAGTACCGGGCATCGACGTCCACTACGGCCGACGCCTTTGAGCTGAACGAGACGGCGGCCAGAAATACGGCAAAAGCCAGCAGGATCTTCTTCAAAGCATACCTCCTTGAGTATAAGTCCGTTTTGCAGCTACCGCGAAGGGCTGTGGGCTACCGGAGCACGAAGACGACCCTCGCCCTTTCGAGAAAATTGTTAGACCGGTTGGACGTCAATACGACCTCGGCATCCCCTGGCGCGATCCGCACGTCCGTTGACCTCAGCACCCCGCCGGCCCTTACCACCAGCGGGTTGGTGGAGCCGCGCTCCGCGAGAAGCGCCCGCGCCTTGCCGATGTCGTTCGTGTACCCGGCCGCCCCCCTCTCGACGAGTACGTCACCTGCCACGGAGGACGGGTCGTAGACGACCTCCCCGCCCCCGGTGAGCACCCGGTTTATGAGCGCTGGCTTGAAGGGGTGGCCCCTGACGTCTATGATAAGCCCGTCGTACGTCCCTGTGCTCGCAACGCCGGGGCCGGGCACGAACGGAGGCATGCCGCCCGGGTACATGGGCGTCACCTGCGGCAGGAGCGTGCCTATGAGGCCGCCCGGGCCCGTCATGGGCACGGAGAGATAGACTATTGCCATGCCGGTCGACGGGCCGTAGTCCTCCTTGACGGTCCGGGCCCCCTTTATGACCCCCTGCACCATGGTCCTCACGACGTCGGACTTGCTGGCGGCGTTCACTATCGTGGTCTCCCCGTCTACCGTCACGCCGCCGACCATCGATGCGGCCTCCCTCAAGGCGACCACCCTGGCGGCGCGAAGCGCCATCAACCTCTTCTGCGCCGCGGAGTACGCCCCCGACGGGGCGGCGCCCTCGCCCCTTACCACGATGGAGCCGGAGACGAACGCCTGCGAAGGCCCGGAGGAAGGCTCAGGGTTATTATCACCCAAACCGGCGGCTGCGGCTGTGACAAACAGTACAAAAAAGACGGGAATGAGCAAAATTTTTCTCATCCTACCTCCCTGGCCAACGGCTCTCGCGCAGAAAAGGCCGCCTGAGCCGGCCGTGGAAATGAAACCCTGCGGCAGTATGCCGAAAAAAAAACCGTCCATGGACCGCGCAAGCGGGTCGTCTTTCACAGGCCCGCTAATATATGTTGAGCCTCTGCTTGAGCACCCTTACGGCGAGTATCGCCTCGGCGCCGTCGACCTCGTCGTCCGGCCTGAACTCCCCGGAGAGCTCGGTCTCCATCAGGTTGCGGGTGGTCACGTTCATAATCGCGTTGTACCACGCGCTATCGGGCCGGACGTCCGGGAACGGCGAGCGCCTGTGGCCGAAGTATGCGGAGGAGATAGTCTCGTCCCCGGTGAGCTTTATGAGCACGTCCTCGAGCACCAGGGCGAAGTCCTTCCGAAGGACCGGCCTGTCCGGGCCGAAGAGGTACTCCTTCGATGACGGGTCCAGCACCGGCTCGAGGCCGCGCACCCCCCACTTCATAAGCAGGAGTATCTCCTGCTTGAAGGGGCTCGCCGCCACGTCCACGGGCGTGGGCCCCGGCTTCATCCTCTCTATCTCGGAGCTTACCGGTATCCTTCCGGCGAAGAGCCTGTCTATCTTCAGCTCGTCGACGAGAAGCGCCGCCATGTCCCCGCGCGAGACCCTGTCCTTGACGGCTATCTCCGTCCCTATGTCCCCGAGGGTGATGCCGGCGAGCGCCCTTACTATCTTGTCGGTCTTCTTCCACGCCCTGTCGGCCTTTTCGTTCCATTTGCCTTCCCTGCGCAGGCCGAGCACGTCGCCGAACCTGTCCCGGGCCTTCTGGAACTCTCCGGCCTCGAGGTACGCGACACCCATGAAGTACGGGGCGGCCTCCCTGCCGTCGTAGAATACGAGCGCGTTCTCGTCGACCTTGAGCTTCATGGCCTTGCGGTAGCCGCCCTCGGCCGAGCGGAGCCACTTCCTCGGCTTGAGGACGGTATCGACACGCATGGACGCGAGGTAGTACGCGAACTCGTCTTCCTTGGTCTCGGCCCTCTTGAACGCCCTCTTGAGGTCGTAGAAGGACTTGTCCGCCGCCTCCTGGCGCATCTCACCGGACGGAAGCGCGGCGGCGGCGTACGCCTCGTACAGAGCGCGCCCGGCGTATCCTGGCCCGAAGCCCCTGTCGCACCGGAGCGAGCGGTCGAACTTCGCGGAGGCGTCCGCGAGCCTGCCCTGCTCTATCATCTCCATGCCGACGGAGTAATGGTGGCGCGGGTTGTCCTCGGGGGAGGTACAGACCATCTCCGGCCTGGAGCACCCGGCAGCCACGAAAAGCAGGGCCGCCAACAGGGGCAGCAACAGCCTTGAAGGATTTCTCATCGGATGCACCTCCTCGTATTCGGTCAGGGAACCTCTGAACAATTCATCACATCTCCAATGGCTTGACGCCATCGAAGATGGCAGCACGTCCATGTGCCGCGCAAGGTCTGAACAGATCAGGCATTCCCTGTCAGTCCAGCACCTTTACCACGTCGCCGGCGCGGAAGCCCGCGCCGGACTTTACCGCGCCCTCCGAGATGTTCTCGCCCTGATGGGTGGTCAGGGTTATCTCGCCTATCTTCTTCTCCCTCTTGCCGAGCACCCTGCCGGTATCCGGGTCTATGAGGTCTCTGCCGGGCCTGTAGACGCCGAGCGTGGTGCCCGGCTCGAGCCTGCTCCTGGTCCCTGCCCTTATGATTATGCTGGGCCCTTCCACGAGCACCACGCGGCTTTTGAAGGGTATGGCGTTGAGCTTCTCTATCATATTCGACATGGCCTTTGAGAGGGCGTCGCGAAGCGCGCCGTCCCTCAGGCCGGGGTCGGCGGTCGCCCTCGAACCCAGGCCGAGTATGCCGCCGGTCTTCTTCCTGTACTCGCCCAGCCCGGACTCGGACAAGAGGGTCTTTCCCGTGGAGACGTCCACGAGGGCGTAGTCCACCTGCACCCGCGCTATCCGGGTCTTGCTCTGGGTGAGTATGGTGTTGATCGACTCCTCGACCTCGGCGTAAGAGGTTATGGAGCCGGATATCCTGAAGTCCACCGACTCGAAGCCGGCGGCGGCGTCCTTCCTGCCCTTCCTGAGGGCCCCGGTCTGCTGAAGCTCGATAAGCCGCTCCTGCTCCTTCATCTCGTCTTTGGTCAGCACCACCGGCTCGAGCCCCGCCTGCTTTACGATGGTCCTCAGTATGTCGGTGGCCGCCTCCCCGACGCCGATGGTCCCGCTCGGGGTCCTGTTGTCGAACTGGAGTATGGCGATGTTGTAGTCAGGCCCGCGGTACATGGAGCCGAGCTGCTCGAGCTCCCCGGTCTGCTCGGTGAGGCTTACGTCCTCCTTTACCGCCCCGGACATCGTCGGCCCGCAGCCCGTAAAGAGGAAGGCCGCCCCGATAAGCACGGCGAAAAGGACGCTCAACGTCCCTGCTTTAAACCCGTTTATCATCTCTGCCCCTCCTTTTTTCAAGTGTTCTCAAATCATGCTGGTCGCAAAGCCGGGGGCCTGTCCGGGGCCCGCCTGACGTCACCTCAGGGGCCGGCCGCCCCGCCCCTGGCCCTCCCGGGGCCCGCCGGGAAGCCGGAGAGGACCTTTTTCAGCAAGACGTCCGTCTCCGCCTTCAGGTGCACGCCGAGGGCGGTGGTGATGATCTTCTCCGAGAGGGCGATGATGGCGGCGTCCCCGGCCTTGCGCGTCCCTATGACGCTTACAAGGCGCCAGTCGGAGAGCCCCTTTATGTCCTCTATCCCCTTTATGGAGCTGAACTCGTCGAGCCCGTCGCCCTCCAGCTCCTGCAGTATGGTTATGCCAGCGCCCGCCTTGCCCCCGGCTATCGCCGCCTTTACGCCGAGGCCGTCCGACCATACGACGACGCCCGTTCTCGTGTCCACGAGCTTGAAGCCCGCCCTGACCTTCTTGACGTTGTACAGGCCGGTGGTTATGTCGTCGAAGTTCAATACGTAGCCGTATATGACGCCGTCGACGCCGAGCACCTCTCCCACCTTCCCGGGGGTGGTCATCTCGAGCTGCGAGCCGAGCGTTATGCCCATCCTGTTTACGAGGACGGAGTCGGTCTGCTCAAGGGGCATCACCGAGTAGTGGCGTCCCTGGATGCGGCGGAAGAACTCCTCCCTTATCATGCGCGGGCCCTTCACGTCGTTCGTGGCGTTGTAGAACGGCAGTATGGCCACCGTGTAGACGGGGTTGGACGGGTCGGGCGCCACGGGGCGCACTCTCGGGCCCGCCGCGCACGCGGTGAGAGCAAAGGCGGTAAAGAGGAGCAATGCCGCGAACCGCGCTTTTTTTGATGACACAGCCCTTCTTCGAGCCACACTACCCGCGCGGGTACCGGGGTATGAGAGATTTCCGGACATCCACTGCTCCAAAACGGCCTTCCAGATGCGCCTTGCCCATTCTTTCGAGAAGAATGATGAGGGATTATAAGCCGGACCTACCTGTTGAGGTCCACGCCCTCGACTATCACGTCAACGGAGTCCTTCGTGGCGCCCGTTACCCTGAAGTACGGCCCGAGCCTCGATACCCCGTCGGCTATCTTCTGGGCGCTTACCGTGGCCTCGAGTTCGAGCACGGCCGTGTCGCCGGTGTAGGAGCGCAGGAATATCGCCTCTATGCCCCTTATCCTGCCCTTGAGCCTTTTCTTGAAGTCCTTCAGCTCCTTGTAGTTGTCGACGCCGGAAAGGCGCAGGGTTACGGTCCGGGGGCCCGCCCACCTCTTCGTTATCTGCTCCACGAGCCTGCCGCCGAGCTCCGCCGAGGCCTTTGATATGGCCTCTGAGCCGCCGGTTATCGAGGAGATGTTCCTCGCGGCGCCGTGGCCGGTGCTCGTGCCGAGCACCACCCCGTCGTCGACCCTCACGGCCGTTGCCGTCACATCTGCCAGATAGGTGCCGACGGTGCTTCCCGGCGTGCGGGGGCCCTCTGTGGCCACGGCCTTGCCGTAGACGACGATATCCGCGTTGAGCCCCTTTCCGACGGAGCGTGCCCCGTCCCTGCCAAGGTCGGCGACCTTCACGGCGTCGGAGAGGTCGAAGGTGCCTGTGCTGCCGGAGATGTCCACGACGTTGAAGCCCTTATCCACGAAGAGCTCCTTCAACGATGACTCGGCGGCGGACAGGTCGACCGACTCGCCCCTGTACTCGCTCCTTCCCCACCACCAGAAGACGTAGTACCTGTGGCCGATGTTCTTCTCGGCCATCATGAACAGTACCCTCGGGTTCTCGGCCTTTCTCCTGAGGATGCCCAGCGCGCCCAGCTCGTCGCGCAGGCCTCCGACTGCTACCTCGGCGCGCACGCTTACCCGGTAGACGCCTGAGGACTGCCCCTCGGCGGTAACGGAATAGCTCTTGATGTAGCCGTGGGTCTGCGTATAGACGTTGTCGCTCAATGCCTGATAGTTCTCTACCATGGTCTCGGAGGAGACCAGCGTACCCACGCCCTGCTCGACGGCCTTTCTGAGCGCGTCGGCTATGGCGGAGTCCCGTGCCGCGGCCTCACCCCCGCCGGCAACAACGGCCACCCCCGTGGATTCCACGACCTTTATCCCGGGAGCGGCCCGGGCACGGGCTGGCACGGCCATGAGGAGGCATGCAAACAGGAAGATGGCAACTGCCATGAAGCGGCAGCTCCCGGACGGACCGAGGGGTGCGGTTGTATTTTCCATGGATAAAGACCTCCTGATCAAGCGCCTGTGGCCTGGGGTGGGGTTTCATGAGGAAAGAGGGAAGCGGCTTACCGTCTTCGGGTGTTGAAAAGCTCCTTTTTGGACTTTTTCAGCCGCGACCTGCCCTGGGTGAAGTCGTGCAAGTCTTGCAAATTGCCGGGCTTTTCAGTCTGCTGCCCGGCAATCCATCCTAAGGATCCGTTGAAAGGTTGTTCTTGGCCCAACCTGCTACATATATAGCATATCCGGGACCGCAAGTCCATAATGGAGGCTCACCGGCCATCAGTTCTGCACCTGTGGGCTGGCAGCGGAGGCCGTAGTGCCCGTCTCGAACCTCAATATGCCCGACTGGTCGGCGTAGAACCAGCGGGCGGAGGTGGAGCCGTCTACCGGGGCTGCGGTCACCTGCCAGACGGGCTTGCCCCCGGAGGTGCCTGAGGAAAGGCTGAAGGTATACTCGTGCTCGATGCGCGTCGACGCACCTGTGGAGGGCGTTATCAGCCCCGTCGTTTCGAGCTCGTCGAAGTCGCCGGTGTACGACGCCGTCGGGCTCCCCAGGTAATAGAGCTCCTCGGCCTTTACGAGCTTGGAGAGGTATGAGATCACAGCGGTCTCCCGCGCCTTCTGTATGAACTTGCTGTAGACGGGCAGGGCTATGACGGCGAGTATGGCGACTATGGCCATGGTGAACAGGAGCTCGAGGACGGTAAAACCGCCTGTACCGCCACCGCTTCCGGCCGGCCCGCCCGCCGCATGCGCGCTCATACCGTTTGTCCGCACCATAGGCTTTTTCCCGAAGGCCCCTCTAACCATCGGCACAGCGGGCGTTAAGCTCGCTTATGAGGCCCTGCGTAAGGTGTTTAACGTCCTCGGGGTACTCGGCGCCCTCGGCCTCGAGCATCGCCGATATCATCTCGAGACGGGTCTTGACGTCGTTGCAGAAGGCGGCGTCGCGGTTCCGTCTCAGCTCAAGCTCCTGCGCAAGCGCGTTAAGAAGCCCCTCCATCTCCTTGAACTCGTCCCTCTTCCTTATGCGGATGCGGTGCGCGTAGTTCCCGGACGTAAGCTCCTCGATCATCCTCTCGAACCTGTACATCGGCCCCACGACACGGTGGGAGGAGAATATGGCGTGCACCGCGGCAAGCACCGCGACCAGGAAAAAGCCTATCCAGACCCTCTTGTGCAGGAAGAGCACCATCGAGGATATGCGCGCCTGCTCATCGATGCTCGCGGCGGAGTTGAGCGCGCTGTAGAGCGGATAGAAGATGATAAAACCGAGTATGGCAGAGTAGATGACAATGTAGATAAAGAAGGTCAAGGCGAGCTTGAGCTGGTACTCGGGCTTTACGATAATCTTTTTACGGGCAGCCATCGTGTGCTTCTCCAAAATAAACTCTGAACAATTCGTCCCGGAACCATTCAGACCCTTCCCGAATAAAGGAACCCTGTATCTGAATCACAACCCAACTCTCCCCCGTGGGAGAGGGCAAGGGGCAAGCGGTTGCCGAAAACACCCCCTGAGGAGCGCAATGGCGCGGCATCAAGGGGTCTCGTTGAACTCCTCTTTTATCCGGTCGAGCTTGCCCGGGTCCGCAAAGAGGTCGATGGCGGTAAGGCCGAGGCACTTTACCCCCTCCATAAGCGCCCTGTGGCCGTCCGGGGTGACGGTGGCATCGGCGAAGCCGTGGGTATGTATGTTTATGCCCGGCCTCATCGGCACGTGCGGGTGTATGGCCGGCACCACGCGCGACACGTTGCCGATGTCGGAGGAGCCTACGTTCCTGTCCGCCGGCTGCACCGCCTCCTCGAGCCCGAGCATGTTCAGCGCCCCCCTGTACACATCGCTGAACGAGTGGTTCAGCTTCATGGGGGCGTTCATCTCGCCCGCCTCCTCGGCCTCGAGCGAACAGCCGGTGGCCAGCGCCGCGCCCTCGGCGCATTTTATGACCTTCTGCTTTACGGCCTGCAGCTCCCCGAGCTCGTTGGACCTGACGTAGAAGCAGGCCGCAGCCCTGTCCGGGATGATGTTCGGGGCCCTGCCGCCGTCGGTTATTATGCCGTGTACCCTCACGCCCGTGGACAGCTGCTGCCTGAGGGCGTTTATGGAATTGAATGTCTGGATGACCGCGTCGAGGGCGTTTACGCCCTCTTCCGGGTACGCCGAGGCGTGGCTTGCGTGCCCGTGGAAGGTGAAGCTGATTTTCGCAAGCCCGATGAAGTTCTTTAAGACGGTCCTCCTCGATGAGGCGTGCACCATCATGGCCGCGTCCACCCCCTCGAAGAGCCCCTTTTTTATCATCTCCAGCTTGCCCTTGCCGAGCTCTTCGGCCGGTGTGCCGAGCACAAGGAGCGTACCCTGTCCGCCCGCAAGGGCGTCCTTCATGACGGCGGCGATGGCGGCGCCCGCGCCTATGGAGGCGGTACCCCCGATGTTGTGGCCGCAGCCGTGGCCTACGCCGGGCAGCGCGTCCATCTCCGCAAGGAGGGCGATTACAGGGGCGCCTGAGCCGATCACGGCCCTGAAGGCGGTCGGCATCCCGGCCACCCCCTCCTCCACGGCAAAGCCCGCCTGCGCGAGGAAGGCGCGCATGGCCGCGCTCGTCCTGTGCTCCTCGAGGCCGAGTTCCGGGTTGCGGTAGAAGCTGTCGCTCATAGCGGTCAACCTCTCGTTGAGCCCGTCGGCGGCCTCTACGAGCCGTTCTTTCAGTACCGCTGTCTTATCCATAAGGTCTTTATCGGCCCTTTCGGCGACACCTTGAAGCCGGCGCCCGCAGCGCCGGATTACCAAGCGCTGCGGCCGCCCGGCGGGCATTAAGCCCCCTTTATGAAACCGAGCTTCTCGAGCTTGAGGAGCACCATCTGGGAGGCCTCGTCCGGCGTGCACTCGGTTGTGTCGATGACTATCTCCGGGTTCTCCGGGGCCTCGTACGGGTCGCTTATGCCGGTGAACTCCTTTATTATGCCGGCACGCGCCTTGGCGTACAGGCCCTTGCGGTCCCTCTGCTCGCAGACCTCGAGGGGTGTTGAGACGTGGACCTCGATGAAGCCGCCGGACCCGGAGATCTCATCGCGCACGTGGCGGCGGGTCTTTGCGTAGGGGGCGATGGGGGCGCAGATGGCGGCCCCGCCGTTCTTCGTTATCTCGCCGGCCACGAAGCCTATGCGCTGGATGTTCAGGTCCCTGTGCTCGCGCGAAAAGCCGAGCTCGCTCGATAGGTTCTTGCGCACGAGGTCCCCGTCGAGGAGCGTTACCGGGCGCCCGCCCATCTCCATGAGCTTTACCATCAGGGCGTTGGCTATGGTCGACTTCCCTGAACCGGAAAGACCGGTGAAAAACACGGTGAAGCCCTGCTTGTGGCGGGGCGGGTATGTCCTCCTCAGCTCCGAGACGACCTCGGGGTACGAGAACCACTCGGGTATGTCGAGGCCCTCGGCGAGCCTGCGGCGGAACTCGGTCCCCGAGATGTTAAGGACGGTTGCGCCCTCCTCGACCTCGTCGACCGGCTCGTACTCGGCCTTCTCCTTGACGTAGACCATCATCTGGAACGGAACCATCTCTATGCCGAGGTCCTTCTCATGCTCCTTGAAAAGCTCCTGCGCGTCGTAGGGGCCGTAGAAGGGCTCGCCCTTGCTGTCTACCCCGGGGTCGGCGTGGTTCCTGCCGATGATGAAGTGCGTGCACCCGTAGTTCTTCCTTATAAGGGCGTGCCAGAGCGCCTCGCGGGGCCCGCCCATGCGCATGGCGAGCGGCAGAAGGCTGAGCATCGTCGTCTGCTCCGGGTAGTGCTTTATAAGGTGCTCGTAGCAGCGTATACGGGAGTAGTGGTCGATATCCCCGGGCTTGGTCATGCCGACGACCGGCTGGATCAGGAGGTTCGCCTCGACCTGTTTGGCGGCCCTGTACGTAAGCTCCTGATGGGCGCGGTGCATGGGGTTGCGGGTCTGGAAGGCCACTATCTTCCTCCAGCCGGACTTATCGAAGGTCTCGCGAAGCGCCTTCGGGGTGTTCCTGTGGTGCTTGAAGTCGTAGTGCCCCGGCATCTCCACGCCGTCGAGGCTGCCGCCGACGTAGACCGGGTGCGCCTTGTTCATGAGGTAATTGACGCCGGGGTGGAAGTCGTCTGTCGTCTTGAAGACGTTGGTGGCCTCCGAGGCCTTGTCGGGCGTCCAGACGTCGGAGACGGTAAGCACGGCGATGAGCACGCCCTCCGGGTCCCTGAGGGCCACCTTCTGCCCGCTCTCGAGCTTTACCGCGAACTCCTCGGTCACGTCCAGCGTTATGGGCATCGTCCACAAAAGGCCGTTGCCGAGGCGCATCTCCTTTACCACGCCGTCGTAGTCGGCCTTCCCGAGAAAACCTTCAAGGGGCGAGAAAGCCCCGCTAAGGAGCATCTCGATATCCCACAGCTGACGCTCCGTAAGGTCCCACGATACGAAGTCCCGCGCCTGGGCCTTGAGCGCCTCCGCCTCTGCTGCGGGCAGCATCCTGTCCTTTAATACACCGCCATGCGGTTCGATGAGTGTTGACACCTTTCACTTCCTCCTTCTCGTTGATTAATTTTTTAAAAATCTCTGAGCCAATCAGACCTTCCCTATGTACTTCCGCCATGGGAAGGGCGGAGAGCCCGTCACCATGAAAAACGGGTTCAGCAAGTCCTCCCGATTGTAGCGCAGCGCCTTGCCGTCGAGGTCGGTCACCCGCCCTCCCGCGGCCTCCACGACGCACTGGGCCGCGGCGGTGTCCCACTCCATGGTGGGCCCGAGCCTCGGGTATATGTGCGCCGTGCCGTCGGCAACGAGACAGAACTTGAGGGAGCTGCCCATGCACACCACCTCGTAGGCGCCGACCTCGCTTAAAAAGGCGTCGAGCGCCTCTCCCCTGTGCGAGCGGCTCGCGACCACCTTGAGCGGGCCTTCCCCCGAATAGCCGGATACGCTTATGCGGGAGGTCGCACCGTCGCTTACCCTGAACGCCCCCGATCCCTTCACGCCGTAGTACGTCACACCGAGCGCCGGGGCGTAGACCACGCCGAGCACCGGCCAGGCGTCCTCGACGAGGGCGATGTTGACGGTGAACTCGCCGTTACGCTTTATGAACTCCTTGGTGCCGTCCAGGGGGTCGACTATCCAGAGCCTCTTCCACGCCTTGCGTACCTGGAAAGGCTCGGCCTTCGACTCCTCCGAGAGCACCGGCACATCGGGCGTAAGGGCGGCGAGCGCGCCTGTTATTATATCATTGGCGGCCTTGTCGGCAAGCGTAAGCGGAGAGCCCTCCTCCTTGTAGGTGGTGCCGAAGTCCGCAGACCCGTAGACCTCGAGTATCGCATCTCCGGCCCTGTGCGCTACCGCTACGACCTCTTTTAAAAGCTCATCCATGCTCAACAACCCTCAGGTACCCCCCCGTTCAACAGACGCGCCCGTATAAAGAGAGGCGGGGCCCGACGTCGGTCTAAAACTACTTATGAAGCCCGCACTCGGTCTTCTCGAACCCCGTCCACCTGCCGGAGCGGGGGTCTTCGCCGGGCCCTACCTTTCGGGTGCACTTCTCGCAGCCGATGGAAGGATAGCCCTTGTCGAGCAATTCGTTATACGGGACGTCATTGGCGCAGATGTAGTCCCAGACCTCTTTTTTCGTCCAGCCCGCAAGCGGGTTCACCTTTATAAGGCCGTACTTCCTGTCGATGGAGACTATGGGGGCGTTGGCCCTCGTGGGTGCCTGCTCCCGCCTTATGCCGGTTATCCAGACCTTGAGCCCGGAGAGTGCCTCCTTGAGGGGAGCGACCTTCCTTATATTGCAGCACATGTCCGGGTCGGTCTTCCACAGCTCGGGGCCGTGCTCCCGCTCCATCTGATCGAGGGAGACGGGAGAGGAGTAGACCTCTATCTTTATGCCGTACCTCTGCTCGGCCTTCTCCTTGAGCGCGCAGGTCTCCTTGAAGAGAAGGCCGGTGTCTATGACGAATATGCGCGCGTCCTTCTTTATCTTTACGAGCATGTCGAGCAGGACCAGCTCTCCGAGCGAGCAGGCGAGCGCGAACTGCTCGCGGTCGAAGTTGTCCACAACCCACCGGAGCGCCTCCTGCGGGGGCCTGCCCTCGAGGCCGTCGCTTACCCTTTTCAGTTCTTCCTCAGACCATTGCTTCTTTGACATAGGTACACCCTGCATTATATTCGTATCGTTTATAGACCGTTCCACCCTGCCCCGTACACCGCCCCCGGTACACTCCGCCCGGGGCACCCGTCCCCGCAAATCGCCCCCGCAAATCGCCCCCGTAGCACCCGCCCCAAACCGCCCCCGGGGCCGCCTCCCGTCATCGATGCGCAGGAGGCCTTTAAAACCCCCTCTCCCCTTCGGGGAGAGGGGGGGGATGAGGGGTAGATGTCCCGCATCAGTCCTCGGTGAAGAGTACCACCTCGCAGGCCGCCTGCTCCTTCACCTCTTCCGCGAGAGAGCGGGAGAAGTATTTGAAAAAAGACCTCTTCTTCCTTCTGACGAGCACGGCCACCGGGGCCCCGGTGCTTTCTATGAGGCCGAGGACCCTGGAGACGAAGTCCCCCTGCTCCATGAGCGGCTCGAAGTCGACCCCCTCCTCCATCGCCTTTATCTGCACCTTGCCGAGCTCTTCGTAGCCCCTCTGCCGGTACTCCTTCATTATAGACTCCGAGAGCTCGGTGGAGGGCTTCTCGCCTATGAAGCCGATGTCCGAGAAGGTGTCGAAGACCTCGCTGGCGAGCCCGGTCTCGAGCAGGTAGAGGGCGATAAGCCCCATCCCCTCCTCTTTCGACCTTGCCACCGCGTAGTCCACCGCCTCTTCGGATGTCTCGGACGTCGAGAGCACGAGCAGGAGTTTAGGCTTGCTCATCCCATATACCCCCGGCCTATGAGCGGCCACCAGAAGGCGGCCACTATGTTAAATACTATCCATGCCGTAACGGACATGATAACGCCTCCCTTTATCATGTCCCGAGTAGTGACGAAGTTCGACGAGACCGCTATGGCGTTGGCCGGCGTCGACATCGGCAGCATGAAGGCGAGCCCCGCTGGCACCGCTATGGCGTACGTCAGCATGGCCGGGTCCATCGACAGCCTGCCCGCCATGCCGATGCAGACCGGCAGGAGCACGGCTATGACCGCGGCGTTGCTCATGGCCTCCGTCAGGAGGATGGACAAGAGCGAGAATATCGCGAAGACCACCCAGGGGCTCCCGGCCCACTTGCCCACAACGCCGTTTACTATCCACGAGGCCGCTCCGCTCCTGTCCAGCGCGGTGCCGAGTATGATGGCCCCGCCGTACATCAATATTATACCCCAGTTCACATACTCTTCGATATCTTTCCATCTTACGAGGCGGAAGACGAAGAGCGCGACGACCGAGATAAGCGCCACGGCGGCAAGGCCGAAGGCGCCGCCGAAGAATATCCACGCGAGCACCGTGAGGCAGAGCACCGTGCCCACGGCGTACTCCGTAACGGTGATCTTGCCGAGGTTCTTGAGCCTGCGCGCAAGCACCCTGTGCGCCTGCTCCACCCCGGTCACATCGATGGGGAAAAAGCGCGTGAGCAGGAAGTACCCCGCAAAGAGCATCACCACCACCAGCGGCAGGACCGCTATCGTGTAGTCGAGAAAGCCTATGGTCCCGCCGGTGGTCTCCCGCAGGATGCCTATGGCCAGAGGCACCCGCGCGCCTCCGAGGAAGGTGCCCACGCCCCCTATGACGCAGCCCCAGGCGAGCGCGAAGAAGAGCAGCTTGCCGTAGTTCGACCTTCCCGGGCGCAGGTTGAGCCCCTTGGATATCTCCAGCACTATGGGAAAGAGCATCGCTGCCACGGCGTGCTCCGACATGAAGAACGAGAGCACGGCGGCAAGCCCGAATATGCTTATGAGCAGCTTGCGCGGAGAGCGCCCGAACCTGTTCATGATGTTGAGCGCTATCCTGTTGGAGAGCCCCGAGTGCATGACCGCCCCGGCGAGAATGAACGCGCCGAGTATGAAAAAGACGGCCTCGTTGCCGAAGAGCGCGTATGTCTCCCTCTGGGGGAGCACCCCGAGCAAAGGAACGAGCACGATGGCGAACAGGCTCGTAATGGCAAGGGGCACCGCGTTCGTCACCCAGAGCACGAGGCAGAGAAGGAATATCGCTATGGCCCTCTGCCCCTGGACCGAAAGCCCTTCCGGGGCCTGCCGGGTAACGACGAACAGGAAGAGAGCGGCGAGGACGATGAAAAAGACCGGCCTGACAGCCTTCGACAAAAGGATAAGCCATATAGGCCTTGTGTCTATCTCAATGCTCACTTGCGACCGCTCCGCTGCTTCAGATGTCCGTGTCCAACCCCGGCACAGCCCTGTACGGCAATTCGCTTAGCCGGAGGAGTCCGGCGGGTCGTCGTGGTCCTTGACCCTGAGCTTGCGCCTTATCGAGGAGAGCCCCCACGCGGTCTTGCGCCCTATGCTCGACTTGTAGAAGCTCTCGATAAACGAGGAACGCGCGCCGTCGGCGCCCATAAGCCCCCTTATCTCGGCGGGCGTCGTGACCATGCTTATGTCCCTGACCCAGTTGAGGCTTATCTTCCTCTCCATCACGGCCTTATAGAGGTGCTTGTACACGGGTATTATTATCTCCGTGTTGAGCGGCTCTATCCTCAGGGACCTGCCCCCGGTGGGCCT
>JBHHYT010000002.1:0-60821 GCA_046757705.1 Thermodesulfobacteriota bacterium
GGCCCAGCAGGACGCCTTCCTCCACAGCGTCGAGGACGGCACCATAACGCTCATAGGCGCGACCACCGAGAACCCCTCCTTCGAGATAAACGCGCCGCTGCTCTCCAGGTGCAAGGTCCTGCTGCTCGAGTCCCTGCCGGACGGGTCCGTCAAGCAGATACTCGAAAGGGCGCTCGCCGACAGGGAGCGAGGGCTCGGCGGGTTGGACGCGCAGCTCGACGCCAAGGTGCTCGACTTCATAGCCGAAAGCTCGCAGGGGGACGCCCGCACGGCGCTGGGCGCGCTGGAGACCGCGTTCATGATAACGGAGCCGGACGGCGGGGGCGTAAGGCGCATAACGCTCGAGGCCGCCGCCGAGGCGATGCAGAAGAAGGCCCTCCTGTACGACAAGACCGGGGAAGAGCACTACAACGTCATATCGGCCTTCATAAAGTCGATGCGCGGGAGCGACCCTGACGCCGCCCTCTACTGGCTCGCCCGCATGGTCGAGGCCGGGGAAGACCCGCTCTTCATCGCCCGCAGGATGGTCATCTTCGCCGCCGAGGACGTGGGCAACGCCGACCCGGGGGCACTGGGCGTGGCCATGTCCGTAAAGGACGCCGTGCACTTCGTGGGCATGCCCGAGGGCTTCATACCCCTTGCCGAGGGGGTGACGTACCTGGCCACCGCGCCCAAGAGCAACTCGTCGTACATGGCGTACCTCGAGGCGCTCGCGGACGTGAGAAAGGCGGGGGCGCTGCCCGTGCCCATGCACATAAGGAACGCCCCTACCAGGCTCATGAAGGATATCGGCTACGCGAAGGGTTACAGGTACCCGCACAGCTTCAGGGGCGCTATAGTCGAGCAGACCTACCTGCCGGACAGGCTCAAGGGCCGGACGTACTACAGGCCGTCCGGCAGGGGCTACGAGGAGGAGATATCGAAGCGAATGGACGAGAAGAAAGAGGAGCTCAAGAGAAAGAAGAAAGGAGGTGCGGACAAGGAATGAGCCGAAGGCCGGGCTACGCCCCGAATACGGGCAGCTCCCCGCCGCAAAAAATCAATAAGGAGTCTATGGATGAGAAGATACGCGCTTACCGCAATCGGGGCCGGCGGGCCGTGTATGGCGGCCGCGGTCACAAAAGTGCTCTACGGACACGGGTGCGCTATCGGCGATTCCAACATGATGCTCCTCGACAATGAGTTCACGATTACCCTCATAATGACCCTGCCGAAACGCAAAGGACCCGCAACCGTCGAAAAAGACCTTAAAAAACTGGAAAAATCGAAGGACATCGCCGTAAACCTCAAAGAGCTCCCACCACAGCGGGGCGGGCAGAGCCCGCCGGGCAACCTGATGGTGACGCTTCACGGCGAGAATAGGCCGGGGATAATCTACAGGTTCTCGGAGCTGCTCTGCAAGCTCGGCGTGGATATTACCAACCTCGAAAGCAAGTCCGTAGCCGGCGCCAAAAAGGGGCTCTACGTCGTCGTCATCGAGGCCGTACTCGACCGGCACGACGCCCTCAAGAAGGTGGAGGGCAGGCTCAAGACGCTGGCAAGGTCTCTCGGGATGAAGATAAGCGTCATGGAGATAGAGGCGCACAACCCTCTGTAGCCGTCTCCATGCCGGCCTTGCGCCCTCCCTCCCCAAAAGGGAACAGGGGGGTTAAACCTCCACCTTTCCTGAAGGGGGGGAGGGTCTTCAAGGAGGCCCGGTGGCCGGCCTCGCTTGTCAACCCCTGCCCGGTTTCTGTTGACAATTCCCGCTCCCGTATGTTATCCGTGTATATTCTGATAGGATGTTGAAAAGTCCATCCATGGATTTTTCAACACGATTTGGCAGGAATAAATCCGTCCATGGATCGCCTGGCTGGTTGTTCTTCAACAACCAGCCAGAACTTACCGGAGCTGGAATGAAAAAGGAAAAGAAGATAAACATACTGATAACCGCGCTCGACAGGGGGCTTACCGGCCAGGGGCTCACACCGCAGGAGGCGCTCGACTTCACATCCCTTACCGACGAGTACATCTTCGACATACTCGCCGTGAGCGAGAAGGTCAGGCGCAGGCACAAGGGCATGGAGGTCAACCTCTGCTCCATCGTCAACGCCAAGAGCGGCATGTGCAGGGAGGACTGCTCCTTCTGCTCGCAGTCGATAGGGTACGCGACCGGCGTAAGCGAATACCCGATGACCTCTGCGGCGGAGATAGTCAAGGCCGCCACGCAGGCCGCCTCCTCCGGCGCTCGCGAGTTCTCCATAGTCACCAGCGGCACGGGCGTGGAGAAGGACAAGGACGTCGAGACGCTCTGTGAGGCGCTCGAGGCGATGAAGGGTAAGGTGGAAATGGAGCGCTGCGCCTCCCTCGGCATACTCAAGCGGACAACGCTTAAAAGGCTCAAGGAGAGCGGCCTGGAGAGCTACCACCACAACCTCGAGACGGGCAGGAGCTTCTTCCCGAAGATATGCACCACGCACGACTACGAGGAGGACGTCTCGGCCGTGAGGGCCGCCAAGGAAGAGGGCCTCTACGTCTGCTCCGGGGGCATATTCGGCCTCGGCGAGAAGTGGGGGCACAGGGTGGAGCTCGCGGCGACATTGAAGGAGCTGGACGTGGACTCCATACCCATAAACTTCCTGGACCCCCGGCCCGGCACCCCGCTCGAGGGCGCGAAGAACCTGTCACCGTTCGAGTGCCTCCGCATAATCGCGCTCTTCCGGCTGATGATGCCGTCAAAGGACATCGTCGTCTGCGGCGGCAGGCCCACGAACCTGCGCGGCCTTGCCCCGCTGATATTCGCCGCCGGCGCCAACGGCATGATGATAGGCAACTACCTGACCACGCCGGGACAGGAGCCGGAGGAGGACCTGCGCATGATAGCCGACCTCGGGCTCAAGCCCCGGGGCCACGTCCACTGACGCCCATGTACCCAATGACACCCATGACCCGGTTTATCGACGAAGAGCTTGGACGTATAGAGGCCGGCGGACAGAGGCGCGCCATGCGGCTGGTCGAAGGGCCGCAGGGCGCTCGCGTAACGGTCGGCGGCCATGAAGCGCTCCTCTTGTGCTCGAACGATTACCTCGGGCTCGCCGCCCACCCCCTGTTGAAAGAGGCGATGATGGCGGCGGTCGAGAGGTACGGCGCGGGCGCGGGCGCCTCCAGGCTCGTCTCCGGCAACATGGAGCCGCACCGGGAGCTCGAGGAGAGGATAAGGGGGTTCAAGTCCGCGGAGGCCGCCCTGCTATTCAACTCCGGCTACAACGCCAACCTCGGCTGCATAACCGCGCTATCAAACAGGGAGACCGAGATATTCTCTGACAGGCTCAACCACGCGTCCATAGTGGACGCCTGCCGCCTCTCCCGCGCCCGCGTGAAGAGGTACCCGAACCGCGACGTGGACTCGCTCGAACGGCTTCTGAAAAGGTCCACCGCCAGGCGCCGTATCATAGTCACGGACGGGGTCTTCAGCATGGACGGCACCATCGCCCCGCTAAAGGAGACGGCCGCGCTCTCCGAGCGTTTCGGCGCCACGCTTATAATCGACGACGCGCACGCCACCGGGGTGCTCGGCGCAACGGGCGCGGGCACGCTCGAACACCTCGGCATGGAGGCGGGCCCGTCGATAATCCAGATGGGCACGCTCGGCAAGGCGCTCGGCTCCTTCGGGGCCTTCATAGCCGGGAGCAGACGGCTCGTGGAGCTTCTGATATCGAGGGCCCGCCCCTTCATCTTCACCACCGCCCTGCCCCCGGCGGTCTGCGCCGCCTCCTCGAAGGCGATAGAGATAGTGCAAGAGCGCCCGGAGCTTGTCGAAAGGCTCAGGGAGAACGCCCGCTTTTTCAGGGACGCACTTGCCGTGGCCGGGATAGAGGTCGTCTCACCGGAAGGGGAGACACCCATCATACCCGTGGCCGCAGGGGACCCGGCAAAGGCCATGCGCCTGAGCGAAAGGCTCCTCGATGCCGGGGTGTTCATTCAGGCCATAAGGCCGCCGACGGTGCCCGAGGGCACGGCGCGCCTTCGGGCCACGGTCACCGCAGCGCACACGAAGGCGGAGCTTCGAAGGGCCGTGGACGCCATAAAAGGGGCGGTCTATGAAGAGCGGGGATAGCGGCAGGGACGGGCCCGATACGCTTCTCGTACACGGATGGGCGACGGACAGCTCGGTCTGGGAAGGCAGGAACGCGATAACGAGGGGCACCGTCGTAGCCATCGACCTGCCGGGCCACGGCTCAGCGGCGGTGTGGGACACCCCCACGCTCTGCCCGGCCGTAAAGGAGATAGAGGCCGCCGTTTCAAGCATGCCTTCGGGCGGGGTCATAGGCATAGGCTGGTCGCTCGGGGCCTGTGCGCTCATATCCGCCGCCTTGAAAGCCCCCGGAAGGTTCAGCTCGCTCGTGCTCGTCGGCGCGACCCCGTGCTTCGTGCAGAGGGACGGCTTCCTCTGCGCGCAGCCGAGGGCGCTCGTAAAGCGGATGATCATGGATATGAAAAAGGCCCCCGAACAGACGCTGGCGAGGTTCTATTCGCTCAACTTCACGCCCGGGGAGCTGGCAGGCGAAGGGGCAAAAGAGTTCATCGCACGGTACAAGTACCCCGGCCCCGTAAGGTGCGACGGCCCGGTGCCGGGATGCTTCCCTGCCTTCAGGTACGGCGAGATAACAAAGGCGCTCGAAGCACTCTACGACACGGACCTGCGCGCGAGGCTCGGGGAGATGGAGATGCCGGTGCTCGTCGTCCACGGCGCGCTCGACAGCGTATGCCCCGTTGGGGCGGGCAGGCACATCGCCGGCCGGATAAAGGGCGCGCGCATCGAGGTCTTCGAGGAGGCGGGGCACGCGCCGTTCCTGACCGAGCCCCACAGGTTCGACTCTATCGTAAACGACTTTTTGAGGACAGTGTCATAATATGATGGACAGGCAAAAAATAAAGAGGTCATTCTCGAAGGCCGCGCCGACCTACGACGCGAGCGCCGAGGTGCAGAAGGACGCCGCCGCAAGGCTCGCCGGGTGCGTGGGCGTGTTCATGGACGACGGCATGGAGTTCTCGACGCACGAGATGAACACCCCGGTATTCAGGCAGCGGGTCCAAGGGTGCGTCCTGCCCGCGCCGCGCCCGCTCATACTCGACGCCGGGTGCGGCACAGGCAACCTCATGGCCGAGGTAGGCGGGAGGTGGCCGCATGCGCGCCTTGTCGGGTGCGACATAGCCACGCCCATGCTCGAGAAGGCGAAAGAGAGGCTCGCCGATGCGGCGCTGGCGGCCTCGGACTGCGCCGCACTACCCTTCGGGGACGGCGTCTTCGACATGGTGGTATCCAACCTCGCCTTTCAATGGGTCGACATATACGAAGCCTTCAGCGAGGCGCACCGGACGCTCAAGCCCGGAGGGCTGCTCGTCTTCTCCACGCTCGGGCCCGACACGCTCTCGGAATTAAGGACAAGCTGCTCGGAGGCCGCTCCCGGAGTGGAGTTCCCCCTTGAGCTCCGCTCCATCGACGAGATGGAGTCCAAGCTCGAAGAATGCGGGCTCGAGCCCCTGAGCGTGGACGTCCATCCGGTATTCAAAAGGTACGCCGGCGTCCTTGAGCTCGTACGCAAGCTCAAGGATATAGGCGCGGCGCCTGCCGCGCCCGGCGCCGGGGGCTTCTCGGGCGCAGTGATGCTGCGCAGGGCGGGCGGGGCCTACGCCAGGAGGTTCCCGGCGCCAGGAGGCGCCGGGGTGATAGCCACCTACGAGGTAATCTTCATGGCAGCGAGGAAGAGATGACCGGTAAAAAAAGGCTCGCGGAGATCGACAGGGGGCACGTCTGGCACCCGTTCACGCAGATGCGCGACTGGGAGGCCGGCGAGCCTCTGATCATCGAGAAGGGGCGGGGCAACTACCTCATCGACGTCGACGGCAGACGCTATCTCGACGGGACCTCATCGCTCTGGGTCAACCTCCACGGCCACCACAGGAAGGAGATAGACCGCGCAATAAGGGCGCAGCTCAAGAAAATCGCCCACTCCACGCTCCTGGGGCTCGCCAACGTGCCATCCATCGAGCTTGCCGAAAGGCTCGTGGCCATCGCACCGCGCGGGCTTACGAAGGTCTTCTACTCTGACAACGGCTCCACCGCCGTGGAGATAGCCATGAAGATGGCGTATCAGTTCTGGCTCCAGACGGGCAAGCCCGGCAAGAAGAGGTTCGTGGCCTTCACCGGCGCGTACCACGGAGACACCTTCGGCTCGATGAGCGTCGGCGAGATAGACATATTCGTGAAGAAGTACCGCCCCCTGCTCTTCAGGGCCGACCGCGCCCCCTACCCGTACTGCTACAGGTGCCCGGTCGGCAAGGACTACCCGGACTGCTCCACGGCATGCCTCGGGGAGCTGGAAAAGATACTGGAAAAACACAACGGGGAGATAGCGGCCTGCGTCATCGAGCCGGGCTTTGAGGGGGCCGCCGGGATGATAACCACTCCACCGGGCTTCTTGAAGGGCGTAAGGAGGCTTACGAAAAAGTACGGCGTCCTGCTCATAGCCGACGAGGTCGCCGCGGGCTTCGGCAGGACCGGGCACATGTTCGCGTGCGACGCCGAACGGGTAAGCCCGGACTTTCTCTGCCTCGCCAAAGGCATCACCGGCGGGTACATGCCGCTTGCGGCAACGCTTACCACCTCCAAGGTCTACAGGGCCTTCCTCGGCAGGTACGACGAATACAGGTCCTTCTTCCACGGCCACACCTACACAGGCAACCCTCTCGGCTGCGCCGCCGCCATCGCGAGCCTCGACATATTCGAGAAGGACCGGGTGCTCGAAGGGATGAGGCCGAAAATAAGGCTCTTCCACGAGCTCCTCGAAGCCATCGGCAGGATGCCGCACGTGGGAGACGTCAGGCAGACGGGGCTCGTGGCGGGCGTCGAGCTCGTCGCACACAGGGCGACGAAAGAGCCTTACCCCGTAAAGCGGCGCGTGGGCGCGAAGGTCTGCGCGGAGGCTATCGCCAGGGGCGTTCTCATAAGGCCGCTCGGGGATACGGTGGTGCTCATGCCGCCCTTGAGCATAACCGAGGGCGAGATAAAAAAGATCGCCCGCGTGCTGCGCGCTTCCATTGAGAAGGTTACCGGCGAGAAGGCCGCGCAGGGAAAGTCCTGATCTGTTCAGAGGTTTACAAGATGAGAAAGGGGGGCAAGTGAGGAGGTCTTTCTTCATAACGGGCACCGGCACGGGTGTCGGAAAGACGTTCGTCACCGCCGGGCTTGCGCGCGTGGCGCGTGATGCGGGCGACGAGGTAGGCGTGATGAAGCCGGTTGAGACCGGCTGCGAGAAGGCGGCTGGCTCGCTCGTGCCAAGAGACGCCCACACCCTGAAGGAGGCGGCTCTGTCCGCCGCTCCCCTCGACACCATAAACCCGTACAGGTTCTCCCTGCCGCTCGCCCCGTACCTCGCCGCGCGCCTCGAGGGCGTGCAGATAGACCCGGCGCTCATAAAGGCCCGCTACGACGCCCTGTGCGAGGAAAACGACGTGGTTCTCGTGGAGGGCGCCGGCGGCCTGCTCGTGCCTGTGACCGGGGAGATGACCATGGCGGACGTGGCGCGCATGCTCGGCGCGCCGCTGATAATAGTCGCCGACTCCCGCCTCGGCGTCATAAACCACACCTGCCTTACCGCGGAGTGCGCCACAGGGCGCGGCCTTGCCGTAGAGGGCGTGATCATGAACAACACCACGGCCCCCGGAGACGCCCCGGACAGGGCGTACAACCGCTCCGAGATAGAACGCCTTACCGGACTTCCCGTATTCGGCGAGCTCCCGTTCGCCGGCGAAGGGCTAAAAAAAGACGCCCCCTTCCGTGAAGGGGGCGTCTTCGAATCTCTCTACGACGCTATCTTCTAAAAGTCCTGCGGACGGCAATTTGAAAAAAGGCTGTCACCACACAGCATATTGTGCTGTTCTGAGGGGGCGAAGCGACCGAAGAATCTCTGCGCCATTGAATGCAACAAAAAACGAGATTCTTCGCGTGCTCGGAATGAGATGCTGGAAAGTTTTGTCTTTAAAATACACGGGGGATTGGAGCGAGCGGCGCTTTGGGAGGGGGCAGGTGAGCGCGCCGGGGTGGTCCTCAGGGCGCGCAGCGTTCTTAAGGGGCGCGCGAGCGGGGAAGAGGAGGCCCCAGCTGAGCGAGCCCAATCACCGAAGGGGAGCCAAAAGATTGCCGCGTCTCCTCCGGCTCCTCTCAATGACAACAACAATTCCCCCTGTGTCCCCCTTTTCCAAAGGGGGACTATTTTCACCCCCACCCTACCCTCCCCCTTGATGGGGGAGGGGCTGCAAGGAAACCTTCCCGCCTTACTTCTTCAAGGTCGTGTAGTTTAGCGTACCTCCCACGAGTACCGTCTCTATCTGCCTCGCTGAGAACCCGTGCTTGAGCTTCATCTCCGTGCCCTTGGTTACGTCCTTGAGCAAGAGCGTATCCCCGGACTTCAAGCCCGAGAGCAGCCCCGGAAGCTCGAGCTCGTCCCCGTCGTCTATGCCGTCGTAATCCACGGGGTTCTCGAATGTGAGCGGCAGGATGCCGAAGTTCACGAGGTTGTCCTTGTGTATGCGGGCGAAGCTCTTGGCTATGATCGCCTTGATGCCGAGGTACATGGGGCAAAGGGCCGCATGCTCGCGCGATGAGCCCTGCCCGTAGTTCTCGCCGCCCACGACGAAGCCGCCTCCGGCGGCCTTCGCCTTCTCGTGGAACTTGGGGTCGATGGCGGAGAAGACCGACTCGGAGTACTTCGGCACGTTGCTCCTGTACTTGAGCCATACGCCCGCTGGCGTTATGTGGTCGGTGGTGATGTCGTCCCCGAGCTTTATAAGCACCTTGCCCTTCAGGACGTCCGGCAGCGGGCCCTGCTTGGGAAGGGGCTGGATGTTCGGGCCCCTCTTTACGACCACCTTGTCCGGGTCCTTCGCTGGCGAGAGCACCATCGAGTCGTCCACGAGGAATTCCCTGGGCATCTTCACGTGGGGGGCCTTGCCGAGCTTCCTCGGATCGGTTATGACGCCGTAGATGGCCGCGGCCACGGCGGTCTCCGGGCTGCAGAGGTATATCTTGGCGTCCTTGGTGCCGCTTCTGCCCTCGAAGTTCCTGTTAAACGTCCTCAGGGACACGCCTCCCGAAGGGGGAGACTGGCCGTTTCCGATACACGGGCCGCACGCCGCTTCGAGTATCCTCGCCCCAGCCTCTATCATGTGCGAGAGCCCCTTGTTGAGCGAGATCATGTCGAGCACCTGCTTGGAGCCGGGGGAGATGGTCATGCTGACGTCCGGGTGGACCTTGAAACCGCCCTTGTTGAGCGTCTCGGATACGAGCATCAGGTCCATGTACGAGGAGTTCGTGCAGCTTCCGACACAGACCTGGTCGACCTTCATGCCCTCTACCTCGGAGACCTTGCAGACCACGTCCGGCATGTGCGGCCTGGCTATCATGGGCTCGAGGGTACCCAGGTCGAGCTCTATGGTCTCGTCGTATGCGGCGTCGGGGTCCGCCTTGAGCTCCATCCAGTCCCCTTCCCTGTCCTGTGCCGCGAGGAACTCCCTCGTGACGTCGTCGCTCGGGAAGACCGAGGTGGTCGCGCCAAGCTCCGCGCCCATGTTCGTTATAGTCGCCCTCTCCGGCACGGTCAGGCCCGCAACACCCTCTCCGCCGTACTCTATTACCTTGCCCACGCCGCCCTTGACGGTAAGCCTCCTGAGTATCTCGAGTATCACGTCCTTGGCCGAGACCCACGGGTTGAGCTTGCCCTTGAGGTCGACGAGCACGACCTTGGGGTAGATGAGGCTGAAGGGGCCGCCGCCCATAGCCACCGCCACGTCGAGGCCGCCGGAGCCCATGGCGAGCATGCCGATGCCGCCCTGGGTGGGTGTATGGGAATCGGAGCCCAGAAGGGTCTTGCCGGGCTTGCCGAACCTTTCGAGATGCACCTGATGGCATATCCCGTTGCCCGGCCTCGAGAAGTATATGCCGTGCTTGGCCGCCAGAGTCTGAAGGAACCTGTGGTCGTCGGCGTTCTCGAAACCTCCGTACTGGAGCGTGTTATGGTCCACGTAACTTACGGAAAGCTCGGTCTTGACCCTGGGCACGCCCATCGCCTCGAACTGGAGATAGGCCATGGTGCCTGTGGCGTCCTGCGTAATGGTCTGATCTATCCTGATATTAACCTCTTTGCCCTGCACGGGCTCCCCGGAGACCAGATGGCTGTCTATAAGCTTCTGCGCAACGTTCTTTCCCACGGTTCAATCCTCCTTGGCATTGAGAATAATGCATCCGTTTACATATTGTTATTATAACCCGACGGCCCCATTATATTCCATAAAAAACAAGAAGTTAGGGGGTTCAATCTTGACAACGGGAAGGTTCAGGTTACATAAAAAACCGTTAGATGTCAACCGCAAAAGGAATCGTCCGGGGACAGAGAGGTGGCAAAGGGGATGTCATTCTGAGGGAGCGGAGCGGACGAAGAATCTCAGGGCTTGTTTGGCCACAAAAAACACGAGATTCTTCGCTGCGCTCAGAATGACACGATGGGAATGCTTTTACCGGATGATTAGTACGCGGCGAATACAGCCGCAGTGCCGTACGGCCTCAGACGGCGGCTGCCTTCTTCTCGGCGCCCTCCCCTTCCTTACGCTCCATCTCCGGGTCCACGAGGCTCAGGATGGTATCACCCGGCCTGGGCTCGAGCTGTTTGTCGATGGTGAAGACGGACAGCTTCCCCTCCTCCGAGATAAGGAAGAGCGGTACGACCGAGCCGTAGCGCTGCTGGAATGCGTCGAAGTCGAACTTCTCGGTAAGGCGCGTCTTCTTGACGATGGCCCCGGCGTAGAACTTGTGCGTAAGGTACGAAAAGTTCACGTCCTTGCCGAAGAGGAACCTGCCGCGGAGGTGTTTGGATACCGGCTCGCCCTTGGGCCCCACGCCCTCTTCCTTCTGCGGGACGAGCTGGTACAGCTCCGAGCTCTCGAATAGCTTGTTGAAGTGGAGCACCGCAAGGGAGTTCACCCCGTAGTTCGGCGTAAACGCCAGCATGCGGCCTATGCCCTCGAGCCCGGTCTCCTGGAATATGGCCTCTGACAGGACGCTGCCGTAATAGGTCGTAAGCCCGCTCATCCGCGCGGCGTGTATGTTGTTCCAGTTGGTATCCGCCACGAGCACCTTGAACCCCGCCTCCTTTACGGCCCTGGCTATCTCGATGGCCCACGGGTACGCCCCTATGATCAGCACGCCCTGCGGGTTTGGCTGAGAGAGGTTGAGACGCCGGGCGATGACCGGGGCCCCGAGGCCGTAGAATATGACGGTGCCCGCTATGACGAAGAAGGTCACCGGGGCAAGCTCCCCGGCGTTCGCGTAGCCCGCGTCCATAAGACGCAGGGAAAATACCGAGGAGACAGCCGCGGCCACTATCCCCCTCGGAGCGACGAAGGCCAGAAAGACCTTCTCCTTCCATTCGAGGTCGGTAAACATGGTGGATATGAGCACAGAGACCGGGCGGATGATGACGATCAGGAGGAAGAGGAAGAAGAAGCTGGAGAAGCCGAGGTACCGCAGGTCGCTCAGGTCGAGGCGCGCGGCAAGTATTATGAACAGCCCCGCTATCAGGAGCACCCGCAGGTTCTCCTTGAACTCTATTATGTGCTTTATGGTGACGGACCTCTGGTTTGCGAGCGCGACACCCATTACCGTGACCGCCAGAAGGCCGCTCTCGGGCTGGAGCAGGTTCGAGGCCATGAAGGAGAGTATCATCGTGAGGAGCGTCATCGGGCTCTGGAGGAAGTCCGGCACCCAGTAGTACTTGAGGAAGAGCACGACGATTACCGCCCCTATGAGCCCCGCCGCGCCCCCCAGCATGAGGGTCCTGACTATGCCCATGAGAGCGACCGAGGGGACCTGATGGAAGCGTCCGCCGATGATCGCCTCGTAGACGAGGACGGCGAGCACCGCTCCGATGGGGTCTATGAGGATGCCCTCCCAGCGGAGCACCGAAGCGACCTTGCCCACGGGCCGCACGTGGGCAAGGAGAGGGCCGATGACGGTCGGGCCGGTAACCAGGATGATAGAGCCCAGGAGCACGGCCATCGGGAGGTCGAGGCCGAGTATGTAGTAGGCGGCCGCCGCGCCAAGAGCCCACGCCACGAGCGCGCCGACGGTTATGAGCCTGTGCACCACGCTCCCCGTGGCGCGAAGCTCGAAGAACTTGAGGCTCAGGCCGCCCTCGAAGAGGATGACCGCCACGGACAGGGAGATGAACGGGAACAAGCTCTGGCCGAATATCTCGTCCGGGCTTATGAAGCCGGTTATGGGCCCTGCGACAAAACCGAAGACGAGGAGCAGCAGAATGGAGGGGACCTTCAGGCGCCACGCTATCCACTGGGCGAAGATGCCGAGCACTATGATGCCCGAGAGGCCGAGGAGCAGGTGTTCAGTCATCTCACCTCCGTTTCTGGCCCGGCGCTGGCGCCTTAAAAACAAAAAGCCCGCAGGGCGGTAGATGTCCCGGGGGCAAGCTTTGACTCTTCAACGGGCCGGCTTCTGTGGGTGCGTCTCTGAAAACGGGCCCCGCGGCCCGCGACCTTGCTTCTGTTGCGCATATCTCCCCCGGCCCGAAGGGAAAAAATGGAGGCGGCGAGCGGATTCGAACCGCTGAATGGCAGTTTTGCAGACTGCTCCCTTAGCCACTTGGGTACGCCGCCCTATCAGGATACTATAATCAGCGGGGGCGAACTTTGTCAAGACAAAACAGGATAAGCGCCTTTTTACTGGCATAAAGGCCGACCTGACGCCTACTTCCCCTTCCAGATGCCTCGCCCCCGCTGCCGTGCCCCGCGTTCGAGGTCCTGGAACTCGCGAGAGACCGGCAACCCGCACGGGGGTATTATGAGGCGCCTCGCCAGCCCCTCGCTTACGAGCGCGCGGTTTACGAAGACGCCGCCGGCGTAGACGAAGGCGAGGAGCCGGCCGTACCTGTCCCTCGGCTCCGCATCGCATATCTCCAGCCTTACGGTCCTGGCCCGCACGAGGGAGGCGTTGCGCCTTTTCGCCTCGCGGAAGAACGGCTGCCCTCGCTCCGGCGTGTCTATCCCGACGTAGCGCACCCTCTCCCCTCCGGCGATGACAACGGTGTCACCGTCGACCACACGGGTGACACGGGCGCTAATGGTACGTGCCTGGAGAGGGGGCGGAAGCAGCAGGGCGAGCAAGAGGAAGAGAGAGGCGAGTAGGGGCAGGGACGGCTTTTTCATCGGGACCCGGTTTTCCGCGGGCGCTACCACCGCTTGCGGAGGGCCTTTATCTGCTGTTGAAGGTCCATGATGTCCTTCTGTATCTTGTCGCAGCAGTAGTCATCCTTTGAAAGCTCTTCGGATATCTCGTCCATCTTCTTCGAGACCGTGGAGTTGAGCCTGTTGTACTCCGCGCTCACCTCGAAGAAGTCGTCGATGAACTTGTTGGTGTATTTGACGAAGTTCCTTATGTGGAGGTCGTCCTGGCTCCGGATGCTGAGCCTCCTGGAGGTGTCGCCGTTGGTTATGAGCTTCATCTCGTACTCGAGCCGCTTGAACGGCCCGATGAGCCTGTACGTGAAGAACATGGCGAGCAACAGGACGATGGCCACGTAGCCAATTATCAGGAACACGCCGAGGAAAGGGGTATTCAGGCCCCAGTATACCCTTACAAGGGATGATAACGTCTGGAGGAGTATGCCGCCGAGGAGGGCGAGCACAGTAAGCATGGCGATGGAGAACTGGATCTCTCTGGCGACGAAGTGCCGCTGCCTCAACGGCTTCGCGCTTTTTGAGGACCGGTCTTCTTTTTGCATCCCTTTCCCTTCCGAAGGGTGCCTGCCCCCCCTTCTTCGTAATTATAATTACACCTTGCGATTGATTTGTCAAGACTTCGAAACCCCTTGAAAAACCCCGGACTTCCATGTCGTGGGGAGAGGTACGCGCGCAAGGGCCGCACGCAGCGCCGCCCACCGGAACGCGGGACGGGGGGTACAAATGCCTTGACTACGGGAGACTATGAACTTAATATATAGGAAGTAATCATTCGACCGTAACGGGCCCGGCCGTCACAAAAAAACCTGCTGCTTCTACATCAACCATACAGGCCGTCTGAGCCGGAAACAGAGGAGGAGCGAACCCTTATGAAGGAAAAGATCGTTCGGATAGATAAGGGCAAGGAAGGGGTCGCGTTGCCCGAGGAGTACCTGAGGTTCCTCGAGCTGATACCCGGCGCCGAGGTGGAGGTCAGCCTGGACAAGAAGAACAGGCGGGTCTTGATCCGTCCGACGCACGGAGAGGATTTTATCGAGCACTTCAAGGAAACCATGGAATCGATGGCATGAAGATATACAAGCTGCCCATGCTCGCCGACTCCGGCCCCAGCGGGGAGTACCGCCTCGGCCCCGAGGAGGCCGCCACCGACTCCGTATACATCCTCTACGGCAGGCTCAGGCCCGGGGAGACCAACCACAAGACCTCCCTGCCCGAAGGCCACGAGGAGATAATCTGCGTCGTTAAGGGCACGTTAAGGGTGACATGCTGCAAGAGGACCTTCGACGTGAGCGCCGGCGAGGCGTTCAACCCGCGCACGAGCACGATAAGCCTCGACAACGCGGGAGAAGGCGAGGCCATATTCATCTCGGCAAGGGGGTGCCCCGCCTCGGACGCCCCGAACGAGGCGCAGGCCAACGAGCCCACGAAAGGAGAGGGCCGGCCGGAAGAGGACGCCCCCGCAGCCGCCGGGCCGGAGGAAGAGGACGACGGCTTCGTCATCACCAACGACGGCATCCCTCTTGAGGATTAGATGCGCGCCCGGACTCCCCGCCGGGGTGTGTCGTTGCGAGGAGCCGAGGCGACGCGGCAACCTCTTCCTGTAAAACCTGCACCCTCACTCTGTCCGGGACGACCTTCCGGATAGTTTTCACCTGTTTTCCCTGTTTTAACCCGCTTAAACCCCGAAAAATGCCCCGATAGACCCCGCAAGGGAATATCTTCCTTGTATTGCGGCGCCCCATTCTGGTATATTTTATTCCTTCAACGGACCGAATGCACGGAGGAACGGGGGAGGAATGCCCGGGGCCGGTCCGTCCTGACATTCAATCAAAAAACCGAAGGGACAAAAGAGGTGATAGTTAGGTACTCGAGGCCCGTCATGGCGCGGGTCTGGGAGCCTGAGAACAGGTTCCGTAAGTGGCTGGACGTCGAGGTGGCGGCCTGCGAGGCGTGGTCAGGACTGGGCAAGATACCCAAAAAGGCGCTCAACAACATAAAGAAGAAGGCCCGTTTCGACATAGGCCGCATAGACGAGATAGAGAAGACGGTAAAGCACGACGTCATCGCCTTCCTCACCTCGGTGGCCGAGTTCGTGGGGCCGGACTCCCGCTACATCCACATGGGGCTGACCTCCTCGGACGTGCTCGATACGTCCTTGGCGCTCCTGTTGAAGGAGTCGGCCGGGATCATAATAGACGACATCAAGGCGCTGCGCGACGTGCTCAAGGAGAAGGCCCGCCAGCACAAGGATACCGTCATGATGGGCCGCTCCCACGGCATACACGCCGAGCCGACGACCTTCGGCCTCAAGATGGCGCTCTGGTACGACGAGATGGGGCGCAACCTTGCCCGTATGGAGCGGGCAAGGGATGTCATCTCCTACGGCAAGCTCTCGGGGGCGGTGGGCACCTTCTCGAGCATAGACCCGAAGGTGGAGAGGTACGTCCTCAAGAAGCTCGGCCTGAAGCCCGAGTCCGTCGCAACGCAGGTCGTGCACAGGGACAGGCACGCCGAGTTCTTCTCATCACTGGCCATAACGGCCACCACCATCGAGAAGTTCGCCGTGGAGATACGCCACCTGCAGAGGACCGAGGTGCTCGAGGCGGAAGAGCCGTTCACCCCCGGACAGAAGGGCTCCTCGGCCATGCCGCACAAGAGGAACCCGATACTGTCGGAGAACCTTACGGGGCTGGCGCGCCTCATACGCGGCTACTCCGTCAGCGCCATGGAGAACATCCCGCTCTGGCACGAGCGCGACATAAGCCACTCGTCTGTAGAGAGGGTCATCGCCCCTGACGCGACGATACTCATGGACTTCATGCTCGCCAGGACCACGGGGCTGGTAAAGGACCTCGTCGTCTACCCGGATAACATGAAGGCCAACATGGACAAATTGAAGGGCGTGGTCTTCTCGCAGAAGGTTCTCCTGAAGCTCATCGAGAAGGGAACGACCCGGGAGGACGCCTACGCACTCGTGCAGAGGAACGCGATGAAGGTCTGGGAGGGGCTCGGCGGCTTCAAGGAGCTGCTGCTCGACGACGAGGCTGTGATGAAGTTCCTCACGCCCAAAGAGGTCGAGGCTTGCTTCGACGTAAAGCCGTACCTGAAGAACGTGAACTACATATTCAAGAGGACCTTTAAAAACGGATAAGGAAGCTCTGATTTATTCAGACCTTCCGCGGCGTGACGTGCAAGGGATTTCACGCTCACACTTCTACCGCGATGCATCTTCAAGGACGGAGGTCTTGAAAAGATGGAAAAGATAGAGCAGTTATACGAGGGCAAGGCAAAGGTGCTGTACTCCACGTCCGACCCCGATCTCCTCGTGCAGTACTTCAAGGACGAGGCCACGGCCCTGGACGGCAAGAAGAAGGGGATAATAGAGCACAAGGGGATACTGAACAACAAGATCTCGACCCGTATCTTCCAGTACCTCGAGGAGAAGGGCATAAAGTCCCACTTCGTCGAGATGCTCAACGACCGGGAGATGCTGGTAAGGAGACTCCGTATAATCCCCATAGAGGTGGTGGTCAGGAACATCGCCGCCGGGAGCCTCTCCAAGAGGCTCGGGGTCGAGGAGGGCACGCCTCTGAAGGAGACGGTCCTCGAGCTCTACTACAAGAGCGACCCGCTCGGCGACCCTATGATAAACCACTACCACGTGAAGGCCTTCGGGCTGGCTACCCCGGAGGAGCTTGCCGAGATGGAGCAGACCGCCCTGGAGGTCAACAGAATTCTCTCCGCATTCTTCGACGAACGGGGTATAATACTGGTCGACTACAAGCTCGAGTTCGGCGTGGACAGCAAGAAAGGCTCCATACTGCTGGGCGACGAGATAACCCCGGACGGATGCAGGCTCTGGGACAAGGAGACCCGCGAGAAGATGGACAAGGACAGGTTCAGGCGCGACCTCGGCAAGGTCGAGGAGGCCTATCAAGAGGTCCTGAGGAAGGTGATGGAATGAAGGCGAAGGTCTATGTGACACTGAAGAACGGGGTGCTCGACCCGCAGGGCAAGGCCGTCATGGGCGCGCTCAAGTCCATGAGCTTTTCCGAGGTCTCTGACGTCAGGATAGGCAAGTTCATGGAGCTTGAGATAGACGCCGCGTCAGCGGCCCGGGAGGAGGCCCGCATAAAAGAGATGTGCGAGAAGCTTTTGGCCAACACCGTGATAGAGAACTACAGGATAGAGATAGAGTAGGCGTGCGGTCTTTGCGTCGACGCGCCCGATATAAAAAAAGAGCAAGGCCTGATCCGTTCAGCCCTTGCTCGGCGCATGGATGTGCCGCCATTGAAAATGTAAGAAAAAGAAAAAACATATTTTTCTTTTTTGTATCCGAATAATTCATGGACGAATCATTCGGATTCCATAATGAGGAACACTTCTGTGAAGTTTGGAATACTGGTATTTCCCGGCTCCAACTGCGACCACGACTGCTACCACGTCGTAAAGCACGTCTTCGCCCAGGAGGCGCAGTACGTATGGCACAAGGAGACGAAGCTCGACGGCTTCGACTGCCTGATACTGCCGGGCGGGTTCTCGTACGGGGACTATCTGCGCACTGGCTCCATAGCGCGCTTCTCCCCGGTGATGAACGAGGTCATGGGCTTCGCCGCAAAGGGCGGCCTCGTGCTCGGCATCTGCAACGGCTTCCAGATACTCACCGAGGCGGGCCTGCTCCCGGGCGTGCTGATGAGGAACAGGGACCTGAAGTTCATCTGCAAGCACACCACCCTGAGGGTCGAGAACAACGCGACGGCATTCACGAGCGCGTACGCCAAGGGACAGGTCGTTGACATACCCATAGCCAACGCCGACGGCAACTACTTCGCCGACGAGGCCACGATAAAGGCGCTCGAGGATGCCGGCAGGGTGGTCTTGCGCTACGCCGACGCCGGAGGCAACGCCTCGCCGCAGGCCAACCCCAACGGCTCGGTCTCCAACATCGCCGGCATCATAAACGAGGCGGGCAACGTCATGGGCATGATGCCACACCCGGAGAGGGCGAGCGAGGCGGAGCTCGGGTGCACCGACGGCAGGGGCGTCTTCGAGTCCATCATAAATTCGTTCGTCAACTCCTGAGCGGAGCGGGCGCGAAACCTGACGGAGTGCCCCGCCGAAAGCACCAAGCCGTGAAATCGTACCAGTACGAGCCGCGCCCAGAGGTGCGGGGCGGACCAGCTGAAAAGGCCGCCCGCCGAAAGCACCAAGCCGTGAAATCGTACCAGGACGAGCCGCGCTCAGAGGTGCGGGGCGGACCAGCTGAAAAGGCCGCCCGCGCGCGGCTTTAACATTTACGGAGCTTGAAGGACATGACATTAAAGGAAGAGCTTGACTCGGGGCGCTTCGTCATAACGGCGGAGATATGCCCCCCCAGGGGCACGGACACCACGGCGTTCCTCGAAAAGGCGCGCCTCCTGAAGGGCAGGATAGCGGCGGCCAACGTGACAGACAACCAGAGGGCGGTCATGAGGCTCTCTTCGCTCGCCTGCTCGGTGCTCCTTCTCAAGGAGGGCGTCGACCCGGTCTTCCAGATGACGTGCCGGGACAGAAACCGCCTCGCGCTCCAGTCCGACATCCTTGGCGCGTGGGTACTCGGCGTGCGCAACATACTCGCGCTTACCGGCGACCACGTCGCCTTCGGGGACCACCGTGAGGCCAAGGCGGTCTTCGACATCGACTCCGTGCAGCTGGTCGACGTCATCAGCACGCTAAATGCCGGGCGGAACATGAAGGACAAGGAGCTGCGCGGCGCGACCGACTTCCTTATCGGCGCCGTGGTCGCGCCCGAGGCCAACCCGTGGGAGCCTGAGGGGATGAAGTTCCACAAGAAGATAAGCGCGGGCGCGCGCTTCTTCCAGACGCAGGCCATCTACGACATGGACAGGTTCAAGAGGTTCTTTGAGGAGGCCGAGCCCACGGGTGTCAGGGTCCTCGGCGGCATACTGCTCCTCAAGTCCGCGAAGATGGCGCACTACCTGAACAACAACGTGCCCGGCGTGCACGTGCCGCAGGGGCTCATAGACGAGCTCGAGGGCGCCACAGACCAGCTCGAGAAGGGCATCGAGATAGCCTCGCGCCAGCTCCGGGAGCTTCAGGGCTTTTGCCACGGCGCGCACATAATGGCCATCGGGCAGGAACAGAGCGTGGTGAAGATAATAGAAGGGGCCTGACCTTGGCGGCCCCGCCTGGCGGATTTTCCCTGGTCTTCAATTCAAAAGCCCCCCTTTCCAGGGGGGGCTTTTCTGTTGGGTGAGGTCTACTCATTACGAAAAGCGCACTCCGCAAAAGTGGGTGGCATCCCCCTTTCCCAAAGGGGGACCGAGGGGGATTCGTAATCATCATTCCGGGCTGGCCGCTGGCCATGCAAGACCGGCCTCTTTTCTCAACGCCGTTTGCGCCCCTCCGGGCGCTTCCGGTGAATCAGGCGCGCTCACCCACCTCTTCCCAAAGCGCCGCTCGCTCTAATCCCCCGGTGTATTCTAAAAGACAAATACTTTTCATATCATTCTGAGGAGCCGAGACGACGAAGGATCCCTGCGCCTGCTGACCGCCAAAAAAGGAGATTCTTCACCCCTTTCGGAATGACGGGTGGTTCTAATATCCCCTTAATCTCCCTTTAGATATAATGGGAACCATGAAGCAGGCAGAGGGCAATTAGAGTTAGAATTTTTTTTAGACAGGAGGACTGAAATGACAAAGCTTGCAAAGAACGAGATATTCGAGATAGCCGCCCACCTTTCGGTAGTCTTCGCCATCGTAGGAGCGGTTCTCGTCTCATAAATTTTTTCAATTAAAAAAACCGGAGCCGTGGTGGCCTTCAAGGCCGCCACGGCTTTTTGTCTTCCCACGACGGCCCTTCGGCCTCAGAAGGCCGCCTCGCCGGTGGCCTGCCTCATGGCCTTGTTGCGTTTAAGGCGGTATATCTCCTCGCGCTCCCTCTCCTCGAGCACCCGTTCTATCGACTTTATCTTCATCTTCATGTCCGGCAGGATGACCTCTGTTATGGCGTTGACCTTGCGGGTGTCCTGCTTTATCATCTCGCCGAGGCGCGAGAGCCGCACCTCCTTGGAGGCTATCCTGACCATCAGGTCTGCGGCGGTCTCGAAGTCGCGCGCCATATCCAGGACCTCCGGCCTCTCGCCCGCCGGGGAGACGTCGCGCGCCTCGAGCGTCCTTACGAGCGCGGTCTGCTCTATCTCCGGGACGAAGACGCCCCAGATGTTCTTCACCCTGATATTAAGCGTCACGTCCCTCTTCGCGGCGTTGGCGAACGACTCGACCGCCACCCCGTTCAGGGCGCGCGCCTTCTGCAGGCCCCTCTGGGCGGTGAGCAGGAGCGCGGTCAGCCTCTCCCTCAGCTCGATGGACTCCTCCACTATGCCGAAGAACTCCTTCATGAGGGCCTCGCGCTTGCTCTTCAACAGCTCGAGCCCCTTGTCTATCACCTCGTACTGCTTCCTGAGGGCGAGGAAGCGGTCCCTCGTGGGGGCGCTCTTGTCCATTGCCTACCCCTTCCTCTTCGGCGGCGGGGCGGCGGGGCCGCCTTCGGGCGTCTTCTTCAGGAGCTCGGCGCCGAGGTTCAGCGTGTCCTCGATGCTCCGCTCCTCCCTGCCCTGTCCGATGAAGGTGCGCTCGAACTCGTCGGCAAAGGCGAGGTACGTCTTATCGAGCGCTGTAAGCCCCTCCTCCCCGACGATGGTCACGAGCCTCCTTACGTCTATGCCGTTGGCGTAGGCGGCATAGAGGGCGTCTGCGAGCTTGCGGTGCCCCTCCCTGGTCTTGCCCTTGCCGATGCCGAGGTTCATCAGGCGAGAGAGGCACGGGAGCGCGTCTATCGGCGGGAAGATGCCCTTGCGGTGCAGGGCGCGGCTCAGGACTATCTGCCCCTCCGTGATGTAGCCCGACAGGTCCGGTATCGGGTGCGTTATGTCGTCGTCCGGCATCGTGAGTATGGGCATGAGCGTTATAGAGCCTTTCCTGCCCTTGAGCCTGCCCGCCCTTTCGTAGATGCTCGCAAGGTCCGTGTACATGTACCCCGGGTAGCTGCGCCTGCCGGGAATCTCTTCTCTCGCGCTGCCTATCTCGCGGAGCGACTCACAGTACGAGGTCATGTCCGTAAGGACGACCATCACATGGTACCCTTTCTCGAAGGCGAGGTACTCGGCGAGCGTCAGCGCTATCCTCGGGGTGAAGAGCCTCTCTATAGTCGGGTCGCTCACCTCGTTTATGAAGGCCACCGTCCGTTCCACGGCCCCCGTCTCCTGAAGCTCCCTCCTGAACAGGAAGGCCTCTCTGGAGGTGATGCCCATGGCGCCGAGTATGACGCAGAAGTCCTCCTCCTCGGAGACCTTCGCGAGGCGTACTATCTGGAGGGCAAGCTCGTTGGCCGGCAGCCCCGCACCGGAGAATATCGGCAGCTTCTGGCCCCTGACCAGCGTATTAAGGCCGTCTATGGCGGATATCCCCGTCTGGATGAAGAAGTCCGGCTTCTCCCTCGACGCCGGGTTCATGGGCAGGCCGTTTATGTCGAGGTGCCTCTCCGGGATGATGGAGGGCAGAGCGTCGATGGGCTTGCCGAAACCGTTGAATACGCGTCCGAAGACCTCGGTGGAGACACCGGCGCGCGCCGGGTGCCCTGTCGGCACCACCCCGGCCGTCTCGGAGTCTATGCCGCTGGTGCCCTGAAGGACCTGCACGACGGCGTTGTCCCCCATGAGCTGGAGTATCTGGCCCGTGCGCCTCTCCCCTCCGGGCATCCTTATGGCGCACATCTCCCCGAGCCCACCGCCCTTTATCCTCTCGACGAAGACGAGCGGGCCGGTAATCGAGGTTATCGTCCTGTATTCCCTTGTGATGAAGTCCATCTGTCTCTCCCCTGCGGGGTGGCACATACCGTCATTAAAAGAGAGCGCGGGGCCACAAGACGGGGCCCCTTACTTCTCCTCCATCGTGCTGAACTCGGTCTCTATCCTGTCGACAAGCTCTCTGGCGTGGGCCGCGAACCCCTCGCTCTCCACGTCCTGCATCTTCATGACGTTGTTCTTCAGAGGCGTGCCCATTACGGTGTCTATGTATACGCCCCGTTTGAGCGCCGCCTCCGCGCTGTCCATGAACGCGAAGATCACCTTGAGCATCCCGTACTGCTTCTCGTAGGAGTTGAAGGAGTCCGCCGTGTTGAAGATGCTCTGTTTGAGGAACGCCTCGCGCGCGAGGTTGGCCACCTCGAGCGTGAGCCGGTCGGCCTCCTGAAGCGCCTCAACGCCTATTATCTGCACTATCTCCTTCAATTCGGTCTGGCGCTGCAGGAGCGTGAATATGCGCGTCCTCAGGCGCGTCATGTCCGGGGCGACCTCGGTGGAGAACCAGTCGGCGAGCTCGGACTGGTAGAGCGTGAAGCTGGAGAGCCAGTTCACAGCAGGGAAGTGCCTCCTGTAGGCGAGGTCAGGGTCGAGCGCCCAGAGCGCCCCGGCGTACCTAAGGGACGCCTGCGTGACAGGCTCGGAGAAGTCCCCGCCCGGAGGGGAGACGGCGCTTATGACCGTAACGGAGCCGACCCTGTCCTCGGAGCCGAGGCAGACGACCTTGCCGCTGCGCTCGTAGAAGGAGCCGAGCTGGGTGGAGAGGTACGGGGGGAAGCCCTCCTCTCCGGGCATCTCCTCGAGGCGCGAGGATATCTCCCTGAGCGCCTCGGCCCACCTCGATATCGAGTCCGAGAGGAGCGCCACATTGTAGCCCATGTCCCTGTAGTACTCGGCGATGGTGACCCCGGTGAATATCGACGCCTCCCGCGCGGCCACCGGCATGTTCGAGGTGTTCACTATGATGACGGTCCGAAGGCTCAGGGGCAGGCCGGTGGCCGGGTCGTTGAGCTTGGGGAAATCCGTCAGCACCTCAGACATCTCGTTGCCGCGCTCCCCGCAGCCGACGTAGATGACTATGTCGCAGAGGGCGAACTTGGCTATGGTCTGCTCCACGACCGTCTTGCCCGTGCCGAAGCCCCCCGGCACGATGGCCGTGCCGCCCACGGCGACCGGCAGCAGGGTGTCGAAGACCCTCTGCCCGGTTATGAACGGCGTGCGCGGCGGCAACTTCCTCTTGTACGGCCTCGGCTTCCTTACCGGCCACTCCGTGTAAAGGCCGATCTCCGTGCCGTCCGAGAGGACGCAGACCGGCGCCTTGCCCGAGGCCTTGCCGGAGCTTATCTCCACGACGGTGCCTCTGGCGCCCGCGGGCGCCATTATCCTGTGCACGATCCGCTCGGTCTCCATGACCGTGCCGACGACGTCCCCGCCCTCGACCGCGTCCCCCTTCTTCTTCGCGGGTGTGAACTCCCAGGGCCTGTCCATGTCGAGGGCACTGGCCTTGAAGCCCTTCTCTATCCAGTCCACACCCGACTCCCTCATCTTCTGAAGGGGCCTCTGGATGCCGTCGAATATGTTGGTCAGCAGCCCCGGGCCAAGCGTCACGCCAAGGGGCTTCGCGTAGCTTACGACCTCTTCGCCGACCGAAAGGCCGCCGGTGTTCTCGTAGACCTGAAGCGTCGCGCGGTCGTCCTTTATGCGGATGATCTCGCCGAGCAGCCCGTCCTTGCCCACGAGGCAGACGGTGTTCATCGTCGAGCCCGCCATCCCGGAGGCGACCACCGTCGGGCCGGCCACGCCGTATATCTTCCCTCTCGTCTCCTTCGCCATCCGCCCCTCTTACCTCTTTATCTTTATCTGGTAGCCTATGGCGCGCCGTATGAGCCTGACCACCGGGCTCTCCTCGCCCGCGGCCGGGCCCCAGCTCTGAGGCACGTTTATGGGCAGTATGATGGGCAGCGGCTTCTTCTTCAGCCTCTTCATCACGCTCTCGGAGGCGCGCCTGTAAAACCTGTCCTCTATGACGACGAGCCCGTACTTCCCCTCGGCCTGTATGGAGAGGAGCATGGAGGAGACGTCGGCGCCGGGGCCGGCCTCCCTGCACTCGAGACCGGCGCACCTGAAACCGAGCGAGTCCCCGGGGGCCGTTATGACGAGAAGTTCGGGCATCTTTCAATCAATCCTTTTTTACCCGCCGCTTGCGGCGGGGCGGTTATAACGCCTTCATTAAAGCGGATATACGAGCAGCTCCGCCACCTCGTCCTCCGGGATGGAGAAGGCCGCGGCCCTCTCCATCAGGCGCAGGTTCTTCACCTCCCTGACCTTCATGGAGATAAAAGCGGCCGCCACGGCGATGCCGAGCGGCTCGGTCACCGAAAGCCTTCTGAGCCTTCTCTCCGCCAGCGCATCGAGGTCCCCCTCCAGGCGGGATACCCGTGCGGGGTCGGTCCCGGCTATGAGCCCGGCAACGCCGGTGTCCCTTATGGAAGAGGCGAGCTTCGCAAGAAGCTCGCCTCTCTGCTTCACCCCCGAGAGTGCGAGGAAGGTATCTCTGACGAGCATCCGGCCACCGTCGATGAAGAGTTCGGAGGCGCCCTCCTGCGAGTACCCCTGCCCCGCTATGTTTATGAGCGTGACGACGTTGCGTATGTCTATGCGGAAGACGAGGACGTCCCTTATCGTCCGGGCGGCCCGCGAGCGCCCGAGGCGCGCAAGGGGTGCGCCGTAGGCGAATTGGTCGAGCTTTATCTCCATGGTGGCCAGGCTGCCCTTCCTCAAAAACTCCGCCATACCCTGCCTGACGGGAGCGGCCCACGGGCTTGCCCACGTCTCGAGGAACCGGAGCAAGTCCGGCACGTCCTTTGCCCCGAGGAGCGTATTGAGCGGCGCCCTGCCGAGCCCGCCCGCCGGGATGAGCGCCCTACGCACCTCTTCGCGCCCGACGCCGCGGGCGATGCCGCGTATGACGGTCTTCAGGTTGTAGGCCTCTATCGTGGAGTTGAGCGCTCCGAGCAGGGTGAGCGCCGCCCCGGGCGCGTTCTTCCCGATGCGGGCGAAGGAGTCGGCGAGGCTGTCCGTAAGCGCGGCGGAGACGATATCCTCCGTCCTCTCGTAGCGCGCGCCCGCCACCTCCAGGTAAGGGCCGTATACCGTGGACCTGAGGCGCTCGACGTAGCGGGCGCCCCCCTCCAAACCGAAAAAAGGCGCGTAATCGGGCTTTCTCAGCAGCCGTCCCGTCCAAGCGCGCACCCGCGCGTTGAAGTAACTGAGGTCCATCTCACCCCCGTCCCAGCAGTATGCCGTCTATCATGGAGACAAGGGTGTCCCGGGTCTTCTTGATCCTCGAAGAGACGGTGTTCTCGTACCTCAACCGCCCGTCGTCCGAGACGAAGACGACGCCGAGAGAGACCCCCTCATCCGGCCTGAACTCCACGCCGCTGAACGAGACGAGCCCGGCGTCTTTCGGGTTTATGAGCACCGCGTGCGCCGAGGGCTCCTTCGCCCCGAACCAGTCCTTCTTGAGCTCTTCGTAGAGGCGGCCGAGAAGCCGGGCGTACTGCTCGGGAGGGAGTCCTTCCACCCTCTCGGTCACCCGTCTGAAGACCTCCTCGGCCATCTCGTGCCTGACGGAGAGCCTCTGTCCGGCCACCTTCATGCGCGCGCTGTTGACGGCGGAAGCGGCCTTCCTGTCCAGGGCCTCGGCAAGGGCGGCCGTCCTGTGGCGGCGCTCCTGCCCGGCATCTTCCTGCGCGGCCGCCATCATCTCGGCGGCCGCCTCGCCCGCCTCCTTGAGCATACGCTCGGTCTGCTCCCGCGCGTCCTGCTCTATCGCTTTAAGAAGCGCGTCCTCGACCATGGCCGGCACCTAACTTATTATAAGGTAGGCGACGACGAACCCGAGGAGCACCATCGTCTCCGGGATTGCGACGAGAATTATCACGATGCCCGAAAGCTCCGGCTTCTCGGCGAGCGCCCCGCTGCCGGCGGCCCCTATCCTGCTCTGCGCCCACGCCGTAGCGAGCGCCGGGATGCCCACCGCCAGCGCCGCCGCGAGCGCTATTATCGCCTTTTCCATACCCACCTCCTGAGACTGATTCATGATTTAGGCCCGCAGGCCGCTACCTCTTTCTGAAGGGCTGGTACTTCCTTCCGCCGCCTTCGTAGAACTTGCTGAAAAACTCCACGTACTGGAGCCTCATCGACTGTATCGACGGGCTCAAGACGCTCAGGGCCAGGTTCAGCGTGTGTATCGACCCGGCCGCTATTATGCCTATGACCATGTTATCCGAGAGCCCCCCTATCCTGTTGGCGACGAGCGCCATGACGACCGAGGCCATGCCCACGGCCATGATACGAAGGTAAGAGACGATGTTGCCTATGGCCTTTACGAACTCGAGCGGGCCGAGTATGCCCTCCATGACTGTAAGGGTGATGAACGACGCGATGAGCGCGGCGGCACCCGGCGTAAGGAACTTCCTCGGCAGGTACCCGAAGATGACGCAGATAATGACGATGAAGGAGGCGATGAGCACGAAGTACGCCGCCTTGGCCACCGCCTCGCGCATCCTGCCCCCGTAGAACCGGTTCACGGCGCCTATGGCGACCCCCAGAAGGATGTGGGCCATGCCTATGCCGAGCGAGATTATCGCCAGCGGCTTTATCGCCTCCGCCCTCTCGAAGAGTATGGGGTGGAGTATGCCGAGCCTTTCTCCGAGGTCGCCGAAGAGCTCGCCGTAGAGGAGACCGAAGAATATGGCGGAGGCGCTGGATATGGCGAGCACGGTGAGGATGTCGCGGAAGACCTGCCTGTGCCTCAACCTGCGGCGCAGGATAAGGCTTACCGCGAGCAGTATTCCCCCGTAGCCCACGTCTCCCACGATGAACCCCCAGAAGGCCGGGAAGAAGAACGCCACGTACATCGTCGGGTCCACCGTGCCGTAGACCGGCGCGGGCAGCGCGCCGAGGAAGACCTCGAACGGCCTTATGAACCAGGGGTTCTTTATGTGCACGGGGATGCGTCCGCGCTCCTGCTCCCCGAACTCCAGCTCCCTTACGAGCACCCTGTCTTTGAAGAGGGCAGTGAACCTTCCACGCAGGAACGGGAGCTTCGCGGCGGGCACCCAGCCCTCTATGATGAAGGCGAAGCGAGTCTGGCCCGCGTAGTCGAGCACGCCTATCTCGTCGACCGCGTCGTCTATGGCCTCCTTGAGGCCCACGAGAGTGCCGTACCAGAGGCGGGAGACGCCCTCCATCTCCGTCTCGGTGTCCCTTACGAGCCCCGGCAGGTCCCCTTTTTTCTTCTGCATCCGCCTGAGCGCGGAGAACAGCGTCATCTCCTCGTACTCTTCCGGGAGCCTCACCTCGCTTATCGCCTTTCCTGCAAGCAGGTTCCTTATCGCGATATCGAACTGCCTCGGATAGGCGAGCACGATGCCGGAGGTGGACTCGTCGAGCGGCTTTACGTATATCCTGTAGCTGCCGGCGGTAATCTTCGCCACCTCGCCCTCGAGGAGCTTTACCACGTCCTGGCGCGTCTTCTCCACGGTGAGGCCCATTATGTCGAGGTTCTTGAGGCCGCCCAGGCGCGAGACCATCGGGGCGAAGCCCCGCAGCAGCTTTTCGTATTTGTTTACGGTGGAGAGCTCGTCGAGGAGCTTCTCTCTGCGGGCGCAAAGCTCCCTGACCTTCTTCTCAACGGGCGCGGCCTCGTCGAGCAGACGCGCGATATCTGCCCCGGAGACACTTACCCTCTTGTACGACAACGGCGGGGAGAGCAGCGAGATGAAGTTCCTCATCCTCTCAGAGGCCTTCACGAGCTTCTCCCTCTCCACGAGCTTCTCCTTCTCCATGGGGAGCCTGGTAAGGAAGGGCTCCGCGCCCGAGGTGTCGGCGGGGGGGGCGGGCACGGTCTCTATGTGCACCACCGCGGCGGCGTGCAGCACCTTGACGCACTCGTCGAGGTGCGCCCTTGGGCCGATAATCTGGACCTTGGCCATCTCTACTATCACGGCGCCTCCCCGTCATGGCCGATCACGAAGTTCAAGACCTCTTCCACGGCCCTGTCGATATTCTTTTCGCACACGGACCTGAGCTCCGCGAGCGCGGAGGCCCCCTCGCGCTCTATCCTCTCGACCTCTTCCTTTATGGCGGCGTCCCGCTCGACCGCCATGGCGGCAAGCTCCTCATCGAGCTCCGTCGCCTTCGCCTCCTTGAGCTTGCGGGCCTTTTCGAGCGCCTCCTCCTTTATGGCCGCGGCCTTCAGGCGCGCCCCCTCGAGGAGGGTCTCCAGCTCATCTTCCTTCTCCTTGAGGTCGGAGAGCAGGTCTTCCGGCATAATGGGACCTCCATCGCGGTCGCCGGGCGGAACCCCGCACCGCGGCCACGGAAAAGATTTGAAATATCCGCCGCCTTCGGGCTGGTGCGCCGTCCGGGATGTCTTGAATGTCTAACAGGATGCTGAAAAAAGCCGTACATGGCAACTTCAGCAACGAACCGGCCGAAGCGAACCCGTCCGGTTCTCAAAGATCGCTCGACCCTCAAGTCTCGCAATTCGGCAATCCATCCATGGAATGCGTGTGTGGAATGCGTGCGGCTCAGTTCACGGTCACGAGGCTGCGGATCCTGTCTAACTTGACTTTACCAACCCATCTTACCTCTGTCAATTGCTCGACCGAGGTAAAGCCTCCGATTTCGCGTCTTTTTTCGAGTATCCTGCCTGCGATGGCGTCCCCTATGCCGGGCAATATCTTGAGGTCCTCGATCTGCGCCATGTTTATGTCGACCGGGAAGCCGGGTATGATACCCTCAATGCCTGTTGAGGTGGGCGGGGCGGACGGGGCCGCGTGCGCGGGCCCGGCCCCGGGCGGCGCGGCGGCCCGCGAGAGCATGAAAAAACAGAAAAAGAGCGCGGCGAGCGCGAGGAACGCCCCGTATCTCGTATCTCTTCTCATCTGCCCCCTAAGTGGTGCGGGTTTTCCTGCGTGGCTTCTTCCTGCTGTCCTTGTAGAGCTTGTATTCGAGGCTGTCCACGAGGGCCTGCCAGCTCGCCTCGATGACGTTGTCGGAGACCCCGACGGTGCCCCACCTGCCGGTGCCGTCGCCCGATTCCACGAGCACGCGCACCTTGGCGGCGGTGCCCTGCATGCCGGCGAGCACGCGCACCTTGAAGTCAAGGAGCCTTACGTCGCCGATCGAGGGGTAGAACCTCTCGAGCGCCTTCCTGAGGGCCGCGTCGAGTGCGTTGACCGGGCCGTTGCCCTCGGCGGCCGTGTGCTCCACGACCCCCCCGACCTCGAGCATGATGGTCGCCTCGGAGTGCGGGGCCTCGTCCTCGCTCCTCTTCTCGTCGATTACGCGGAAGTCGAGGAGCTTGAAGTACCTCTGCTTCTTCTTCAGCGCCTTCTGGACGAGCAGCTCGAAGGACGCCTCCGCGCCCTCGAACTGGAATCCCTGATGCTCGAGCTCCTTGAGCCTCTCGAGCATCTCCTTTACGACCGGGGACGCGCTCTCGATGTCCACGCCGTACTCCGCGGCCTTGTAAACGATGTTGGACCTGCCGGAGAGGTCGGAGACGAGCACCCTCTGGCGGTTGCCTACGAGCTGTGGCCTGATGTGCTCGTAGGTAGACGGGTTCTTCACGACCGCGCTGACGTGGATGCCTCCCTTGTGGGCGAACGCGCTCTCCCCGACGTACGGCTGGTGTTTCTGGTGCGGGAGGTTGGCCATCTCGTAGAGAAAACGCGCCGTCTCCCGGAGCCTGGCAAGCCGCTCGGCGCTGATGCAGTCCACGCCCATCTTCAGCTTCAGGGCCGGGATGATCGAGCACAGGTTGGCGTTACCGCACCTCTCCCCGAAGCCGTTTATCGTGCCTTGAACCATGGTCGCGCCCGCCCTTACCGCCACGAGCGTATTGGCAACGGCGGACTCCGAGTCGTTGTGCGCGTGGATGCCGAGCGGTACGGAGACCACGCCGCGCAGGGCCTCCACGACCTCTTCCACCTCGAACGGGAGCGTGCCCCCGTTGGTGTCGCAGAGCACGATATAGTCGGCGCCGGCTTGCACCGCCGCGGTGATGGTCTTGACGGCGTACGCCGGGTCATCCCTGTACCCGTCGAAGAAGTGCTCCGCGTCATAGAAGACCTCACCGGCCCTCTTCTTGAGGTAGCTTATCGAGTCGAATATCATATCGAGGTTCTCATTGAGCGAGACCCTCAGGGCCCTGGTGACGTGAAACTTCCACGACTTGCCGAACACCGTGACCGCCGGGGACTTCGAGGCGAGCAGGGCCCGCAGGTTCTTATCGTCCTTCGCCTTTATGCCCGCCCTGCGCGTGGAGCCGAAGCTGACGAGCGAGGCGGTGGAGAGCCTGCGCGCGGCCATCGCCTTGAAGAACTCTATGTCGCGCGGGTTGCTCCCCGGCCATCCGCCCTCGATGTAGTGGATGCCGAGCTCGTCGAGCCTCGAGGCTATCCTTACCTTGTCCTCGACGGAAAAGGAGATGTCCTCGGCCTGAGTGCCGTCCCTCAAGGTTGTATCGTAGAGTTTTACCTTCATTGTTTTTCCAGATCCTTCATGCGGCCAAAGAGCGCCGTAAAGTCCGCCACGCCGCAATGACGGGCCGGGCAACCACCCCAATTGCAGAGCGTTGGAACAAAGCAGGCCGAGGAGCGACACAGGCCCGCGAGGTCATAACGCTCTGGACGGCTAAGCCCCCGTCTCCTCCGAGACCTCCACCTTGCCCAGGTCGAAGGCGTCGTGGAGCACCCTTACGGCAAGCTCCGTGTATTTGACGTCCACCACGCAGGATATCTTTATCTCGGAGGTCGATATCATCTGTATGTTTATGCCCTCCCTGGCCAGAGACTCGAAGGTCTGCGAGGCGATGCCCGCGTGGCTCTTCATGCCCGCGCCGACTATAGAGACCTTGGCGATGTTCGGGTCCCCGACGACTTCGCTCGCCTCTATCTCCGAGGCCGCCATCTCCTTGACGAGCTTCAGGGCCCTCTTGTAGTCGTCCTTCGAGACGGTGAAGGTAAGGTCGGTGAACGAGTCGTGGCTTATGTTCTGCACTATCATGTCGACGTTTATGCCGTTCTCCGTAAGCGGCCGGAAGAGGCGCGCGGCTATGCCCGGCCTGTCCGGCACCCGCAGCACGGATATCTTCGCCTCGCCCTTGTTGTACGTAATGCCGGAGACAACCACCTTTTCCATATCTTCATCCTCCTTGCAGACGAGCGTGCCATCGGCGTCGTTAAAAGACGACCTTACCATCACGGGTACCTCATATTTTTTTGCGAACTCGACCGAGCGCGTCTGGAGCACCCTGGCCCCGAGGCTCGCCATCTCAAGCATCTCGTCGTAAGATATCTTCTCAAGCTTGCGCGCGTTCTGGCAGATGCCGGGGTCGGTGGTGTATATCCCCTCGACGTCGGTATATATCTCGCAGAGGTCGGCCTTGAGCGCCGCGGCCAGGGCCACGGCCGTGGTGTCCGAGCCGCCGCGCCCGAGCGTGGTGATGTCACCCCTGGCGTCCACGCCCTGAAAGCCCGCCACGACGGCTATGTGCCCCGTGGCGAGCGCCTCCATGATGCGCCCGTCCCCGATGGACTCTATGCGGGCACAACCGTGCAGGGAGTCGGTCACTATCGGCACCTGATGGCCGAGAAAGCTCCGGGCCCTGTAGCCGAGCGACTGGAGGTGCAGGGCGAGCAGCCCTATGGTGACCTGCTCGCCCGTGGAGACGACCACATCGTACTCCCTGCCTATGGGGAACTCGTTCGCCTCGTTTGCAAGGCCCACGAGCCTGCTGGTCTCCCCGGACATGGCCGAGAGGACGACCACGACCCGGTTGCCCGCATCATGCGCCAACGCCACCCTGCGGGCTACGTTCTTTATCCTCTCGATGTTGCCGACCGAGGTCCCGCCGTACTTCTGGACTATAAGCGACATAACCGCTCCCGCCCGTTCGCAGATAACAAACGGGCCTACAGCTTTTTCCTGTTTATTCCGACCGCGTCAAGCGCCAGTTTTTGCTCATTGAGACATACTCGAAGAACAGACCCTTCAGCCGCTCCTTTGCCTCACAACGCGATTGTCCCTACCTTCTCCTGCCTATCTTGTGCACCGCCATGCCGTGCGCGTCCTCGGCGGCCTCCATGACGATCTCCGGCAGAGTGGGGTGCGCGTGTATGGTCCCGGCGATATCCTTTACCGTGGCCCCGGTCTTCATGGCAAGGGCCACCTCGCCTATCATGTCGGTTGCGTGGGCTCCCACTATGGAGCAGCCGAGCACCCTGTCCGTTCCGGGGTCGGCTATTATCTGCACGAAGCCGCCGGTCTCGCCCATGCCCATCGCCTTGCCGCTGGCGGCGTACGGGAACCTGCCTACGGAGACATCGATGCCCTTGTCCGCGGCGTCCTTCTCGCGCAGCCCCACGCTCGCTATCTCCGGGTCGGTGAATATGCCGCCAGGCACGACCGTGTAGTCCATCTGCGCCTGCCTGCCGAGCGCGTTCGTCACCGCCACTATCCCCTGCGTGCTGGCGACGTGCGCGAGCAGTATCTTGCCCGTAACGTCGCCTACCGCGTATATGCCCCTTACGTTCGTCTCCATCCTCTCGTCGACCTCGATGGCGCCCCGCTCCGTGGTCTTCACGCCTACGGCATCGAGGCCGAGGCCCGCGGAATTGAGGCTCCTGCCGATGGATACGAGCACCTTCTCGGTTATGAACTCCCTGCCGTCCTTGAGCGTGGTCTTGACCCTGCCGTTCTCTACCTTAAGCCCGGAGACGGCCACGTCCGTAAGCACGCTCACCCCGCGGTCCTTGAACCCTTTGAGTACCACGCGGGAGACGGCCCTGTCCTCGGTGGCGAGTATCGTGGGGAGCATCTCGACTATCATCACGCGGCTTCCGAAGGTGGAGAAGAGTGTGGCGAACTCGCACCCGTTCACTCCCCCGCCTATTACCATGAGGCTTTCTGGCACCTTGCGGAGATTGAGCATCTCGGTGGTGGTAAGGACGTTCTCTTTATCTATCCCGAAGGCCGGTATCATCGCGGGCTCGCTTCCGGTGGCTATGATTATGGACTTCGCCCCTATCTCCTCGGTCTCCTCGCCGTTCGATACCCTGAGCCTGCCCGGCGCTTCGAGCGTGCCCGTGCCGTTTATGACCTCGACCTTGTTGCCCTTGAGGAGCTGGGCCACACCGCCCACGAGCTTCTCCACGACCCGCTCTTTCCTGTCTATGGCCCTTCCGAGGTTGAACTGCACCTCCCCGACGTCGACCCCGAAGTCCGCCGCGTGGCGCGCTCCGGTGAGCGCCCCGGCTGAATAATATAGCGCCTTGGTGGGTATGCATCCCCTGTTGAGACAGGTGCCGCCGAGCTTCATCTTTTCGATGAGCGCAACACTGCCCCCAAGCTGCGCGCCCCTTATGGCGGCAACATAGCCTCCGGGGCCGCCGCCTATCACCACAACGTCAAATTCTCTCATCACACCCCCGCTTTCCTCTGTTTTTCCAGTACCTTAGCGTCTGCCCGGGCTTAGCGCCCCTCGATGACTATGGTCCTTTCGTTCTCACCGGTCCCGTAGGAGAACCTTACGATATGCGTGCACTCCCTCAGGAGGGAGGGCAGCTTATCCGCCCATTCTATTACAGAAATGCCCTTTCCGTAAATAAATTCTTCAAGTCCCACCTCATAAAATTCCTCGACGCGACCTATTCTGTACAGGTCTATGTGGTAGAGTGGCAGCCTGCCCTTCTCGTAGATGTTTATTATGGTGAAGCTCGGGCTCTTGACGAACCCCCTGGAGCCGAGACCGCGCGCCATGCCCCTTACGAAGCGGGTCTTTCCCGCGCCGAGGTCCCCGATGAGCCCCACGCACGAGCCCCCGGCAAGCCCGGCGGCAAACTCCGCCCCGAGCCCTTCGGTCTCCTCCGGCCCGGCGGTCGTGTGGACTGCCGCCTCGCTCACGGCCCTTGCCGCGAGAGGGAGTTTATGACTCCCGGTATCACCCCCAGCAGGTCGGTCGCTATCATGCCCGCCTCCCCCCCGTTGGCTTCCCTCACCCGGTCGGCCGCAAGCCCGTGGGCGTAGACCGCCGCCACCGCCGCCTCGGCGGGGCCGTGCCCGCCGCAGAGAAGGGCGCCTATCATGCCAGCAAGCACGTCGCCCGTCCCGGCGGTGGCGAGAGAGGCGCTGCCAGTGGGGTTTATGTATATCTGCCCGCCGGGGGAGGCCACGACAGTGGCCGCGCCCTTGAGCACGACGACAGCGCTCGACCTCTTCGAAAGCTCCCCGGCGGCCGCCATCCTGTCGGCCTGAACCGCGGCGGCGGTCGTTTTCAGAAGGCGGGCCATCTCCCCGGGGTGCGGGGTGAGCACCACCGGCGCCTTCGCCTTCTTCAATATCCCGACCCTCCCGGCGAGGCAGTTGAGCCCGTCCGCGTCGATGACCATCGGCGCGGCCACATTCCTTACGACCTCTTCGAGCAGCCTGAATACATCTTCCGTTGCCCCGAGGCCGGGGCCGAAGACGAGGGCCGTTTTGCCGTCCATGAGCGCCTTTACCCCGGCGTATGAGACCTGGCCGAGGCAGCCCTCGGCGGTCTCGGGCAGGGCGACAGTCATGGCCTCGGTGGTCTTCACCTCCATGACCGGATTGAGCCCCCGGGGCACGCCGACGGTAACAAGCCCGGCGCCCGTCCTCATCGCGCCCATGGCGGCCATGTACGCCGCGCCGGTCTTTCCCGGAGAGCCCGCCACCACGGCGAGGTGCCCGTAGGTGCCCTTGTGGGAGTCGCCCCGGCGGGAGGCCAGTATCCCCCCGAGCATCTCCGCGTCGATAAGGTTCCACCTTATCGACCCATCCTCGACGAGAGCGCGGGGCACGCCTATGTCCACGACATCCACACGTCCGGCGTAATCGACGCCGGGGTACTGGCAGAGCCCCGTCTTGGAGATGGCCATGGTGGCGGTGACGTCGGCCCTGACGGCGCAGCCGAGGACCGCCCCGGTGGTGGCGTCGATGCCCGAAGGCACGTCGACGGAGACGACCGTCCTGCCGAGCCCGTTCATAAGCTCTATCACTGCCCGGAAGATGCCCTTTACCGGGCACGAGAGGCCGGTGCCGAAGACGGCGTCAACGACGACGCAGGAGTGCCTGAGGTCGGCCTCGTGCCTCTTCAGGTCCCTGCGGGTAAGGAGCGTTACGGTCTGCCCGCCCATCTTGCGCCAGACGGCGGCGTTTGTGGCGGCGTCGCCCTTGAGGGCGTCCTGGGGGGCCAGCGAATAGACTGCTACCCTTGCGCCGGAGTTGGCCAGGTGGCGCGCGGCGACGTAGCCGTCCCCTCCGTTGTTGCCCTTTCCGGCTATTATCGAGACCCGCCCGCGCGGACAACCGGACGAGGCAAGCGCGCCGGAGACCACGTCGGCCACGCCCTTGCCCGCGTTCTCCATGAGCTGCAAGCCGCGTATGCCGAAGAGCCTCATGGCGCGGGAGTCGATAGAGCGTATGGTCTTCGCGTCCGATATCTTCATCACACCTCCTCCACTATCGTCTGTGCCACGGAGAGCGCCCCGTCATGGGAGATCGAAAGGCTCAGCCTCATGGAATCCTTGATACCGGCGGCCTTGAAGGCGGGCCTCCCGTCACGGCCACGGATGACCTCGACCTCGGTGAACCCGAGCGTCCTTCCGAGCGCCTTGAAAAGAGAGACCTTCGCCGCGAAGCGCGCGGCCAGATGCCTCTCCGGGCGCCTCTGGCGCATGCAGTACTCGAGCTCGCCGGGCGTAAAGAGCCTCGCGCAGAGCCGCGCCCCCCAGCGGTCCATGGCGGCGCGGAACCTCGGTACGTCCACCATGTCTATGCCTATACCGTATACCATTTTTTCAGTCACCGCCTCCGGGCTTCAAAGATCGCCCCTGCTCGCCGGAGGCCTCTGCTACGTATCGGCCGAAGGACCGGCCTCAGCCCACCAGCCTCTTCATCTCGCGCACCGCCTCGGCCACGCCCGTATGGATGCTCCGCGCGATGATGCTGAAGCCGATGGCGAACTCGTCTATCTCCTTGAGTGCGGCGAGCGGGCGGACGTTGCGGTAGTCGAGCCCGTGGCCCGCGTGCGTCCTCATGCCGAGCCTCCTGGCGAGCAGGACCGAATCGACGACCCTCTTCAGCTCCGCCTCCCTGTCCCTGGGCCCCTTCGCGTCGGCGTACCTGCCGGTGTGTATCTCCACGCCGTCGGAGCCTATCCTGTGAGCGGACTTCACCGCCTCCGGGGAAGGGTCTATGAAGAGGTTGACCGGTATCTTCGCGTCCCGCAGCCCCCCGACGAACTTCTTCAGGTGCTCCATCTGCGCTCTTACGTCGAGCCCGCCCTCGGTGGTAAGCTCCTGCCTCTTCTCCGGCACGAGCGTGACCATGTCGGGCTTCACCTCAAGGGCTATCTCGAACATCTCCCGGATGGCCGCCATCTCCAGGTTCAGGCACGTCTTGACGGTCTGCCTCATTATGCGCAGGTCCCTGTCCTGAATGTGCCTGCGGTCTTCCCTGAGGTGTATGGTGATGCCGTCCGCGCCCGCAAGCTCCGCGTTCAAGGCCGCCGTAACCGGGTCGGGCTCGCTGGAGAGCCGCGCCTGCCTTACCGTGGCCACGTGGTCAACGTTGACTGAAAGTCTCGCCATCTCGAATTGCTCCTTCCGCGTAGGATGATTCCATGCAAACCGATACTAAAGGGTGTCCATAAAAATCAGATATTTTTTCTGAGGTCGAGGCAGGGTGAAAATAATAAGCGCAGCATATATGCCGATATGTGAGCATTCTTATTTTTACCCCAACAAAGAGATCAGGAAAAAGATTTTTTCAGCCGATCTCTTTTCCAAGCAGGTCCGCAAGCTTGTTGGCCATGACGGTTATCTCGTCCTTGCGCTCGCCCTCTATGGTGACGCGCGCAAGCGGCTCCGTGCCGGAGTACCTGATGAAGACTCTACCCTTTTTCCCGAGCTTCTCCTCTATACCCTTGAGCGCCTTTGCCACGGCGGGCAGCTTCGTAAGGTCCTTCTTCTCCCTTACCTTCACGTTGAGGAGTATCTGGGGGTAGGTCTTCATTATGCCCGAGTACTCGGAGAGCCTCTTGCCGTCCTGGACCATCCTCTTCAATACCTGAAGCGCCGTTATCACGCCGTCCCCGGTGGTGGTATGGTCGAAGAACACGACGTGGCCCGACTGCTCCCCGCCGAGGTTGTAACCCTCTCTGAGCATCTCCTCGACGACGTACCTGTCGCCTACCTGCGTCCTTACCACGCGCCCCCCGGCGGCCTCTATCGCCTCCTCGAGCCCGGAGTTGCTCATGACAGTAGCTACGAGCGTCCTCTTCTTGAGCGCGCCTTCGCGGAGCATGGACACGGCGTTGAGAGCGAGTATGAAGTCCCCGTCAAGGACGTTGCCCTTGTCATCGACGACCACGCACCTGTCGCCGTCGCCGTCGAGGGCGAAGCCCACGTCCGCGCCCGTCTCCCTGACCAGCGCCGCCACCTTGTCCGGGTAGAGCGCCCCGCATTCGTGGTTAATGTTCTCGCCGTTGGGCTCGACCGCTATCGGTATCACCTCCGCCCCGAGCTCCGAGAAGACCACCGGGGCGACCTTGTAGGCCGCGCCGTTGGCGCAGTCGAGGGCTATCTTCATGCCTTCAAGGGAGAGCTCCTTCGGGAACGTGCTCTTGGCAAAGACCACGTACCTGCCGATCGCGTCGTCGACCCGGAACGCCTTGCCGACCTCCCTTGCCGTGGGCCGGTGGCTCGGGTCGTGGTTGTCGAGGATGAAACTCTCTATCCTGAGTTCCATCTCGTCGGGCAGCTTCAGCCCATCGCGCGAGAAGAACTTTATGCCGTTGTCCTGATACGGGTTGTGGGAGGCGGATATCACGACCCCGGCGTCCGCCCTCATGCTCTGGGTGACGAAGGCTATGCCGGGGGTGGGCAGCGGGCCGACGATGACGGCGTCCACCCCCATGGAGCATATGCCCGCCACCATGGCGCTCTCGATCATGTATCCGGACAGGCGCGTGTCCTTGCCGACCACTATCCTGTGGCGCCTCTCCTCTTTCTTGAATACGAACGCGATGGCCCTTCCGAGCTGGAGGGCCATCTCGGAGGTCATGGGGTCCATGTTCGCCACCCCCCTTACGCCGTCGGTGCCGAAAAGCCTCTTTTTGGTCTTCATGGCGAAGTTACCTCTCTTTTTTCAAAATAACCAGCTTGACGTCAACCTTCTCCGCGCTGACGGACCTGAACTCGTACTTCGAAGGTATCTCCAGCCCGACCATGGTGCTCACGGAGTGGTCGAGCCCGCTCGCGTCGACCGGCGCGGTGCGGATGGTCTTGAGCTTCAATATCCTTTTATTCAGGCTCGTGACGTCCACGGTGCGCGGCGATACTATTATATCGGCGATTTCGAAGCCGTCTTTCGGTTTTCCCGTTATCCGGGGCTTGACCTGCAGGGTCCTGGTCTCGATCCTGGCCATGCGGACGTCGATGGATTCCGGACGGAGCCTCAGCACCTCCACGCCCATGGGGGTGGTGACGTCGGAAGGCTTGAACCTGTATGTGTTCACCCCTTCGACCGCTCCGCTGAGGTCGAGCTCCGCTATTATCTGGGAGGACGAAAGATTGTTTATGAACAGCTTCGGGCCCACGACCCGCACCTCCACCTCGTCCGGCGGCGTGCTGCTTATGACGAGGTCCTTGGGCATGCCCTTGTAGCCGATGGGCACGAGGAAGCCGACCTCCGTCTTGCTCTGCCCGGCAACGAAGAACCACAACCCCGCGGCGAAGGCCACGGCAAGCAACTTGAGCCTCAGGTTTGTCGAGAAGAACTTCTTCACGCGCCCGCCTTCCTGGGGAATACCGCCTTGCGCGGGTACCCCTTGTACGCGAAGAGCTTCCTGAGGTCATTGAGAAGCCTTTCCGTATCGAGCCCCACGTAAAGGCCGTCCTCCACCACCAGGGTTATCTCCCCGGTCTGTTCCGAGACCACTATGATGGCAGCGTCCGTCTCCTCCGCAAGGCCGATGGCCGCCCTGTGCCTCGTGCCCATCGACTTGGTAAGCTCCTTTTCCGTAAGCGGCAGAATGCAGCCCGCCTTTGCGACCTTCGAGCCGCTTACCAGAACGGCCCCGTCGTGCATGGGGGCGGCGGGGTTGAATATCGCGAGGAGCAGCTCTTTTGACAGGCGCGCGTCCAGCTCTATGCCGACCTCCAGAAAGTCCGCGAGGTCTATGCCGCGCTCGATGACGATGATGCAACCGGTGTGCGTCTTCGCCATGGAGGCAACGGCACGGGTTATCTCCTCGAGCACGCTGCGCGAGCCCGCCATGTCCCTCGAGCTGAAGGGCTTGCCCATGTGCACGAGCGCCTTCCTTATGTCCTGCTGGAAGACGACGATGATGAATATGGCTATGGAGCCGAGGAAGTTGCTGAGTATCCAGTGGAGCGTCAGCAGCTCAACCCTCTGGGAGACGAAGTACATCACGATTATGATGGCGATGCCCCAGATCATCCTCTCCGCGCGCGTGCCCTTGAACATGAGCATGAACCAGTAGAGGAGGGAAGCCACGAGGAGTATATCGAGCACCGTTACAAGGGTGCCTATGGAAAAAAGGTTCTCAAGCATCTGGGTCTACGCTCCGTTGTCCGCGCCGGCTGGCGCCTTGCGCCCGGAATCCCTTATCGCCTCGGCCATACCGGCGGCCGCGCGGGCCTCCCTGATGTCGTGCGCGCGCAGGACCGAGGCCCCGTTGAGCACGGCTATGGCCGAGACGGCGAGCGTGCCGGGCAGCCTGTGGCCGGGTACGTCCCCGCCGTGGCCGGTGAATGATTTGCGTGAAGCCCCTATGAGTATGGGAAGGCCGAGTGAGCGGAACTCGGTGAGCCTCCTTACGAGCTCCATGTTCCCTTCCCTCGACTTGCCGAAGCCGAGCCCCGGGTCGATGATGATCTTGTCCCTGCCTATCCCGGATGAGACCGCGTACTCCACCCTTTCGGCGAGGTAGCCGTAGACCTCGCTCAAGAGGTCGCCGTAGACCGTATCCTCCTGCATCTTGCCGGGCTCGCCCCTCTTGTGCATGAGCACCACGGGGGCCTTGAAGCCGGCGCAGACCCCGGCCATCTCCGGGTCGGCAAGCGCGGTCACGTCGTTTATTATCGCCGCCCCGGCCTTGAGCGCCGCCTCGGCCACGGCCGCCTTGCTCGTGTCCACGGATACGGCAAGGCCTTGTCCGGCGAGCGCCTCCACCACGGGCACAACCCTTTGAAGCTCCTCCTCCACGCCGACCGGCCCCGCGCCGGGGCGCGTCGATTCGCCGCCGACGTCTATCCAGTCCGCGCCCTCTTCGGCCATCTGGCGCGCCCTCGCCACCGCCGCGCCCGCATCGAGGAATCTGCCCCCGTCGGAGAATGAATCCGGCGTGACGTTCAATATCCCCATTATGAGGGTGCGCCCCCCGAGGGACCACTCCCGGCCGCCGGGGGCGGCAATGGTGTGTCTTTCGCGGAGCGAATTTTCGATGGCCCGCTCCACGAGCGCGGATACCGCCGGCAGGCCGAAGGACTGGTACCTGAGCTTTCCGAAGAGGTCGGTGAACTGCCTGAGCGTGCCCGAGAGTATGGCGTCGCTCCTGTCCACGGAGCATGAGGCCGTCCCGCGCGCCACGGCCGCCTCGCCCCCGATGGAGAGCATGTCCTGCTTGATGACGTTCGCCTGGGCGGGTGTGAGGCCCTCGACCTTGATATTGAAGTGAAGGTGCTTGGGGGCCATGATGCGGATGCCGACAGGGTCCACCCCTATCCGCTCCATCTCGGAATGTGAACAGTCTATCGAAGTTATCTCAAGACATCTGACGGGTAACCTCAAAAAAGTCTCCGCCCTATAAAGGGATAAGCCGGGCCCCGGAAGAGGCACGGCTCTCTTTGATAAACCCGGAAAGGGTTCAGGTTCAAATCATGAAACGGGCATAAAAAAAACCGGCATCCGGAGGATACAAGAAGACGCGACCGCCCATCAACCACGACCCCACGGAGCCAACACCCCTATGCCCCACCCGGCCCCGGCCCGCCCCAACTGCCCCAACTGTCCCAACTGCCCCGCCGCCTCAACTTGCCCGGCCCGCCCCAACTGCCATGCCGCCACGCTGTCGCCCGCCCCCCCGGCAACTGCCACGCCCCCTCTACCTGCCCGGGTGCCCCCCAACCTGCCCCGGGGGCGGGTGGCCCGGCTCAGTCTGTGACCACCCCGAGGCGGCCCGTGTCCGGCTTGAAGGGTTTGTGCTTGTCGGCCTTCGAGGGTTTTTCGGCCTTTACGGCCTTCTCGGGCGCCGCGGGCTCCTCGGCCTTCACCTTTGCCGCGGGCGCCGACGGCGCGGCCCCGCCGGAGGAGCCGTCCGCGAAGATGAGGGCGTCTATCTCGGCGGCGTCGAGCACCTCTTTTTCAAGGAGGGCCTGCGCCACCCTGTGCAGGGCGTCCTTGCGCGACTCGAGGAGGCTTTTCGCCCTGTGATAGTTCTCCATGACGATCCTCTTTATCTCGGAGTCTATCTCGAGGGCGGTCTCCTCGCTGAAGTCCCGCCTCTGCGCCATCTCCTTGCCGAGGAATATGTGCTCTTCCTTCTTGCCGAAGGTCAGCGGCCCGAGCTTCTCGCTCATGCCCCACTCGCAGACCATCTTGCGGGCTATCTCGGTGGCGCGCTCTATGTCGTTGCCAGCGCCGGTGGTCGTATGGTTGAGGATTATCTCCTCGGCGGCGCGCCCGCCCATGAGCACGGATATGTTGTTCAGGAGGTAATCCTTGTTGTACGTGTGCCTCTCGTCTATCGGAAGCTGCTGAGTGAGACCCAGCGCCATGCCCCTCGGTATGATGGAGACCTTGTGTATGGGGTCCGTGCCGGGTATAAGGCGCGCCACGAGCGTATGGCCCGCCTCGTGGTAGGCGGTGTTCTTCTTCTCCGCCTCGTTTATTATCATCGAGCGGCGCTCGCTGCCCATCAGGAGCTTGTCCTTGGCGTCGTCGAACTCTATCTTCTCTATCTTGTCCTTGCCCCTGCGTGCGGCCAGAAGGGCGGCCTCGTTGACGAGGTTGGAGAGGTCGGCGCCGGAGAAACCGGGCGTGCCGCGCGCCACCACGTCGAGGTCGACGTCCGGCGACATCGGGGTCTTCGAGGTATGCACCTTGAGTATGGAGGCCCTGCCGTTCAGGTCGGGCTTGGGCACCACGACGTTGCGGTCGAACCTGCCGGGCCTCAAGAGGGCCGGGTCGAGCACGTCCGGACGGTTGGTGGCGGCGACGATGATGACGCCCTCGTTGCTCTCGAAGCCGTCCATCTCGACGAGGAGCTGGTTCAATGTCTGCTCCCTCTCGTCGTGGCCGCCGCCGAGGCCCGCGCCCCTGTGCCTTCCCACGGCGTCTATCTCGTCTATGAATATTATGCACGGGGCGTTCTTCTTGCCCTGCACGAAGAGGTCGCGCACGCGGGACGCGCCCACGCCCACGAACATCTCGACGAAGTCGCTGCCGGATATCGAGAAGAACGGCACCCCGGCCTCGCCCGCTATGGCCTTGGCGAGCAGCGTCTTACCGGTGCCGGGAGCGCCCACGAGGAGCACGCCCTTGGGGATGCGCCCCCCGAGGCGGGTGAACTTCTTGGGGTCCTTGAGGAAGTCGATTATCTCCTCGACCTCTTCCTTGGCCTCCTCGATGCCGGCCACGTCCTTGAAGGTGACCTTCTGCTGGTTCTCGGTAAGGAGCTTCGCGCGCGATTTGCCGAAGCTCATGGCCTTGCCCCCGCCGCCCTGCATCTGGCGCATGAAGAATATCCATACGCCTATGAGAAGTATCATGGGGAACCACGAGACGAATATGGTACCCCACGAGGGTGTCTCCACGACCGGCTCGGCGGTTATCCTGACGCCGCTGGAGCGGAGCTTGCCGATGAGGTCGGGGTACTGGGGAGAGAACGTGCTGAATGTCTTGCCGTCCTTGAACTTCCCGGAGATGTCGTTGCCCTGTACGGTGACCTCGGAGACCTCGCCCTGCTCGACCTTCTGGATGAAGTCGCTGAATATCACCTTGTCGTTGACGGGCTGCTTGTAGCTTATGAGATTGAACATGAGCACGACGGTGGCTATGATGATCAGCCACATGGCTATGTTCTTGTATAACTGGTTCATTTGGACCCCTTTGGAGGAATGGATGTGCCCCCTGGCAGGCGGACACGGAGTATTCTGTATTCTGTCATAGATTAAAGCGATTTACAATAAAAATATTATACCAGATTACAGCCTTAACCCGTGTTTTTAAATGATTATTGTCAGCTCCGGGGACGCCCCCGGACGCAGGCCCCGGGGCTCCTGGTGCTGGCGGCGTACGCGGCCCTCGCCACCGAAGCGCTGAAAAGGAATATGTTGGCCGAGTAGAACATCCAGATGAGCAGTATCATGAGCGTGCCGAGCGAGGCGTAGAACCTGTTGTAGCTCTGGAAGTTCGAGACGTACCATGTGAAGACCTGTTTGGCCACCTCCCACAGCACGGTGAAGATGACGGAGCCGAGAAAGGCGTACCTGAAGTTCAGGTTGGGCCCCGAGAATATCCTGAAGACCACGGCAACGACGACCGAGACCAGCAGGAACGGCAGTATGATCTTGAAGGCGAGGCTCTGGACGAGGTAGTAGACGAGGTCTATGCCGAATATCCGGAGCTGGAACCTCCTGAAGACCACGGCAACGGCGGTCATGAAGATGGAGGTGAGCGCCGCGAATATGCCGATCAGGAGGACGCCGAGGTTTATTATCTTCCTCCTTATGAAGCTGAACCTGCGCTCGGAGTCGAAGACGGCCGAGAGGGCGGAGGCCGTGGCCTCGAGCACCAGCTCGGCGCTCGAGATGAGGACGACAACGCTTATCCACCCGAACTTCATCCACTCGCTGGCAAGCCCCCGGAGGTCCCCCACTATCCTGTCGCTCAGGTAGGGAAGCGACTGCCTCACCATGTCGATGACCGTATCGAGCAGCCCCTCGTGGGTGCCGAGCACGAAACCGAGGGCGGCTGTTACGAGGAGCATGATGGGGATGAGGGAGAAAAAGGCGTAGAAGGAGATGGCGGCCGCGCTCGTAAAGCAGCCGTTCCCGTTGAATAGGCATATGGCGTCCCTTATGACGGAGTAAACCCTTTTCATCAAAGACTATTGCCTTTTTCTGAAATAGACCTTTATGGGCACCGTGTCCAGCCCGAGCGACTCCCTGAGCCCGCCTACCACGTATCTCCTGTAAGGGTCGGCTATCCCCTCCGGGAAGTTGGTGAATATGACGAAGGCCGGGGGGCTTACCCCGGTCTGCGTGGCGTAGTAGAACTTTATCTCCCTGCCCCTGTATACCGGGGGCCTGTGCCTGTAGTATATGCCCTCGACGACCCTGTTCAACACCGAGGTCTGCACCCTTTCACGGCTCTTCTCGAAGACCTCGGCTATGGTCTCGAGTATCCTGGGCACCCTCTGGCCCGTAAGCGCCGAGGTGAAGAGCACCGGGGCGTACGTGATGAACGGGAGCTTCTTCCTTATGGCCTCGGTGGCGTGCTTGGTCGTATGCGTGTCCTTCTCCACGAGGTCCCATTTGTTCACTATTATAACACAACATCTCTTGCGGTCCTCTATGAGCCCGGCTATCCTCTCGTCCTGGCCGTGCACCCCGTCCTCGCCGTCTATGACGAGGGCGGCCACATCGCACCTCTCTATGGACCTTATGGCCTCCATGACGCAGTAGGTCTCCACGCGAAGGCTCACCCTGTTCTTCTTCCTTATGCCAGCGGTATCTATGAACAGGTACTTGCGGCCATCGGCCTCGTACAGCGAGTCCACGGAGTCGCGTGTGGTGCCCGCAACACCGCTTACGATCGACCTCTGCCTGCCTATGAGCCTGTTCAGGAGAGACGATTTGCCCACGTTCGGCCTGCCGACGAGCGCTATCTTGACCCTGCCCTGCCCGGTCTCCTCCTCCACGGCGGGGGGCAGCCTGGCCACCACGGCGTCCAGAAGGTCGGCCAGCCCCTTTCCGTGCTCCGCCGAGACGGGGAAGACCCGCTCGACGCCGAGGGTGTAGAAGTCAAACGCCTGCGCCTCGAGGCCCGGGGCGTCGATCTTGTTCACGGCGTATAACACCGGCTTGTCCACCTTGCGGAGCATCCCGGCTATCTCGCTGTCCTGCGGCGTAAGGCCCGTCCTTCCGTCGAGGAGGAATACGATGACGTCGGCCTCCTCTATGGCAAGGCGCGCCTGCTCCCTGACCTGAACGAGTATCTCGTCCTCGGCGGCGGGCTCGAAGCCCCCGGTGTCCACGAGCGTGAAGACGCGCCCGAGGTCCTCCACGTCCCCGTAGTTGAGGTCCCTGGTCACCCCCGGCTCGTCCGCCACGATGGCCCTGTGGCCGCCCGTGAGCCTGTTGAAGAGCGTGGATTTGCCTACGTTCGGCCGGCCTACTATCGCTACTATAGGTTTCATCTTTATGCGCCTAATATCCGAAGCCCTTGAGGGAGGCCGGGCTGCGGGTCCACTCCTTCTGCACCCGCACGAACAGTTCGAGGTAGACCTTCGAAGAGAGGAGCTTCTCCATGTCCATGCGCGCCGAGGTGCCTATACGCTTGAGCATGGCGCCTTTTTTCCCTATTATTATCCCTTTCTGCGAGTCCCTCTCCACGTTTATCACCGCCGAGATGGATATGACCCCCTTCTTCTCCTCGAACTTCTCCACCACCACGGCCACCGAGTACGGCACCTCCGCGTGGGTGAAGCGGAAGACCTTCTCCCTTACAAGCTCCCCGGCTATGAACCTTACCGGGGTGTCGGTGATGATGTCCTCGGGGAAGTATCGGGGCCCCTCGGGCAGCAGCCCGGAAAGCACCTCCTCCACCTCCTTGACCCCCTGCCCCTTGAGCGCCGAGACCGGGATTATGCCGTGGAATGCCAGGAGCTTCGAGTAGGCGTCGATAATCGGCAGGATGGAGGGTTTCCCCACCCTGTCCACCTTGTTTATGGCGAGCACGACCGGGCACTTGAGGCGCTTCAACTCGCGGATTATCATCAGGTCGTCCTCATCCGGCCCCCCGGTGGCCTCCACCATGTAGAGCACACCGTCGACGTCCTTGAGAGAGGCGAGCGCCTCCCTGACCATGAACCTGTTTAAAAGCCCGCCGCCCTCATGTATGCCGGGGGTATCGAGGAAGACTATCTGCCCGTCCTCGATGTTCTTCACCCCCCGGATGGTGTTGCGCGTGGTCTGGGGCTTTTCCGAGACGATGGAGACCTTCTCCCCGAGCATGGCGTTGAGGAGAGTCGATTTGCCGACGTTCGGGCGCCCGACTATGGATATGAAACCTGATCTGAATGGCATAATGACCAAAGAGTAGCATTAAGGGAGTTTGGTGTCAAAGGGAACGGGGCGCCACGGGAGCACGGCGGCCGTAAAGACCATCAGGGGCGCGTAGGTGAGCGTGTTCCTGAGCAGCCCGGTGAGCTCGGTAACCGCCGTCACCTCGAAGGTAAGGTAGACGAAGGCGAAGGAGGCCATCACGAAAGAGAGCAGCAGGTAGAGGTACCTGGCATCCGTCGCGAGTACGGCCCTGCGGTGGCGCGCCGTGGCGAGCGCGAAGAACGGGAAGAGCAGGCCGTAGTTCGCCCCGAGGAAGAACTCCCTGGCGATGACGGGAAAGACCTCCCAGTGGAGCGAGCCGGGAGCACCAGCCAGCTTCGGGTCGCTCAGCCACGTAAGGTGCGAGGAGCCGAGGCTGCCGTGGCCGAAGCCGAAGCCGTACGCCGCCTTGAACAGGAGCCACGGGGCGGCCACGACGGCGAAGGGCAGCAGGAGCAAGGCCGCCTCCCTGAGCCTCTGCCTGCGCTCGACTGCAAGGAAGAGGACGAGGACGAAGAAGACCGCGCCGAGGAAGAAGAGCCCCTCGTTCTTCGTGAAGACGCAGACGGAGGCGAAAAAACCGCATAGCGCGAGCGCGCCCCGCCCGCCCTCCTTCATGAACCTCCAGAGGCATACTACTGCGGCGAGAGCGTAGTACGCGAGCACGATATCGGAGTAGCCCTCGGCCCCGTGGTATGTCAGCAGCGGCAGGCCCGCCAGGAAGAAGACGGCGAGCACGGCGACGAAAGGCCCCCCGTTTCTCCGTACCGCCGGGTAGAAGACCCCGAGAAGCGAGACGAAGTAGACGGGCGAGAAGGCCTTCGAGTAGACCTCGTGGAAGCCGCCGAGCCAGAGAGACGTCCACACCTCGAGCATCGGCGCCTGGAGCGGATGGCCTATGAACCTGTAGCCGGAGGCGAAGAAGTGTCCGGAGGCGGGGTCGAGGGCGAGCCCCCTGCTGTAGAAGAAGAACTTGGCGCCCGAGGCCCAGTGCGCCCACGTGTCCCACGCGGACATGGGGCGCGTAAGGCCCTCGTATACGACGAAGCCCGCCTTCAGGAGCACCCACCCTCCAAGGGCCACCGCCAGATAGAGGCGCCAACCCTCGAGCCGCACTGCCTGTACGCGCTCTGCGCCCTCTGCGCATGGACCCGCGCCGGGGACCGCGCGCCCCTTACCGGCGTACATCGATACGCAGGCCGCGAGCGCGGGCATGAAGACCACCGGCGTTATCACCCACAGGGAGAAGGGCACCCCGGCAAGGCCGAGCAGGAACATCGCCACGCCCAGTATGCCCGCGCCGACGCCTGCGCCGAGCGCCGCAGTCTCCATCGGCCCGGCCCGCCCTTGCAGCAGGAACGCCACCACGGGATACCCGGCAACGGCCGGTATGAGGAGGGCGGGCAGGAGCCCGTAGACGCCCGTCATCGCGCCCCCCCGGCCACCCTGTAGAGCGCGCCCCTGTCCCCGAACCGCGCGTAGGGGAGCACCGGGGCGGCGACGACCTTCCCCCTTTTTTCAAGCGCCCGTTGCCCGGCGTCGTATACGACCTCCGGGTCGTTGTACGTCCAGACGTATGGCGCGTCCCTTGAGGTAAGGACGGGGAGCATGAAGTACCTGCCCACCGTGGCGAGCGCCTCCTCCGGGGCCTCCAAGGGCCGCACGCTCGCCCCCGCCGGCACGCTCTCTTTGACGAACCCGGTAAAGTCGATGAAGCCCCCGGCGTCCCTTATGTAGGAGCTGTAAAGGGATCTTATCCGCTCGTCGGTGGTGGCGGTCCTCGAGACGTCGGCCGCCCACACCCGGAGCCAGTTGTAGTCCATCCTGAGCGTGAAGAGGAAGGAAGCGGCCAGCATGGAGACGAGGACGGCGCTTGTCGCCGCTCCGGCCGTAAGCCTCCTGCCCAGCGCCATGAGCGAGACCATGATGACGGCCGCAAGGACGATGGTAATGTCGTAGAGGAGCGGGAGGAACGAGACCGGGCCGAGGCGCGGGCCGGCGACCGAGTTTATCGTAAAGCCGCCGATGGGCTCCGGCGCCCAGAAACCGGCCCACCACGCTCCGAGCACCTCGAAGGACGAAGGCTCGTCGAAGGATATGGAGCTTACGCGGGCCGGGCCGGGGAACTCGACGGCTACGGTGGAGACGCGAAAGCCTTGCGGCACCACGTCCCCGGTATAGACCCTGTACTCGCCAGGGCCCGCCTCCGTGGAGAACTTTTTCGAGAACGTCCGCGAGCGCCCGCCCCTGAGCGAGGCCGCCACCCAGAGCGTCGCCTGCCCGGCTACGGTATCGATGCGAAGGCGCGCCATCGAGGCTGAGGGCCGGACGTCCAGGCCGCCGTCGGAGACCAGCCTCGGGTGCGCGCCTGCGAGGACGAGAGCGCCGTCTTCAAGGCGCGCCTGCGCGCCGGAGACGGTCCACGAGGCGAGCGAGCGCGCACCATAGGAGGCGGCCGCCCCTGAGGCCGCGCGCGGCTCGGAGAGGATGGAGCATGTAAACAGGAGAACAGCGATGGAAAGGGCGGCAAGGGCCCTCCTCGGAACAGGCAACGGCATCCCCGCTTATTTTACAGGATGCTGAAAAAGTCCGTCCATGGCTTTTTCAGTTTTTCAGTTGCGACCTGCGGCAAGGTCTTCAGGAACGTTCGCGCGCTCCGGCCCCCGGTCCCTTCGACCGGAGGAACGCGCCGATGTTGACCGCCGTTATGAACATGAAAAGAGGTATCACGTGCAGAAGGAGCCTGTCAAGCGACGTCCTTACGTGCCAGTTGACGTCGAAGGGGGTTATCACGTAGACGAAGGCGTAGAGCGAGAGCTGGAAGAGCACCATGGCGTAGAGCGCAAGGAGCGCCCTGGAGCGCAGCCCGCGCCAGTTGAGCGCCGTGGAGGCCGCCAGGGCCCACCCGGCAAACGAGAAGAGGCCGGTCTGGAGGAAGATGTACCCGAGCATGGTCCTGACGACGAAGCCGAGGCGTCCGGCGTTGGCGAGGAACGTCCGGGGGTTGAACCTCCCGGAGAACTCGCTCCCGAGGGCGAGGTTCGCCTTGTACGCCGCCCACGGCACGATGAATACCGCCAGTACGCAGGCCGTGGCCTCTATCCTCATCCAATCCTTCCTTGCGGCAAGGTGCGCCGCAATCAGGAGGAAGCCGAATGCCGCGAAGGGAAGCCCCTCGTTCTTCGTCCACGCGCCGAGGGCCAAAAAGAGCGCCGAGAGGAGTATCTGCCCCGTATCCGCCTCCGTCATTCCGAGGTAGAGGAAGACCCCGGCAAAGAGGAAGCACAGGGCGAGCGTAAGGTCCGCGTACCCGACGTAGTCCCCCCCGGCGAGAGGCCCGATAGAGGAGACGAACCCGGCGGCGTGCACCAGGAGGATGGGCGTAAGGGACAGGAGCGCCGTAAAGAGCAGCGCCGTGGCCCCGCCGGCCGCCCTCCTTGCGCCCCAATGGAATACGAGGAGCATGGCGATGAACTGGAGCGGGTAGAGCATCTCCGCCGCCATCTCCCCGGCATGGCCGAGCGCCGTGTAGACCCATGCGACCGAAAGCGGCACGAGAAGCGGGTAGTCGGGATGCGAGTACGCGTAGTCGGGGTTGAGGAGAAAACCGCTGGTAACGCCCCCGTCGGCGAAGAAGGCCCGCGCCTTGAAGAACCATATGAGCCACGCGTCCCACCCGCGCACCGGCAGAAGCCCGGCGTAGAGCAGGGCGTACGCCGCCTGAGATACTATTATTACGATAAGGATTACGCCCGGCCAGCCCGCCTCCTTCAGGAGCCCCTTTGCGGCAGGCGCCCTGTCCTCACGCGCCGGGGTCCTGAACACCGGCAGGTACGTAAGCCCGTAGAGCGCGGCCCACGGCAGGGCGACCACGAGAAAACCGAAGGGTATGGAGATGAGCGAGTAGAGGAACATCTGGAGCGAGACCGCCCCGAGCCCGAGCAGGAAGCAGAGGCCTGTGCGGGCTGGCACCCCGAAGCACGAGCGCGGTCTTGCCGCCCGGAGCAGGAAGCCGCCGGCCAGGACGAAGACCGCAAGAGAGAGGATGAGCATGAAGAGGTCCGCCATCGCCTACCCCGTGACCATGTAGATGGCCTGGCGCCCCTTTTTGCCGGTCACGCCGTATATGTTCCTCGAGCGCACGACGGAGGTGAGCTCCGCCTCGAAGCTGGTGCCCGCGAACGCGCGCGGGATGAAGAAGACGAGGTAGTCGCCGTTTCTAAAGTCCGAGGGCTTGAGATTGTCCCCGGAGTTGACCTCGATTATCGGCGTTGGGTAGAGGTAGTAGCGCGCCTTTCCGGAGTAGTGCTTCGCGCTCGCCACAGGCGGGTTGAAGAAGAATATCCGGCTGCCCGGCGGTATCAGGGAGGCCATCCGGCTCGTAAGCTCGTATATCGGCCCTCCGCCGAGGGCCTCCCTCTGGACGGAGCCCATCCCGAGCAGCTCGGGGACTATGCGCAAAGAGGCCTGCTCCGCCCGGAAGGCCGGGATGAAGCCCGCGAGCCACAGTATGATGAGCACCGGCGGGACGATGGCCGCCGCGTATCGGCGTATTTTTTTCATGGCAGGAGCCTTCCCTAACCGACCGTGTCGTACTCCCTCACCCTGAAGGCCACCCCGATGTCATCCTCGGCGACCTTGCGGCACGCCTCGATGTCGAGCCCGGGCACGGCCACTACGCTCGCCACTACCTTGGCGATGTACTTCTTGGCCTCCCTGAGGAAGTAGAGGATGGCGGGGTAGGAGTTCTCCCCGAACGGGGTCTTTATGAGCCTCTGGTACGTCTCGGAGTCCGGTGCGTTGAGGCTTACGGATATGGTATCAACGAACATCAACTCCGGCAGGACGTTCCTGCCGTGGACGAGGTTCGCGAGCCCGTCGGTATCTATCCTTATCCGGCACCCGCGTCTTTTCAGGTACATGCCGACCTGCTTGACGAGATCGAGGCGTATGAGAGGCTCCCCGAAGCCGCAGAAGACTATCTCGTCGTACCTCTCCTCCGGATCGGGGCCTATGGCGGCGATGACCTCGTCGAAGCCGGGCTCCTCGTTCAGGCGCAGGTAATGGCCCTTTACCGTGTAGGACTTGAACTTGGCGCAGAAGGTGCAATAGTTCGAGCACCGGTTCGTTATGTTCAGGTAGAGCGAGTTCCTTATGGGGTAGGCAATCTTAACCTCCCTGCCCTCGCCCTTCGCTCCGAGGCCGAAGAGGTCCTCGGCGTTCATGGATGTGATGCGGGCGACGTCCTCTACCGTAAACCCCTTTATCCCGGCTATGGCCTTTGCCGTCTCGACGACGAAGGCGGGCTCGTTCCTGCCTCCCCTGTGGGGCACGGGGGCGAGGTACGGGCAATCCGTCTCTATGAGCATCTTCTCGATGGGTGTCGCCTTTACTACCTCACGGAGCGCCCCGGCCTTCGGGAAGGTGATAACGCCCGTAAAGGAGAGGTAGAAGCCCATGGCAAGCGCCGAGTCGGCCAGCCCCTTCGAGCCGGAGAAGCAGTGCAGGACGCCTCCGGTCTCGTTTACCCCCTCGGCCTTGAGTATCTCCACGGTATCGTCCTCGGCCTCGCGCGTGTGCACGATGACCGGCAGGTTCAGCTCCCGCGCCAGCAGGAGCTGGCGCTTGAAGACCGTCTTCTGTATATCGCGCGGAGAGTTGTCGTAGTGGTAGTCGAGCCCGGTCTCGCCTATGGCCACGACCCGGCTGTTCTTCTGGAGCGCCATGGAGCGGATAAGCTCCCACGCGGAGCCGTCCACCACGTCCTTCGCGTCGTGCGGGTGGACGCCGAGCCCGGCGTAGATGAAGTCGTAGTAGCTCAACACCGGGGCAAGAGGGTCGAAGCCCCGGGCGGCGTTCCAGCACCCCACGGTTATCATCTTCTCGACACCGGCCTCGCGCGCCCGGGCTATGACCACGTCCCTGTCCGTGGCGAACGCCTCGCTGTCGAGGTGCGCGTGCGTATCTATGTACTTCGGTTCGTCCATGTAAAAGACATCAACCCCTCTCAGCCCGGCTGTATCCTCGGGAACAGCGGCGGGGACTTTACGACCTTCGCCCCCGGCGCGCCGGCGCCGAAGGCCACCCCCGTATCGAAGTCCGCCTTAGAGATATCCCCGGCGACCCCGAGGCTCGCCCAGACCTTGGCGGCGGAGGCTGGCATGAACGGGTAGATGTACAGGCCGATTATCCTCAGGCCCTCGTGGAGCGTGTACAGGACGTTGGAGAGCACCTGAGCGTCCTGCTCCTTCCACGGGGCGGCCCTGTCCACATATCCGTTGAACTCGCGCACCACGGCCCAGAGCCTGCCGAGCGCCTCTGAGAAGTTGAGCCCGTCCATGCTCCTGCCGTAGAGTCCGGGAAGCTCCGCGAGCATCGCCTTTATCTTTCCCTCGAGCTCCGCCCTGTCCTTCGACGCGTCGGGGGGCGGCACCGCGCCGTCCCTGTACTTGGTTATCATGGTGACCGAACGGCTCAGGAGGTTGCCGAGGTCGTTGGCCAGGTCGCTGTTTATCCTGCCCTCGAGCGCCTTCAATGAAAAATCGCCGTCGAGGCCGAACGGGACCTCCCTCATGAGGAAGTACCTGAAGGCGTCGACCCCGTACCTGCCTATGACCTCGACGGGGTCGACGACGTTGCCCTTCGATTTGCTCATCTTCGTCCCGTCGACCGTCCACCAGCCGTGGGCGAAGACCTTCCGGGGCAGGGGCAGGCCCGCGGACATGAGGAAGGCGGGCCAGTATATGGCGTGGAAGCGAAGGATGTCCTTGCCGATGATGTGCACGTCGGCGGGCCAGAAGCCGCCGTGGTTCTCCGGGTACCCGGCGGCCGTCAGGTAGTTGGTGAGCGCGTCGAACCATACGTACATGACGTGGCCGGGGTCCGTCGGCACGGGCACGCCCCACTTGAATGAGGTGCGGCTTACGCTCAAGTCGCGCAGCCCTTCCTTTATGAAGTTGACTGTCTCGTTCCTGCGGTTGACGGGCTCTATGAAGCCGGGGTTGTTCTCGATATGCTCCAAGAGGGCCGGGCCGAACTTGGAGAGCCGGAAGAAGTAGCTCGGCTCCATGATCCTCTCGACGCCGCGTCCGCAGTCCGGGCACTTCCCGTTGACGAGCTGTTTTTCGGTAAGGAAGTTCTCGCAGGGCGTACAGTACCAGTCCTCGTACTCGCCTAAGTAGATGTCCCCCTTCGCGCTGACCACTTCCCACAGGCGAGTGGCGGCCTTTCCGTGCCTCTCCTGCGTGGTGCGGATGAAGTCGTCGTTGGAGATGTTCAGCGCCTCCCAGAGGGCGGCGAAACGCTCCACCACCCGGTCGGCGAACTCGAGCGGAGGGAGCCTGGCGGCTGCCGCCGCCTTCTCCACCTTCTGCCCGTGCTCGTCGGTGCCGGTGAGGAAGAGGACCTCAAAGCCCTTGAGGCGCTTGTACCGGGCCAGACAGTCCGCGGCGGCGGTCGTGTACGCGTGCCCTATGTGGGGCACGTCGTTTACATAGTATATGGGTGTGGTTACGTAAAAGGTCTTCTTATCGGATGACATCAGCCCTTAAGCCCCTTCCTTGCGGGGATTGTTCCGCCCGCCGGACCTGCCGCGCCCGCCCCTTCTGCCTTTTCTCGGCCTGTTGCCGGGCTGGCCTGGCTGATTGCCGCCCCCCTGGCCCCCCTGACCCGGCTGTCCGGGCTGGCCTCCGCGCGCGCTCTGGGCCCCCTGGCCCCCCTGCCTCCCATGGCCCTCGCCGCCCCTCTGGCCGCCGCGTCCGCCCTGCCTCTGCGCTGGCCCGCGTCCGCCCTGAGCGGACTTGCCGTCTGCGGACTTGCCATCAGCAGCCTTGCCGGCGGCGGGGCCGGCCGGGGCGTGGTGGCCTCCCTTGCCGTGGCCGGTACAGCCCCCGCACCCTGAGGCGGCCTCCTTGCCCCTCCTCGGCCTGTTCGCCCTCTCCTCCTTGTACATCTCGTGCTCGTAGCTCAGGCAGCACATCAGGCGTCCGCAGATACCGGATATCTTGACCGGGTTGAGGGCGAGGTTCTGCTCCTTTGCCATCTTTATGGTCACAGGCTCGAACTCGGAGAGGAAACCGGCGCAGCAGAGCTCCCTGCCGCATGGACCGAGCCCGCCTATCATCTTCGCCTCGTCCCTGACGCCGACCTGCCGCATCTCGATGCGGGTGTGGAAACCGGCGGCGAGGTCCTTTACCAGCTCGCGGAAGTCCACCCTTGTCTCGGAGGTGAAGTAGAATATCGCCTTGCTCGAATCGAAGAGGTACTCCACGCGTATCAGCTTCATCGGGAGCCGGTAGTAGAGTATCTTCTCCTTGCATATCCTGAACGCCTCTTTCTCGCGCTCGGTGTTGAAACCGTGCCGCTCGAGGTCGACGGAGTCGGCCTTGCGCACCACCTTCTTCAGCTGGCGGGTAATGGTGGAGGGGTCCACCTCCTTGGGCCTGTAGACGACCGTGCCCAGGCCCAGGCCCCGCTCGACCTCCACTATCGCCATCTCCCCGGGTTCGAGCGCGAGGCCGTTCGAGTCGAAGTCATATATCTTGCAGGCCTTTTTGAACCTGACACCCACTATATTTATCATATCTCCATAAACCCTCTTATGTGTTTTGCCCCGTTCCAGCGTCCCTCAGCACCCGGCCAGACGCAGGAACAAGGCCTCCATCGCGAGCTGGCGGTTGCCGTACCTCGGGGGCATGATGCTTGTCCTGGTCTCCTCGATCATCGAGTACGAGTCCGCGAGCCGGAAGAAAGGCAGCTCCGCGGCGTCTTCCATGAACTCCGAAAAGTCCGCGTTGACGACGAGCCCCGGCGCGCCCTCGGCCGCCACGACCCTGTCCCTGTACCATATCTTCATGAACTCGAGCAACTCGCCGAGGTCGTCCCTCTTGTACAGCTCTGCGGCAAGCCTCAACGCCCCTTCAACGTCCCCGCGCCCGAGGCCGCCGAGGCGCTCGAGCACCTCTCTCCTCTTCTCGTAAGCCCCCTCGTTCACTTGCCTGAGAGCGGCCCCCATGGACCCGCACGACAGGCGCGCGAGCGCCAGCGCGTCCTCCCTCGTCAACCCGCTCTCCTCTTCCAAGGCCCTTCCGAGCTCCTCGGCGGGTATGGGGCGGAAGTTCATCCTGTGGCACCGGGATATTATGGTGGGCAGCAGCTCGGAAGCGCGGGAGGTTACGAGTATGATGACGGAAGCCGCGGGAGGCTCCTCCAGTGTCTTGAGGAAGGCGTTGGCCGCGGCGGGCTGCATCCTGTCCGCACCGTCGATTACCACCACCTTCATCCCGCGCTCGACCCTGTACCTGAGGGCCGACTGCACCTCCCTCACCCTCTCTATCTTTATAAGGCCGTTGACGTCCGGTTCGTCGTTCTTGTCCACGGGCGAGACCCTTATGAGGTTCGGGTGGGTGGACGCATCCATGAGCGCGCAGTCGGCGCATCGTCCGCACGAATCGTCGCCCGCCGGGTCGGCGCAGTTGAGAGAAGCGGCAAAGGCGAGCGCGGCAAGCCTCTTGCCGACGCCATCCGGCCCCGAGAAGAGGAACGAATGGGAGAACCTCCTGTTTTTCAAGGAGTTTTTAAGGACACCGACCTCGCGCGCATGCCCGAGGATGTCTCTGAAAGCCGCCATGTCTATGATAACGGCAGGCCAGAGGGCCCGCCGCGCCTCCGTTTTTACGTATCTATACGGCCGGTTACGCGAGTTCCTTTTCTATGATATCACAGATATCCCTGTGTATCGAAGGGATTTCACCCGACGCATCGACCCTCCTTATCCGCGCCTCGGTGCGGGAAAGCTCGAGAAACCCCTCCCTCACCCTCCTGTGGAAGGCCACATCCTCCCTCTCGAAACGGTCTTCCTTGTCCGCCCCCGTGGCGGCCTCTATCCTCCCGAGGGCCCGCCCGAGGCCCTGCTCCACGTCGCAGTCGAGCAGGATGGTGACGTCCGGGGAGAGGCCCCCGGCGGCGAGCCGGTTGAGCGTGCGTATCGCCTCGATGTCGAGGCCGCGCCCGTAACCCTGGTACGCGATGGTGGAGTCGGTGAACCTGTCGCAGATGACGGTAGCGCCCCCTTCGAGCGCGGGCCTTATGACGTCCTTTACAAGCTCGGCCCTGCACGCCTCGTAGAGGAAGAGCTCGGCCAACGGGCCCATGGGCTCGCCCCCGGAGTTGAGCAGTATCGAGCGCACCCTTTCGCCGACCCCGGTGCCTCCGGGCTCCCTCACGGCAACGACGCGCGCGCCTCTGGACTCGATATACTCCTTGAGAAGCCCCATCTGGGTCGACTTGCCGCTACCCTCGATGCCCTCGAATGTTATGAAAAGCCCCAAGCCTCCCCCGCGCGGGCGCAGGGCCCGCCAGTTGAAATTCTAAAAATATTACAGGAAAAGTTTTTCATAAGCAAGACATTCTGCGCCGAGCGCGGCGCGCCGGAGCGGGGAGGAATTTTTCTGATATAATGAGGAGGAATGTGTCAACAGGGGAGCTTTCTCATGGTCGGGGCGGCCCCATGCGGTCTCAAAACACACAATAAGGAGGTTTGGAGATGAAGATCCCGGGTTTTCTCTTGTCTGCTCTGCTGGCTGGAACGCTTCTTGGCACACCCGCCCTTGCGGCTGACGGGGGCATGATGGGCAAACAGCCCTGTGGCACGACGAGCAAGCAGCCGTGCGGCATGATGGGGCAGCGTGGCATGATGGGAGGCGGTATGATGATGGGCTCCATGATGGGCAAGCACAGCCGGATGGGGCAGGAGATGATGGGCATGATGAAGGAGACTATGGGCATCCTGAGGGACCTGAACCACAGGCCTACCAACGCGCAGAAGCAGAGGCTCAACGAGATGATCAATAAACTCGACGGCATGATGCAGAAGCACAAGGAGATGATGCACAAGATGCGGGAGAAGATGAAGATGCACAAGGAGAAGATGGAAGAATAACTCCGCACCTCACGCAGGCTCTCAAAAGATACCGGGCGGCCCCCATGGGGGGGCGCCTTTTTTCCTCAAGCCTTCGATATTCAAGGTTTTTCTTGGCAGAAGGCCCCTGCCCGGCCCCCTCCGCCCGGATACACCGCCCCCGATCGCGCCCCGGGGGAGGATGGGCATCCCTGTCCGCGTCCTCATCCCCTTAGCCCTGTGAACAAATTATCTTGACAACGAGCATACCCCTATGATAGCAATACTCTGTTTAAATACAGGAAAATCGAACCGGCACAGCCCTTTTTTGATGTGTATCCCCTCAAATTCCGATTCCAGCGGAAAAATACGGGAAAAATGCGGACAGACGCCGCGGGGTACCGGGTTACGAGCGCCTCGGGCGGCAACTTATTGTTTTCAAAAAACTTTTAGGGACCAAAGATGCTTGATATCGACATCACTCTCCTCTACCAGATGATAGGCTTCGTGGTGCTTCTGTTCATCATGAACAACCTGCTCTACAAGCCCCTGCTGAAGATACTCAAGGAAAGGGACGAGCGCATAGACGGCACGCTCAAGAACGCGTCCAGGACCGAAAAAGAGGTCGAAGAGGGGCTCAAGGAGTATGAGCAGCGCCTGAAGGAGGCCACCGTCAAGGGCGTGGAGGCACGCAACAAGATACGGCAGGAAGCCCTCGATGCCGAAAAGGAGATACTCGACGCCGCCCGCGAGAAGGCCGCCGGGGAGATGGCTGTAATGAAGCGGGGGCTCGAGAAGAGCAAGCGCGACGCCCTCGACGAGCTCAAGGCCGAGACGAAGACCCTCTCGCGGTCCATCGCCGAGAAGATACTCGATAGGAAGGTCGTCGTTGCCCTGTTCGCCTTCGTCCTGCCGCTCCTTCCGCTCCTGGCGCGCGCAGCCGAGGAGGCGCACCACGAGGCCGGAGGCAACACCATGCTCTGGAAGATAGTCAACTTCGTCATCCTCGCCGTGGTCGTCGTCATAGTCTGGAAGAAGTTCATCGGCAAGATGCTCGTAAAGAGGAGCGCGGACATAAAGCAGGCCATGGAGGACGCGAAGGCCGCAAAGGAGGCCGCCGACGCGCGCGCCGCCGAGTACGCGACAAAGCTGTCCATGCTCGAGAGGAGGATGGCCGAGATACACGAGGAGCTCGAGGCCGGCGCAGAGGCCGAGAAGAAGAAGATCCTCGCCGAGGCCGAGGCCGCGGCGGTGAAGATAATGGAGCAGGCGAAGCTGACCGCCGAGCAGGAAGTGAAGAAGGCTAAGGCCGAGATAAGGGCCGAGGTGGCCAGCCTGACGGTGCGCATGGCCGAGGAATTGCTGAACAAGGAACTCAAGCCCGACGACCAGGAGAAGCTGGTCAAGGGGTATCTCGACAACCTGAGGCTCAACTGATGAAAAGCGCTACATCCAAGAGGTTCGCCAAGGCCCTTATAGAGGTCGGCCGCGAGGACGGGGCTTACAAGGAGTACGGCAGGGAGCTAAGGACCGCTCTGGCCGTATTCTCCGGCACCCCGGAGCTGTACAAGGTGCTGCTCAACCCCATGTACAGGATAGAGGAGCGTCAGGGGCTCATAGCCAAACTCTCCGACAGCCTGAAACTCTCCAGGTCCGTATCCCGGTTCCTCAACATACTCGTGGACACCAAGCACATAAAGCAGCTCGACGACATCTGCTCCGCGTACTCGACGCTCGAGGACGAGCTTTCCGGCCGGCTGCGCGCCGTGCTGGAGTCGCCCGTCGACATTCCCGCGGAGCTTGTCGACGAAATAAGGAAAAAACTCTCCGAGTCCACGGGCCGGGAGGTAATCATATCGTTCTCGAAGAACCCCGCCCTCATCGGCGGGCTTGTCATAAGACTTGATAATACGATATTGGACGGGAGCCTCAAGACCCAGCTTGAGCTCATGAAAGAAAAAATACTGGAAGGGGTAGTTTAATATGATAAAGGTCGAAGAGATAAGCCAGCTTATTAAAACCCAGATAAAAGGTTTTGAAAAAGAGATAGACGTTCAGGAAGTCGGCTCGGTCATCTCGGTCGGCGACGGCATAGCCAGGATATACGGCCTCGAGAAGGCGATGGCCGGAGAGTTGCTCGAGTTCCCCGGCAACATCTACGGCATGGTCCTCAACCTCGAGGAAGACAACGTCGGCGTGGCCATCCTCGGCGAGTACGACACCATCAAGGAAGGCGACACCGTAAAGAGGACCGGCCGCATCGTCGAGGTCCCTGTCGGAGAGGCCCTGATGGGCCGCGTGGTCAACGCGCTCGGCCAGCCCATCGACGGCGCGGGCCCCATAGAGTCCTCGGAGAACCGCAGGGTCGAGATAAAGGCCCCCGGCATCGTCGCAAGGAAGTCGGTCAAGGAGCCCCTGCAGACCGGCATCAAGGCCATCGACAGCATGATCCCCATAGGCAGGGGCCAGAGGGAGCTTATCATCGGCGACCGCCAGACCGGAAAGACCGCGGTGGCCATCGACACCATCATCAACCAGAAGGGCCTCGACGTATACTGCATCTACGTAGCCATCGGCCAGAAGCAGTCCACGGTCGCCCAGATAGTCGAAAAGCTCCGCCAGCACGGCGCCATGGACTACACCGTGGTCGTCGCGGCCACGGCCTCGAGCCCCGCCCCTCTCCAGTTCATCGCGCCGTACACCGGCTGCTCCATCGGAGAGTACTTCAGGGACAACGGCAAGCACGCCCTCATAATATACGACGACCTCTCGAAGCACGCCGTGGCTTACAGGCAGCTCTCGCTGCTCCTTAGAAGGCCCCCCGGACGCGAGGCCTACCCCGGAGACGTGTTCTATCTCCACTCAAGGCTCCTCGAGAGGGCCGCGAAGCTCTCGGACGCCCTCGGCGGCGGCTCTCTTACCGCGCTTCCGATCATCGAGACGCAGGCGGGCGACGTCTCTGCCTACGTCCCGACGAACGTCATCTCCATTACGGACGGGCAGATATACCTGGAGACCGACCTCTTCTACTCCGGCATAAGGCCCGCCATCAACGTCGGCCTTTCTGTCTCCCGTGTCGGCGGCAGCGCGCAGGTAAAAGCCATGAAGCAGGTCGCCGGTACGCTGCGGCTCGACCTGGCGCAGTTCAGGGAGCTTGCGGCGTTCGCCCAGTTCGGCAGCGACCTCGACCCCACCACCCAGAAGCAGCTGGCAAGGGGTACGCGCCTTGTCGAGATACTCAAACAGGGCCAGTACAAGCCCCTGCCGGTCGAAAAGCAGGTGCTCATCATCTACGCGGCCACCAACGGCTTTATCGACAGCTACCCCGTG
>JBHHYT010000003.1:0-54603 GCA_046757705.1 Thermodesulfobacteriota bacterium
CGCCGGCAAGGGGGGCGGCAAGGGGGCCGGCCATGGTGCAAAGCCCGCCGGGCAGCGGGGCGTCCGTCACAGCGGCTTCTGCGTCATAAATGTAGACGGGGCCTCGAGGGGCAATCCCGGAGAGGCCGGGGCCGGGGCCGTTATAAAAGACCCGGAAGGCAGGGTATTGAAGCGGCTCAAAAAGTATCTCGGCACTACTACAAACAACATGGCCGAGTACCAGGCGCTTGTAATGGCGCTTGAGGCAGCACGCTCTTTAAAATTGGAAAGGATACGGGTGCTGGCCGACTCCGAGCTTATGGTTAAGCAGATAAACCGGGTCTACAGGGTAAAGAGCCCGGGGCTGAAACCGCTCTACGACAGGGCCAGGGCGCTGCTCGCGGGTTTCAGCAAGGACTCCAGGGTCTCACACGTATACAGGGAGCAGAACGGCGAGGCCGACAGCCTCGCCAACGAGGCCATAGACGGCTCCCGGTAGGGGCGTCTACGGCCTGGGGAGGCGGCCCTCATCCACGGGGCGCAGGGGCCTCCTTGCGCCGGACGGACGGATGGTTGAAAACCCTTGTAAGAGCCGAGCAATATTAGATAAAATATATTAGAGGTATTGAGCTCAATCATAGTCTTCGGAGGGTGCCTGGCGGCCGCCGCCGCTGTAAGCGGCGGAGGAAAGTCCGGACACCACAGGGCAGGGAGGTCGCTAACGGCGACCGGGGGCGACCCCAGGGACAGGGCCACAGAAAACAGACCGCCCCTTTCGAGGGGTAAGGGTGAAAAGGCGGGGTAAGAGCCCACCAGCCGGCCGGGTGACCGGCCGGGCTTGGTAACCCCCTCCCGGTGCAAGGCCGAATAGGTTCCGCATCAAGGACTGCCCGTCCTTTTTCCCTCACGGGAAGGGCGGAACGGGTTGGCTGCTCGAGGCCGCTGGCAACAGCGGACCCAGACGAATGGCCGCCGCCCCGGGCAACCGGGGGCACAGGATCCGGCTTACGGCATCCTCCGTTGTTTTTTTCTTCCATCCGCGTCCGGTCTCCGGCCCTCACGAAAAACGCAGAGGCGTGAGGGCGTGTACCCGCGGGGGCCACGGGGCCACGGGGCGCGACCTTTAAAGGGGCCGCCGGGGGCGCCTTTCAAAGGGGCGCCCTTCAAAGGGGCCGCCCGGTCGTGAATGGCGCACGTCTCTTTTTAGACCCTTGCGTGCTCTTGAGGAGCGCGCCTTCCCTGTGGGCCGCGTCGCCTCGAATCCCGGTGAAGCGGCCGATGCCGGACCTGAACGACGACCCCTGGTCTTTCCCTGTTGCCTAACGTTCCCGCACCGGCCCGAGGGCCATTTTCTCTTTATAAATTTTTTAATTTTAAACTTTCCGGAATTTAATTTTCCCGTCTTATAACATAGTCGTTCCATGGCCGTCCCGGCGCGGCGCGGCGATGGCTTTACCGGCTGAACGGGCGTGTGCCCGAGGGCGGCCATAGTCTCTTCACCTTTGTTCATTTTCTTCTTTCCGGGGGAGACCTTCCTGGCCAACGTCAATATCGTGCTTTTTTTAAGTGGTCGTAACGCCTGGGTTTTCGGCCATTGTCGCGCGTCTTCCGGCGAGCCCCGGCGAATCTTTTCGGAGGCGGGTTGTCCCGTGTTACCATGAAGCACAGCCGCGGCATTCCCCTGTGGGGGCGCAAGGTACGGGTTGAGGCTTGAAGATAGGCATAAAGATAAAACTGGCGGCCATATTGTCAGGGCTTCTGGTCCTGATAATCTCGACCATCGGCTTCATTCTGATAGCCCACCAGAGGGCGTCTCTCGAAGCGCAGATGCGCTCCATGGCGGGCACCCTGACGCATGAGTTCGCGATAGACAGCAAGATACCGCTCATGCAGAAGGACAATCTGGCGCTGAGCCTGCTGGTGCAGAACATACTCAGGTACCCGGGCATAAAGGACGCCTACATACTGAACTACAACTTCGTCATCGAGGCGCACCCCGGGGCGCATGGCGATTCCGTAAGCTTCTACCGGGACAAGGAGAGCATACTGAGGATGCAGGGCCCCCCGCCGTGGCTCATCAAGGAATCGGCGGGCTCCCTGATCTTCGCCTCCCCGATAATATTCAAGGGCACCACGGTCGGGTATACGGCAGTGGCCTTCTCGGACGAGTTCATACAGGAGAGGGTAAGGACCGCGATAAACAGGGTCATACTTATCACGGTCTTCGCTATCGTCGGCGTGTCGCTGCTCTCCATACCCCTTGCCTCCGGGCTCCTGAGGCCGATATTCCGACTTTTTAAAGGGACGGAGGAGATCGCCAAGGGCAACCTCGATTACCGTATCCGGGAGTCGAGAAATGATGAGATAGGCGACCTGGTCAAGTCCTTCAACAGGATGGCCTCCGAGCTGAAGAAAAAGGAGCTGATGAAGGGCGTATTCAACCGGTACGTCAGCAGGTACGTCGCCGACGAGATACTGAGGGAGCCGGAGAGGATACGGCTCGGGGGCGACAGGCGCGAGGTGACGGTCCTCTTCGCGGACATAAGGGGCTTTACCTCCGTCTCCTCCAAGATGGAGCCGGAGCTGGTCGTCGAGCTTCTCAACAGGTACTTCACGCTCATAACCGAGGTGATATTCCGCTTCGAGGGCACGATAGACAAGTTCATCGGGGACGCGGTGATGAGCGTATTCGGCTCTCCGATAAGGAGTAACGTGCACCTTGAGCAGGGCGTAAAGGCCGCGATGGCGATAAGGCTGGCGGTCGAGGAGATGAACCTCCTGAACCGGAACAAGGGGCTCGTCGCGCTCGAGGTCGGCGTGGGGCTCGACTCCGGCACGGTCATAGTGGGCAACATGGGCTCGAAGATGAGGATGGAGTACACGGCGATGGGCTACGCGGTGAACATGGCCTCGCGCCTTACCGACATCGCCAAGGGCGGCAACGTCCTCGTAAGCGAGACCGTCTACGATGCGATAAAGGGCAACGTTACCGCCGAGAAGATGGCGCAGGTGACGATCAAGGGTTTCGACGGCCCGGTGACGCTTTACAACCTCGTCGCCCTGAAGGCGCAGTGGGAGGACGAGGTAAAGGGGATCGTATATGAAGCTGTCAGAGAATTGGAAAGAGAAGGGGCTTTATCTTAAGCTCGGGCTTCTGGCGGCGGTGTGCGTCTTGCTCGCCGGGTGCTCAGGGTTTTCGACCCTGGGCTCGTCGCTCTCTTCGCAGTTCCCGATGGTCGCCATGCAGATGGACTCGCGCTACCTGAACGGCAGCGCATATGACAGGGCCTTGCTGCTCTACGAGAAGGGGCTGCTTGTGGAGTCGAGGGAAAAGGCGCGCGCCGTGCCTAAGAACGACAAGCACTACGCGGACGCGCGCAGGCTCATAGCGGCCATCAACATCGTCGTCCTCCAGATATCCAAGGAGCACCTCGACCTCGGGGAGAAGTACGAGAAGGCGGGCATCTACGAAAAGGCGCTCTCCGAGTACAGGAGGTCTCTCGAGTACAACCCCGCGAACCTCAAGGCGAGCAGCCGCGTATACGTCTTGAACGAGATGATAAAGGCCGGCCGGCAGCCCGATATCGCTCGGGTGAACCTCGTGGAGAAGAAGGACGCGAAGAAGAAGGTGAAAAGGGAGAAGGCCGCCAGGGAGACGAAGGCCTTGAAGAAGAAGGAGAGGCCGCGGGAGGAGGACCCCGGGTACAAGGCCAGCGTGCACTACGCCAACGGAAAGATCTACCTCGACGCCGGGGCCTACGCGAAGGCGTCCGAGGAGTTCAACCTCGCCCTCAGGTTCGTCCCGTCCTACTCCGACGCCGAGGAGCTGCTCGCGCTCTCCGAGAAGGAGAGGGACAAGGCGGTGGGAAAACACCTGAGGAAGGGCATCGGGTACTTCCAGGCCGAGGAGATGGAGCTTGCCATAAAGGAGTGGGAGATCGTTCTCCGGCACGACCCGGAGAACAAGACCGCGAAGGACTACAAGGCCAGGGCGGAGATAATACTCGAGAGGCTCAGGAACATCCGCAAGCAGCAGGCTGGCAGGCTCATGGGCCAGCCGCTGTAGATAGCCCGGGCACTCCCGGCGAAAGAACAACCCCCTTACCCTTTTTCAAGGGCAAGGGGATTTTTTATTTTAAGAACCCCCGCCTCTTCCGGCGGTTTTTTTCTTCGGTCCCCACCTGGGTCGAGCCCTCCCCCGGCCGCCTGAAAACGACCTTGTTTTGCCGGTATTTCCGCCTCGAATAATCCTTAGATTTCCCTTGACAAAAAAGGCCTTCAGGAATATAGTTTAGGCGATAAGTGGTATGAAGTGGTATAAAGTGGTATAGAAGTATCCGTAAGTGGGATATGGGGCTATTTTAAGCCCAAAAGACAGGGCGGGTCAAAGGTTAAATACGCCCATCCCGTTTTGTCGTCGGGGGAACCCTTGGAGCCCCCCTGCGCCCCCGTCTTGATGGAGGGCGGGGGGCGGGTCCATCAAAAAAGGCCGCCATGTTCAGAGGACGCTACGAACACACCATAGATGCGAAGGGGAGGCTCAGCATACCCGCCAGGTTCAGGGAGACGCTGGGCGAGAGGTACGACTCCCGTCTCGTCATAACGACCTACGACAACTGCCTTATTGCGTACCCGCATCAGGAATGGCAGGTGCTCGAGGAGAAGGTGGCTGGCCTGCCCGAGTTCAAGAAGGACACCAAGGCGTTCCTGCGGTTCTTTTACTCGAGCGCCGCCGACTGCAACATCGACAGGCTCGGCAGGATACTGATACCGCAGTCGCTCAGGGAGTACGCGAAGTTCGAGAAGGACGTGATGCTCGTGGGCACGTTCAGGCACGTCGAGATATGGAGCAAGGCGCTCTGGGAGCAGGCCGAGGCCCAGGCCTCCCAGGAGGACATAGTGAACACGCTCGAACGCCTCGGGCTGTAGCGTGGAGTTCGCGCACAGGAGCGTCATGCCGCAGGAGGTGGTCGAGTACCTCCGGTGCGTCCCCGGCGGCGTTTACGTGGACGGCACCCTCGGGGGCGGGGGCCACGCCGCGAGGATACTCGAGGCGAGCGCCCCGGATGGCAGGGTCATCGGCATAGACCGCGACCAGGACGCCTTGAGCGCGGCCCGTGAGTTCTTGAAACCCTACGGCGCACGCGCGGTGCTCGTAAAGTCGGACTACAGGGACCTGCTCGTCGTGCTCGACGGGCTCGGCATAAAGGAGATCGACGGCATCGTGCTCGACCTCGGGGTCTCGTCCTTCCAGCTCGAGAGCGGGGAGCGCGGTTTCAGCTTCGCGCGAGACGCCCGGCTGGACATGAGGATGGACAGGACGCAGGGGCTTACGGCCTACGACATCGTAAATGGACAGAGCGTCGAGGAGCTGGCGCGGATACTGCGTGAGTACGGCGAGGAGAGGGACGCCAGGCGGATCGCGCGGGCCATAGACAGGCAGAGGAAGATACGCCCCGTTGCCACGACCCTGCAGCTTGCGGCCATAGTGGAGGCGGCGGTGCCGAGAAGGTTCCAGCCCCGCTCCATACACCCGGCCACACGGGTCTTTCAGGCGCTGAGGATAGCTGTAAACGATGAGCTCGAGGGGCTCGCCCAGGGGCTCGAAGCCGGCCTGAGGGCGTTGAGGAGCGGAGGAAGGTTCGTTGTAATATCCTTCCACTCGCTCGAGGACAGGATAGTCAAGAGGTCTTTCAGGGATTTTTCCACGGGCTGCGTGTGCCCGCCCCGCATTCCCAAGTGTGTCTGCGGCCACGAGCCGGGCGCGAGGCTCCTTACGAGAAGGGCGGTCAAGCCTTCGGAGCAGGAGACGGGCTCCAACCCGAGGTCGAGGAGCGCGAGGCTCCGGGCCGTGGAAAAGCTCTGACGGGTTGCGCAACAAGCGACTTGCCCGGTTGTGATGCGTGCGCCAATTCACTGTTTCAGCCGCAGGAGGTAACCATGTCACATACCGCCGCTAAGAAAATGAGCTTGACCGGCCTGCTCATCGGGCAGGACGTGAGGGTAAGGAGGGACGTAAAGGACCTGGGCTTCCTCTACCTCTCGGTCGCAAGCGCCTTCGTCCTCATCTGCGTGGCGCTTCTTTTCCTCTGGTGCAGGATGACGGTCGTAAACACCGGCTATGAGATATCGAAGGCCAACACCGCCCGCGCCGGGCTCATAGACCGGAACAAGCGCCTGAGGCTCGAGTTCATGAAGCTCAAGAGCCCGGAGAGGATTGAGAAGATAGCCTCATCCGAGCTGGGGCTCGTGCACCCGACGGGCGGGCAGATAGTAAATATCAGATGAGGAGGAAGAAACCGGCCAGGGACTACATGAAGTACAGGGCCGGGTTCGTCTTCGTCTTCTTTATCCTGGTCTTCGGCGCCATATTCGCCAGGGCCTTTCAGCTGCAGGTCATCGACGGCCCGCGCCTGAAGAAGATGGCCTCGCGCCAGCACAACACGACCTTCAACATCCAGTCCCGACGGGGGGACATCTACGACAGGAACTCGAAGGAGCTGGCGGTAAGCCTGGAGGTGGACTCGGTCTACGCGCAGACACGGAAGGTGGGCTCGGCAAGGTCCGCCGCGCGCCGGCTCGCGCCGCTTCTTTCCATGAGCAGGTCGGAGATAGAGGGCAAGCTCAGGTCTATCCGGGGCTTTGTCTGGCTCAAAAGGCAGGTGGATCTCACCGACGAGCGCAGGGAGGCCGTAAAGTCCATCGACGGCATAGGGGTCATCAAGGAGAGCAGGCGGTACTACCCGAACCGCCAGCTCGCCGCGAACCTGATAGGGTTTACCGGAACGGACGCCAAAGGGCTGGAGGGCGTCGAACTCAGGTACGACAAGATGCTCCGGGGGGCGTCACGCCAGATAACCGGGAGCAGGGACGCCAGGGGCAGGGTTATGCTCTTCGAGGACATCGACAAGGCCGTGCCCGTCGAGGGCAGGACCGTCGAGCTTACGATAGACAAGACCCTGCAGTACATAGCCGAGAAGGCGCTCGGCAAGGCGGTCGAGAGGTACCGCGCCAAAGGCGGCACGGCGGTGGTCATGGACCCGCTTACCGGCGAGATACTCGCCATGGCGTCCCGTCCCACCTACGACCCGAACGACATCGGCTCCTTCTCGGCGCGGGACTGGCGCAACAGGAACGTGACCGACGCCTTCGAGCCGGGCTCCATATTCAAGCTCTTCCTCGTCTCGGCGGCGCTCGAGGAGAAGACGGTCAGCACCTCGGACATCATCTACTGCGAGAACGGGAGCTACAGGGTCGCCGACAGGGTCTTCCACGACTCGTCGAAGCACGGGTGGCTCTCGGTGCCGCAGATAATAAGGTACTCGAGCAACATCGGGAGCGCGAAGATAGGCGAGAGGCTCGGCGCCAAGCGGCTCTACAGGTACCTGAAGGCGTTCGGCTTCGGGAGCCGAACGGGCATAGACCTGCCGGGCGAGACCCGGGGGTCCCTGCGCAACTACAGGTCATGGTCCGGGGTGGCGGTGGACACCATATCCTTCGGCCAGGGTGTCTCGGCCTCGTCCGTGCAGCTCGTAACGGCGCTTTCGGCCATAGCCAACGGCGGTTTCCTCATGCGGCCATACGTCGTCAAGTCCATAAAGGACCCGGACGGAGGGACCGTGCGGGAGACGCATCCCGCGATAGTGCGCAGGGTCATCTCGGAGCAGGTGGCCCGAGAGGTCACCGAGATGCTCGTAGAGGTGACGAGGCAGGGCACCGGCGCCAAGGCCGCCATCGACGACTTCGAGGTCGCCGGGAAGACCGGCACCGCGCAGAAGGCCGACCTCGTAAACGGCGGGTACACGAAAGGCGCGTGGATGGCCTCCTTCATGGGCTTCGTGCCCGCGCGGGACCCGAGGCTCGCCATACTCGTGGCCGTCGACGAGCCGCAGGGCGAGTACCACGGTGGCTCGGTAGCGGCGCCGGTCTTCAGGGAGATAGCCTCGCAGGGGCTCTCGTACCTCGGGGTATTCCCGCACAACCCGGTCTCACCGTCCTCCCGGCCCTCGCCCCTGCCGAAGGTGCAGTTCGTAAAGGCGGGCCCGGGGGCGTGGGACAAGGGGGGCAGGGGGGGCAGGGGGGTCGGCGCGCAGAGCCTCAACGCGGTGCCCGATTTTTCCGGAAAGACCATACGCGCGGCGCTCCGGATGGGTATGGAACGCTCGCTCGAGGTCGAGGTAAAGGGCAGCGGCAGGGCGGTGGCCCAGAGGCCCGCGCCCGGAAGCCCGCTCCCCTCCTCGGGTAGGGCCGTTGTTACGTTCCGGTGAGGAAAATGGGTTTGAAACCGGGGCCCGGATGTGAGATAATATCAAGCTTAACGGCTTGTTTTAAAAGGTTTTTTTAATGGAACCCCCGGGGCCGCCGAAAACCCCGGGGCCTTGTGGATAACCTGGGCGGGGGCGTGCTGCGCCAGGGGGGCAGAAAAACGGGGTTTTATTGCAAGAGATGAGATTGAAGGACCTGATAGGCCCTCTCGGGGCCGTCCGTGTCATCGGAGGCACGGAGGCGGAGGTCACCGGTATCTGCCTGGACTCGCGGGCCGTGGCCGGCGGCCCCGGCGGCGGCCCGCTCTTCGCGGCCATCCCCGGCGAGCACGTGGACGGCCACGAATTCATAGGCAAGGCGGTCGAGCTCGGGGCCTCGGCGGTGCTCGCGAGCCGGCCCGTGGAGGGGTTGCAAGTCCCGCAGGTCATAGTCGAGGATACGAGGGCGGCGCTCTCGAAGCTCTCGGACGTTTTCTACGCGAGCCCATCGAAGGAGATCTGCGTTCTCGGGGTGACCGGCACCAACGGGAAGACCACGGTGGCGTACCTTGTCGAGTCGATACTGCGCGAGGCGGGCTACTCGCCCGGCGTGGTCGGCACGGTCAACTACCGCTACGGCGGCAACTCGTACCCCGCGGCGCACACGACGCCCCAGGCCCCGGACCTGCACCGGATGCTCCGCGAGATGGCCGACTCCGGGGTTACGCACTGCGTGATGGAGGTCTCCTCCCACGCGCTCGAGCAGAAGAGGGTGGCGGACGTGGCGTTCAGGGCAGGGGTCTTTACGAACCTCACCCACGACCACCTCGACTACCACGCCACCATGGAGGAGTACTTCGGGTGCAAGTCCATGCTCTTCGGCCTTGTCGACGGCAACAGGGGCGTCCTGGTCACAAACATGGACGACGCGTGGGGCAGGCTCCTGAAGAGGGACTTTCCCGCTTCCGTGACCTGCAGCCTAGAAGAGGGGGCGGACGTATACCCGAGGACTGCCACGCTCGGAGACGGCATTACCAGCGCACGGATACGCACGCCGGCGGGCGATATGGATGTGACGTCGCACCTTGCCGGCGAGTACAACCTGCAGAACGTGCTTGCCTCGGTGGCCGCGGGCTTCGCCCTTGGCATCTGTGCGGAGGCGATAAAAAAGGGCGTCTCGGCGTTGGAGAGCGTCCCCGGAAGGCTGCAGAAGGTGGTCTCTTCCGATGGCTTTACCGCCTACGTGGACTACGCGCACACGGGGGACGCTCTCGAAAGGGCGCTCTCGGCGCTCAGGAATATCGCATCCGGCAGGATAATCTCGGTCTTCGGCTGCGGCGGCAACCGCGACAGGCTCAAGAGGCCGGAGATGGGCGGGATATCCGCGCGCCTCGCGGACATATCCATCGTTACCTCGGACAACCCGAGGGACGAGGACCCGCTCGAGATAATAGAGGAGATAGAGGCAGGCATAAAGGGCATAAGGAAGTATTCGGAGGACGAGACCCCCGGCGGGCGCGGCTACATCGTGGTGCCCGACAGGGCGGCGGCCATAAGCAGGGCCGTGGGGCTTGCGCGCCGCGGGGACGTGATACTCCTTGCGGGCAAGGGGCACGAGGACTACCAGATAGTCGGGGGGCAGAGGCTCCACTTCAGCGACATGGAGGCCGTAAGCAGGGCCATAGGGGAACGGGAGGCGAGCGAGGCCGGAGGTGCGGCGCTGCCGCAGTAGTAGCGATGGAGCTGAAGGTCAGTGAAATAGCGGAGGCCCTGAAGAGGGCCGGCAGGGGCGGCAGGCTCATCCGCGGCGGGGACGCCGTGGCGGGGGGCGTTGTCACCGATTCGAGGAAGGAGTGCAGGGGCGCGGTCTTCTTCGCCCTCAGGGGCCCCAACTTCGACGGGCACAGGTTCATAGCCGACGCCTTCGCACGGGGGGCCGTAGCCGCGGTCGTGGATGAGAAGGGCGCGGCGGCGCAACCCGCCTGCGCGGCGATAATCGAGGTGGACGACACGCTATCGGCCCTCGGGTCGCTTGCCGCCTTTGTCAGGCGGGGCTTTGCCGGGCCGGTCGTGGCCGTAAGCGGGAGCGCGGGCAAGACCACGACCAAGGACATGACGGCCTCGATACTCGGCAGGTCGAGAAAGGTCCTGAAGACCGAGGGCAACAGGAATAACCTCATAGGGCTGCCGCTTACGCTCTTCGGGCTCGACGGCAGCCACGGGGCGGCGGTCGTGGAGCTGGGCATAAGCGAGCCGGGGGAGATGGAGAGGCTCGCGGCGATAGCGAGGCCCGACGTGGCGCTCATAACCAACATAGGCCGGGGGCACCTCGAGGGGCTCGGCTCCCTCGAAGGCGTTGCGAGGGCAAAGGCCCCGCTGTTCGGCTGCCTCGAGGAGAAGGGCGTCATGGTGGTGAACCTCGACGACCCCTGGGTGGTGAGCATAGCCGGTACAATGCGTAACGCCGTCACCTACAGCCTCAAGGGGGCCGCGGACGTGAGGGTCAGGAGGTGCACCGAGGCCGGGCTTGCCGGCACCACCGTCACCTACGTGGTCAGGGGCAGGGACGTAACCGTAAGGCTTTCAGCCCCGGGCCTTGTGAACGTGATGAACGGCGTGGCGGCCATAGCGGCCTCGCTGCCGCTCGGCGCCGGGGAAAAGGACGTGGAAGAGGGGCTCGGCTCGTTCGTCCCGGCAAAGGGGCGCATGGAGGTCATAAGGGCCGGGGGGGCAGGGGGGGTCGCGGTCCTCGATGACACATACAACGCCAACCCCGAGTCCGTGGCGGCCGCCCTCGATACCCTGAGGAAGGCCGGGGGGCGGAAGGTGGCGGTGCTCGGGGACATGCTGGAGCTCGGCCCCTCGTCGAGGGACGAGCACAGGGAGGCGGGCAGGCTCGCCGGCACCCTCGGCATAGAGGTGGTGGTGGCCGTGGGCTCTTACGCGGCCGACCTCCTCGAAGGCGCGGCGAGCGCCGGGGCCAGAGAGGTCTACGGTTTCAACAGCAGGGAAGAGGCGGCTGCCGCCCTCGGCGGCCTTATAAAGCGGGGGGACACCGTGCTTGTAAAGGGCTCGCGGGCGGTGGGGCTGGAGTATATTACCGATTGGCTCAAGACGGAGTTCGAGAAGGCCTGATGGGGCCTTGCTCGAACAGGCCGCGCGAGGGCGGATATTCAACCTTTTTTTCTCCCGCAAGGGAAGGCCGGACCAGATGCTCTATTATTTTTTATATCCGCTCGCGAAGCACCATACGATATTCAACGTATTCCAGTACATCAGCTTCAGGACCATCTACGCCGCGGTCACCGCGCTGGTCCTGAGCTTCCTCATAGGACCGATGCTGATAGAGAAGCTCAGGGCCCTGAACATGGGAGAGGTGATAAGGACGGACGGCCCCGCCACGCACTCCGTGAAGGCGGGCACGCCCACGATGGGCGGGGCGATAATACTGCTGGTGGTGATAGTATCCGTGCTCCTGTGGGGCAACCTCCAGAACTCGTACATCTGGCTGATGACGTTCGTTACCGTCGGAATGGGGCTGATAGGGTTTCTCGACGACTACAGCAAGGTGGTGAGGAAGAAGGGCGGGATGAGGGCGGTCACCAAGTTCTCCGCGCAGGTGGCCGTGGCGCTCGTCGCCGTGCTCTTCCTCTACTACACGGGCTTCGAGACGGTGGTGGCGATACCGTTCTTCAAGGAGGCCGCCATAGACCTCAAGGTCCTCTACATCCCGTTCGCGATCTTCGTGATAGTGGGGACGTCGAACGCGGTGAACCTCACCGACGGGCTCGACGGCCTTGCCATAGGGCCGATGACCATAGCCGCGGCGACGTACATGCTCTTCGCGTACCTCGCCGGGCATATAAAGATGGCCACGTACCTGCACATCATGCACGTGGCGCCTGCCGGGGAGCTTGCGGTATTCGCCGGGGCGATGGTCGGGGCGAGCCTCGGCTTTCTCTGGTTCAACACCTACCCGGCGCAGGTCTTCATGGGGGACGTAGGCTCGCTGTCGCTCGGGGGGGCGCTCGGCACGCTGGCCGTGATAACCAAGAACGAAGTGATACTGCTCGTCGTGGGCGGCATCTTCGTGGTCGAGGCGCTCTCGGTCATATTCCAGGTGGGCTCTTTCAAGCTCACCGGCAAGAGGGTCTTCGCCATGGCGCCCATCCACCACCACTACGAGCTCAAGGGGTGGGCGGAGCCGAAGATAATAGTAAGGTTCTGGATCATAGCCATAATACTGGCGCTTATCGCCATAAGCACGCTCAAGATAAGGTAGGCGGACGATGGACTGCGGGGAGGCCGTAACGCATACGACGGGAACGGGGACGTCAAGAGGGGCTGGCGACACCTTCGCCAGGGCGCGGCGCGCCCTGGCCGGGAAAAGGGCGCTTGTCGTCGGCCTGGCCAGGACCGGCGTCTGCGCGGCGCGCCTGCTAGCCAGGTGCGGCGCCGTCGTCACCGCCGTCGACGCGCTCCCCCTCGACAGGCTCTCCGGGGCCGGGGAGCTCTGCGCCCTCGGGGTCAAGATAAGGGCCGGTGGCGCGGGCGTGGACACACGCGGGGTGGAGCTCGTGGTCGTAAGCCCGGGCGTGCCCTCGAACTCGGCGGTCCTGTATGAGGCGCGCGCGAACGGGGCAGAGGTCATAAGCGAGATCGAGCTTGCGTACCGGTTCATGGACGCCCCGGTGCTCGCCGTGGCGGGCACGAACGGGAAGACGACGACGACGGCGCTGCTCGGAGAGGCGATAAAGGAGGCGGGCAAGAGGGTCTTCGTAGGGGGCAACATAGGCACCCCCGCCATAGAGTATATAGAGTCCGGCGGCGGCGCCGACCTCTGCGTGCTCGAGCTGAGCAGCTTCCACCTCGAGACGACGGCATCTTTTGCCCCGAAGGTGGGCATACTCCTGAACATCACCGAGGACCACCTCGACAGGTACAGGGACTTCGGCCATTACGCCGAGACCAAGTTCAGGCTCTTCGAGAACCAGACCCCGGCGGACTTCGCCGTCGTAAACGCGGCGGACCCGGTCATAGCGCGGCGCATCAAGGCGTGGCCCGCAAAGGGCAGGGTAATACCCTTTACCACTGCCGGGGCCTTGACCGAAGGGCTCATGCTCGATGGCGGCTCGGTGGTCTTCTCGCTCGACGGTGCCGTGGAGAGATACCCGGTGAGCGCGTTCCGGTTGAAGGGTGTGCACAACGTCGAGAACATAATGGCGGTGATAGCCGCCGCCCGGCTCGCGGGCGTGGAGCAAGAGCCCCTCCGGCGCGTGCTCGGGAGCTTCGGGGGGCTCGGCCACAGGATGGAGCGCGTGCGGGTCCTCGACGGCGTGACCTACATCGATGATTCCAAGGGCACGAACATAGGCGCGTTGATGGGGGCGCTCAAGGGGGTCCCTGGCCCGGTCGTATTGATCGCGGGAGGCAGGGACAAGGGCGGGGACTACGGGGCCCTCACGGATCTGGTAAAGGAAAAGGTCAGGCGCCTCGTGCTCATAGGCGAGGCCGGCGGCAGGATAAAGGCGGCGCTGGGCCACCTTACGGAGACCGTCGAGGCGTCCTCCCTCGACGAGGCGGTAAGGGTGGCGCGCGCAGCGGCGCGCGAGGGGGACACGGTGCTCCTGTGCCCGGCCTGCTCGAGCTTCGACATGTTCAAGGACTACAGGGAAAGGGGCGAGCGTTTCAGGGCCGCCGTAGAGGCCCTTCAGGGAATCTCTGAATGAATCGACCTTGAATTATTCGGAGACGAAAAAGAAAAAATGGCGACACGTCCATGTGCCGCGGAAGGTCTGAATAATCCACACCTTCCCTGGCGCAGAACGGAAGGCTTCGGAGGCAGTATATTGGTAAAGCTCCGCGATCTCGACAGGCTGCTCATAATCTCCACCCTGCTGCTCGTGGCGGCGGGCGTGGTGATGGTCTACTCGACGAGCTACATCATGGCCATGAACAGGTTCGGCGACAAGTACTTCTTCGTCAAGAAGCACCTGACCTTCGCCGTGGCCGGGGTGATCTTCTTCATAGTGGCGGTCAGGGTGCCCTACGGGGTCTACCGCAAGATGGCGTACCCTATACTCATACTCGCCATACTCTTGCTCGTGTGCATATACGTACCGGGGTTCGGGTTCACGGCGGGCGGTGCGCGCAGGTGGGTCAGGCTCGGGCCCGTGGCCTTCCAGCCCTCGGAGCCTGCCAAGCTCGCGGCCATAGTCTTTCTCGCGTACTCGCTGGCGGCCAAGGGAGAGGCGATAAAGAGGTTCTCCACGGGGCTTCTGCCGAACATACTCTTCCCCGGCCTCCTCGTCGGGCTCATCGTGATGGAGCCCGACCTCGGCACGGCGGCCACCGTCGGGGCGCTGGTGGTCATCATGAGCTTCGTGGCCGGGGCGCGGTTGACGCACCTGGGCATGCTCGGGGTTGCGGCCACGCCGTTCGTCTACATGGTGGTGCACAACTTCGGGTACATGATCAGCCGCCTTCAGGTCTATCTCGACCCGTGGAAGGACCCATCGGGCAAGGGCTTCCAGATGGTCCAGTCGTTCCTCGCCTTCGGCTCCGGCGGGCTCTACGGCGTGGGCCTCGGCGAGGGGCAGCAGAAGCTGTTCTTCCTGCCCGAGGCGCACACGGACTTCATCCTGTCCGTCATAGGGGAGGAGTTCGGCCTGCTGGGCGTCGGCATGATAATAGGTTTCTACGTGCTCTTTCTCTACTGCGGCACGAAGATAGCCATGAACGCGAAGGACAGGCACGGCACCTATCTCGCCCTGGGGCTTACCTTCATGGTGGTGCTTCAGGCGGCGATGAACATGGGGGTCGTGCTCGGGCTGCTGCCGCCCAAGGGGCTCGCGCTCCCGTTCGTAAGCTACGGCGGGACGTCCCTGGTGGTGAACATGGTGGCGGTGGGCATAATACTGAACATATATATCAGGAAGAACGCGGCGTAGAGCCCTGAAAGGGCGCGTCGTTAAAAATAGAGGAGTGCGGATTGAAGCTTGTGATGGCCGGGGGTGGCACCGGGGGGCACCTTTTCCCGGCGCTCGCGCTCGCTGAGGAGTTCAAGAGGAAGGACCCCGGCGTGAAGATAATCTTCATGGGCGGCAGGGGCGGGCTCGAAGAGAGGATAGTGCCCGGGTACGGCTACCCCCTCGAGGTCTTCGACGTGGAGGGGATAAAGAGGCGGACCGGCATAAGGAGGATAAAGGCGATAGGCAAGGCGGCGCGCTCGACATTGAGGGCGCTCGGGCTGCTACGCTCGATGAGGCCGGACGGGGTCATAGGCAGCGGCTCCTACTCCTCGGCCCCGGTGGTGCTGGCGGCGCGGATGCTCGGCATAAAGACCGCGATACTCGAGCAGAACGCGCTGCCCGGCCTTACGAACAGGCTGCTTGGCAAGGTCGTCAACAGGATATACATCGCCTTCGAGCAGGCGAAGGAGTTCTTCCCCGCCGGGCGCACGGTGCTGGCAGGGAACCCCGTGCGCCGGGAGATCATGGACGGCGTCAACGGGCGGGAGAAGAGGCGGGACAAGAGGTTCTCGATACTCGTCTTCGGCGGCAGCCAGGGCGCCACCGCCATAAACGCCGCGTTTCTCGACGCCACCGAGTACCTTACCGACATCTGGCCCTCGTTGAGGGTCGTGCATCAGGCGGGCAAGGAGGGCTTCGGCGCTGTCAAGGACGCGTACATGAGGAAGAACCTGAAGGTGGAGCTTCACAGCTTCATAGACGACATGGCCTCGGCGTACAGGTCGGCGGACCTCGTCGTATGCAGGGCGGGGGCGACGTCGATAGCGGAGATAACGGCCCTCGGCATAGCGCCGATACTCATCCCGTACCCCTTTGCCGCCGACGATCACCAGACCGTCAACGCCCGGTGCCTCGAGGAGGCCGGCGCGGCGGTGATGATAAGGCAGGACAGGCTTACCGGGAGCACGCTGGCCGCGGCCATACGCGGGCTCTACGAGAACCCCGGCGAGCTGAAGGAGATGAGGGAGAAGGTAAAGGGCTTCGGGCGCCCCCGCGCCGGAGAGACGATAGTGGAGAACTTTTTAAAGGTGTTGGGTTAAGGATAGAGGGGCCATGTACCGGGGCAGGATAAAGAAGATACACTTCATAGGCATAGGCGGCAGCGGCATGAACGGCATAGCCGAGGTGCTGCTGAACATGGGCTACAACGTCACCGGCTCGGACCTCTCGGAGACCGACGTGACCAGAAGGCTCGAAAGCCTCGGCGCCACCATATTCACCGGCCACAGGAAGGAGAACGTGGCCGGGGCGAACTGCGTCGTCTACTCCTCTGCGGTGAAGCAGGACAACCCCGAGGTCAAGGAGGCCGTCTCCGGGCAGATACCCATCATACCGAGGGCCGAGATGCTCGCCGAGCTGATGCGTATGAAGTACGGGATAGCCATAGCGGGCACGCACGGGAAGACGACGACGACCTCCCTGGTCTCCTCCATACTCGCCGCCGCCAACATGGACCCTACGATAGTTACCGGGGGCAAGCTCAACAGCATCGGGGCGAACGCGCGCCTGGGCACCGGGGACTTCCTCGTGGCCGAGGCGGACGAGAGCGACGGCAGCTTCCTGAAGCTCTCCCCGACCATAGCCGTTGTCACCAACATCGACCGCGAGCACATGGACCACTACATGGACATGGACGACGTCAGGGGCGCGTTCCTCGACTTCATGAACAAGGTGCCGTTCTACGGCTGCGCGATCATATGCCTCGACCACCCGGTCATCCAGTCGATGATACCGGACATAACCCGCAGGTTCATCTCCTTCGGGTTCACGGCGCAGGCCGACATAAGCGCGAGGGCCATCAGGTACGGCGGCATGAGGACGACCTTCGACGTATGGTACGGCAAGTCCAGGCAGGGGGAGATAGCCATAAACCTGCCCGGCGACTACAACGTCTACAACTCTCTGGCGGCCGTGGCGGTCGCCCGGGAGCTGGACGTCGGCTTCGACAGGATAAAGGCGGGGCTCGAGGGCTTTACGGGCGTGGAGAGGAGGTTCCACGTCCGGGGCGAGCACGGCGGGGTTACGGTGGTGGACGACTACGGGCACCACCCGGTGGAGATAAAGGCCGTCTTGAGGGCCGCGCGCAAGGGCTGGCCCGCAAGCCGTGTCGTGGCCGTCTTCCAGCCCCACAGGTACTCGAGGACGAAGGACCTCTTCACGGAGTTCCTCTCGTCCTTCAACGACGCCGAGAAGCTGCTGATAACCGACATCTACGCGGCGGGCGAGGAGAGGATAGAGAGCGTGAGCGGCGAGGCCCTTTACAGGGGGATAAAGGCATACGGGCACAAGGACGTGGCCTACGTGCCGTATAACGAGATACCCGGACGTCTGGCGGGGCTGGTGCAGGAGGGTGACATCGTCCTGACCCTCGGGGCGGGGGATGTGTGGAAGTCGGGTGTCTCCTTTCTTGAGCTTCTGAAGGCGCGGAGCGGGGATAATGCCAATGCCTAAAAACAGTTTGAACGCCGAAAAGAAGTCGTCGATGCAGTACTCGCTTTTTTTCATCCAGCGCTTCAAGGGCAAGGTGCTCTTCAACGTGCCGATGAGCAGGTACACCTCGCTTAAGGTCGGCGGGCCCGCAGACGTCATGGCCTTCCCGCAGGACGCCGGGGACCTGAAGGACCTCATCTCCTTCGCCGGGTCCAAGGGCTTCCCGTACTTCATCCTCGGCGCGGGCACCAACCTTATGGTGAGGGACGGGGGCTGGCGGGGGATAGTGGTAAACATGTGCGACGGGTTCAAGGACATCACCTGGCAGGAGGACTCGAAGGTGGTGATGGGCGCCGGCGTAAGGCTCGTGGAGGCGCTCTCCAGGTGCGTCGATAAGGGGCTTGCCGGCCTCGAGTTCGCCGCGGGCATACCGGGCACGATGGGGGGCGCGGTCGTCATGAACGCCGGGGCCTTCGGTTCCGAGATGAAGGACATCGTCGAGGGCGTGGAGGTGGTGGACAAAAAGGGGCGCAAGGGTTTCATACCGAAGGACGAGATAGGCTTCTCATACAGGGGCTCCGCGCTGGCGCCGGACGCGGTGGTAGTAAGGGTGCACCTGAAGCTTGCGCCCGGGGATGCGCAGGGGATAAAGGACAAGATAAAGTTCTACCGCGAGAGGCGCAGGACCATAAGCAACGTGACCTTCCCGAACGCGGGTTCGATGTTCAAGAACCCGGAGGACAACTTCGCGGGCAAGCTCATCGACGAAGCGGGCCTCAAGGGAGAGCGTTCCGGCGACGCGCAGGTCTCGCAGGTGCACGCGAACTACATAGTCAACCTCGGCAACGCGAAGGCGAAGGACGTGCTCGCCCTCATGGCTACCGTAAGGGACAGGGTCTACTCCCGCACCGGCGTCGTCCTCGAGCCGGAGATAAGGGTGATAGGTGAGGACTGACCGGCACCCCCCGGCGCTACGGGGGCTCAAGAAAAAAAGGGTCGGCGTGCTGATGGGCGGGCTCTCCGAGGAGCGGGAGATATCCCTCCTGACTGGGCGCGCGGTGCTCGAGGCGCTCATCGGAAAGGGCTACAACGCGACCGGCATCGACGTGGGAAGGGATGTCGCCGCCGCGCTCAAGAGGAAGAAGATAGAGGTGGCCTTCCTCGCCCTTCACGGGCGTTACGGCGAGGACGGCTGCGTGCAGGGCATGCTCGAGGTTATGGGCATCCCGTACACCGGCTCCGGCGTGCAGGCCTCGGCCGTGGCGATGGACAAGGCGGCGGCCAAGAAGCTGCTCGCCTTCCACGGCGTGCCGACCCCGGAGTTCAGGGTGGTGGACAGGGCCGCGGACGCCGCCGCTCTCGGCCTGCCGGTGGTCATAAAGCCGGCCTCCCAGGGCTCCGCCGTCGGGGTGAGCGTCGTAAGGGACGCCGCCGGGCTGGAAAAGGCGCTGCGCGCGGCCGGGCGTCTCTCCGGAGAGGTCATCGCCGAGAGGTACGTAGAGGGCAGGGAGCTGACGGTGTCCATATTGGACGCAGAGCCGCTGCCGGTGGTGGAGATACTGCCTAAGAAGGGTTTCTACGACTTCAAGGCAAAGTACACGCCGGGCATGACCGAGTTCGTCGTGCCGGCTGCGCTGAAAAAGACGGTGGAGAGAAGGGTGGTGGCGGCATCGCTCAGGTCTTACGAGGTCCTCGGCTGCCGCGGCGCGGCCCGAGTGGATGTCATGCTCGACGGGAAGGGAAAGGCGTACGTGCTCGAGGTGAACACCATACCGGGGCTTACGGAGCTGAGCCTGTTCCCCAGGGCGGCGGCAGCGGCGGGGCTCGATTACCCGGCGCTCGTTGAGCGCATGCTCAGGGGCGCGGGGCTGGAGAAACGCTGATATCGTTGCGGAGGCCGATGGCGCTGTTCGGTAAAAAGAAGAAGAGGCGTAACAGGAAGAGGCACAAGGAGCCGTTCGGCGCGCGGGCAAGGCGCGCTGTCCTGAGGACGCTCAAGGTCGTGCTCGTGCTCGCGGCCCTTCCGGCGCTCGGGTACGGGGGCCTTCGGTTCTACCGGGTGCTGGTTACGACCGAGTACCTCGCCGTAAGGACGATAAACGTGACCGGGGCCGAGAGGGTGGCCCCGGAGGACGCCATAGAGCTTGCGGGCATAACCGAGGGGATCAACATCCTCTCGTTCAAGGCCTCCGAGGCCGTGGAAGGGCTCAAGGCCAACCCGTGGGTGAAGGCGGCGGAGATAAGGAGGAGGCTGCCGGACACCGTGGAGATACACCTTGCGGAGAGAAGGCCCATGGCGCTTGTGAGCCTCGACGGCCTCTACGTGATGGACTCCTCGGGCGTGGTATTCAAGAAGTTCGCTGTCGAGGACAGGCTCGACCTGCCGGTGGTGACCGGCCTTACGAGGGAAGGGCTGGAGGCGGGGGGCGCACAGAAGGGCCTCCTTGAGCTTGTCTCCATACTCTCGGGCAGGGAAGGCTTCAGCATGGAGAGCGTCTCCGAGATAAACGTGGACCAGACGTTCGGGCTTTCGATATACACGCTCAACGACGGTGTCAGGCTCGCCGTGGGCACGGACGGTTTCGAGGCGAAGCTCGCCTCGTTCGAGAAGGTGGTGGCTTCACGGGGCGGGGCCTTAAGGGGGGTGGAGGCGATGGACCTTAACAACTCCCGCTCGGTGGTTGTCAGGTTCGGTACCGGAGCATTTAAGGAAGGTGGTGATGCGCATGGCCAAAAGGGATAATATCGTCGTCGGGCTCGATATCGGCACAACAAAGATATGTGCCATCGTCGGTGAGAAGACGAAGGACGGCGTGGAGATAATCGGTATCGGCACCACACCGTCCAAGGGGCTCAGGAAGGGCGTGGTCGTAAACATAGAGAGTACCGTGGATTCGATAAAGAAGGCCATCGAGGAGGCCGAGCTGATGGCCGGGTGCGAGATAAACCGCGTCTACTGCGGCATAGCCGGCGGCCACATAAAGGCGTTCAACTCCCACGGCGTCATCGCCATCAAGAACAGGGAGATAACGAAGGCCGACATCGACCGGGTCATAGAGGCGGCCCAGGCCGTGGTCATACCTCCCGACAGGGAGGTCATCCACGTGATCCCGCAGGAGTATATCGTCGACGACCACGAGGGCATCCAGGAGCCCCTCGGCATGATAGGCATGAGGCTCGAGGTGAAGGTGCACATCGTCACCGCCGCGGTCACCAGCGCGCAGAACATCATAAAATGCGCGAACAAGGCGGGCCTCGACGTGGCGGACATCTGCCTGCAGCAGATAGCGAGCTCGGAGGCGGTCCTCAACGCGGATGAGCGCGAGATAGGTGTGGTGCTCGTGGACATCGGCGGCGGCACCACGGACATAGCCCTGTACCACGGCGGGACGATAAAGTACACCACGGTAATATCCCTGGGCGGGAACCAGGTCACGGGCGACCTCTCGGTGGGGCTGCGCACGACATCCAACGAGGCGGAGAAGATAAAGAAGCAGTGGGGCTGCGCCATGACGGCCATGGTGTCGCGCGACGATACCCTGGAGGTGCAGAGCGTCGGGGGAGGCAAGACCCGCACGGTATCCCGCTTCATGCTCTCGGAGATCATAGAGCCGCGCGTCGAGGAGATATTCCAGCTCGTGCAGCGCGAGATAATGAAGTCCGGGTACGACAGCCTCGTATCCTCGGGGGTGGTGCTGACCGGAGGCACGGCGGCCCTCGAAGGGGCCCCCGAGCTCGCGGAGCAGGTCTTCGACCTGCCGGTGAGAAAGGGGCTGCCCATGGGCATAACGGGCCTTACCGACGTGGTGAACGGCCCGATGTACTCGACGGGCGTGGGGCTCGTGCAGTACGGGGGCAGGCACATATCGGGCACGCAGTTCCACAGGGGCGGCGAGAGCAACCTCTTCGGCAAGCTCACTACGAGGATGGGGAAATGGGTAAAGGAGTTCTTCTGATTCAATGGCTTTCAGACATCAAGAATTGCGGCACGTCCATGTGCCGCGGAAGGTCCCAATGAACCGGGCCTTCCATGGCACAGGCTGGCGAAACTTGCGTAACGGCACAAAAACCGGGGAAAACGGCGGAAAACCTTAGGAGGTTGACAAATGGTATTTGAGATGGAGGAGAGCTTTAACAGAGGGGCACGGCTTAAGGTGGTCGGGGTCGGCGGATGCGGCGGCAACGCGGTCAACACGATGATAGAGAGCGGGCTGGAGGGTGTCGAGTTCGTGGCGGCGAACACGGACAGCCAGGCGCTTGAAAGGTCCATGGCCAACGTGAAGATACAGCTCGGGGCCACCCTTACCAAGGGTCTCGGCGCGGGCGCGAACCCGGAGACCGGCAAGAACGCCGCCATCGAGAGCAAGGACCAGCTCGTCGAGGCGCTTACCGGCTCGGACATGGTCTTCGTCACCGCCGGCATGGGCGGGGGCACAGGCACCGGCGCGGGGCCCATAGTGGCCGAGGCCGCCCGGCAGGCTGGCGCGCTCGTGGTGGCGGTGGTCACAAAGCCGTTCTCCTTCGAGGGCACGAGGAAGATGAGGCAGGCCGAGGACGGGCTCAAGAGGCTCAGGGACGTGGTGGACACGGTCATCACCATCCCCAACCAGAGGCTCCTGTCGGTGGCGAGCAAGAGCACCTCTCTTACCGATGCCTTCAAGAGCGCCGACGAGGTGCTGCTGCAGGCCGTAAAGGGCATCTCGGACGTCATAACCGTGCCGGGCCTCGTGAACGTGGACTTCGCGGACGTGAAGACCATCATGAGCGAGATGGGGCAGGCGCTCATGGGCAGCGGCGTGGCCAGAGGCGAGAACAGGGCAGCGGAGGCCGCCAGAAAGGCGATAAGCTCGCCCCTGCTCGAGGACATCTCGATAAACGGCGCAAAGGGCGTGCTCATCAACATCACCGGCTCTTCCGACCTCAGCATACACGACGTGCACGAGGCGTCCACCCTCATCCACGAGGAGGCCCACGACGACGCGCACATCATATTCGGCGCGGTCATAGACGAGTCGATGGGCGAGGAGGTAAGGGTGACGGTCATCGCCACGGGCTTCGGCAAGGCGGGGGAGATGAGGGAGAAAGACCCCATAGCCCCCGCGATGATAGTCGACGACCTCGACGTGCCCACGGTATTGAGGCAGAGCAGGGAGAAGAGCCTCGAGCTCAAGAGCGGCGAGCTTCGCAGGCTTTCGAGCTACAGCGGCCTGAACATGGACGACGAGGACATGTACGACACCCCGACGTTTCTGAGAAAGCAGGCCGATTAGCAGGCTGCGGAAGGATGCAGCCTGCCAGGCAGTCCATGGACGGACCGTCGGATCGCGTGGCTGAAAAGGACCGGGAAGGGCTTTTTCAGCATCCTGTTAGCGCCGACGGACCCATATAAGGGTCCGGCAGGCATTCCGTTTCTTCGTGTTTCCCCGGAGCCCCGGTGCGCGCCGCCGCGCGCACCGGGGCGGTTTGTGTGTGTATCACGCCGCCAGTCGTTTCGCCGCGCCCGGGGCCGGGCATAGACCCCCCTTCATTCCTTGTAAACCATGTGGAAGTATGGGATAATTTCAAGTTAAAGGCCGAGTTCGCCTCTGGATAGGGGGCGAGTGTATCAACGGAAAGGCCTTTTGATAAACAGGGGTGCACGGTATCAGCTGGAAGCTTAAAAAGAAGGTGAGGGATACCCTCTCGAAGGAGAAGGGTACGGTCTACAAGGAGCACGGCGGCAGGGTAAGGGTCTGCCTCGTCTACCCGAACAGCTATTCGCTCGGCATGACCAACCTCGGCTTTCAGTCGGTCTACCACATGCTCAACTCCCTTGACGGGTGCGTCTGCGAGAGGGCGTTCATGCCCGGCAAGGAGGATCTGGGGGAGTACGGGAGGACGTCCACCCCCCTGTTCTCCTACGAGACGCAGACCCCGGTAAAGGACTTTGACATAATAGCCTTCTCCGTGCCGTTCGAGGACGACTACGTCAACGTGCCGCGCATCCTCGAGCTTGCGGGCGTGCCTATTCTCTCCGTGGACAGGGCCTGCGCGCCGCTCGTTATGGCCGGCGGGGTGGCCGTCTCCCTGAACCCGGAGCCGGTGGCGGACTTCTTCGACCTCTTCATCGTGGGCGAGGGGGAGGGGGCCCTGGCCCCGGTGATCGACGCCTTCCGGGACGCGCGCGGCCACGGGCCTGGAGGGCAGGGGATATTAAGGGAGCTTGACCGGTTGGAGTGGGTCTACGTCCCTTCCTTTTACGTCTTTTCCTACGACGGGGTACGGATAACCCGGATAGAGGCGCTGCCGGGCGTGAAGAAGAGGGTGAGGGCCGCCAAGCTCCTCGACCTCGGGGCGTACCCGCTCCCTGAGAACTTCATACTGACCCCCGCCAGCGAGTTCAAGGACACCTCTCTTGTAGAGATAGAGCGGGGCTGCCCGCGCGGGTGCAGGTTCTGCGCCGCGGGCTTCCTCTACCTCCCTCCCAGATGGAGGGACTTCGGCGCCGTAAAGGACGCGGTCGGAAAGGGCGTGGAGGCCACGGGAAAGGTCGGCCTCGTGGGCACGGCGGTATCGGAGTACCCGGAGATAAAGCAGACGCTCTCGCTCGGCGTGGAGATGGGCGGGGCGGTAACGCTCTCATCGCTGCGCCTCGACAGGCTCGATGCCGGGTTCGTGGAGCTCCTTAAAAAGGGCGGCTACAGGACGGTCACCCTCGCCCCGGAGGCGGGCAGCGAGCGCATGAGGTGGGCCGTTAACAAGGGCATGACCGACGGGGAGATACTCGACGCCGTAAGGCTCATAACCGCCGCCGGCTTCCTCAAGATAAAGCTCTACTTCATCGTGGGCCTTCCCGCAGAGGTGGACGCCGACGCCGAGGCCATCGTCGCCCTCTCCAAAAGGATAAAGGCGGAGATGAAAAAGGGCTCGCTCACACTCAGCGTGAACCCCTTCATCCCGAAGCCGTGCACCCCCTTCCAGTGGCACCCCTTCGAGAGGGAGCAGGTCGTGGACAGGAGGCTCTCGATAGTGGAGAAGGGGCTCTCGAAGATCAAAGGGGTAAGCGTAAAGACGCTCTCGGCGCGCGAGGCGTTCGTTCAGGCGTACATATCGAGGGCCGACCGCCGGGCGGGCCGCTTCATAGCCGAGGCCGCCGAGAAGGGCTGGAGGCGCGTCATAAAGGAGAATTTGTCATTTTTCGAGGGGTCGGTCTACTCGGAGAGGGGCAGGGACGAGCCCCTTGCTTGGGATATGATAGACCACGGCGTAAGGAAGGGATATCTCTGGAAGGAGCATCAGAGGGGGGCGCGGGGCGAGCTTACGCCGCCGTGTGATGTGGGCAGGTGTTTCCGTTGCGGCGTCTGTTAGAGCTACGGAGCGCCGGGACCGCACATACCTTTGTTGCTCCCCGTCGCGGCGCTGCGGCGTACCGGAGAGTACGCCTCGCTCCGAGCCTTCGTCGCGCCTCGGTCTGTTTTGTTCGGGCGCTCCTCGGCGTATGGAGGGGTTTGGGCGGCGCCGGGACCGCACATACCTTTGTTGCTTCCCGTCGCGGCGCTGCGGCGTACCGGAGAGTACGCCTCGCTCCGAGCCTTCGTCGCGGCGCTTAAACCCTCCCCCTCGATGGGGGAGGGCAGGGTGGGGGTGAATTGAAGGATCAACCGTTATCAAGGGATTTAGCGATATGAGCGGCACTATCGACATCAAGGACTATCTGCCTCTGGTAAGGAGGCCTTCGCGGTACATCGGCGGGGAGGTGAACTCCGTGAAGAAGGACCTCTCGAAGGTGGCCCTTACCTTCGGCCTCGGTTTTCCCGACGCCTACGAGGTCGGCATGAGCCACCTCGGCATGCAGATACTCTACCAGATACTCAACGCGCGCGAGGATATAGCCTGCGAGCGCGTCTTCGCCCCGTGGAAGGACATGGAGGCGCTCCTGCGCTCCAAGGGCGTGCCGCTTGCGACGCTGGAGAGCGGCATACCTCTGAACAGGCTCGGCATAATGGGCTTCTCGCTCCAGTACGAGCTATCCTTTACCAACATCCTCAACATGCTCGACCTCGGCGGAATCCCGCTTCTGGCGAAGGACAGGGCGCAAGGGGACCCGCTGGTCCTCGGCGGCGGCCCGTCGGCCTTTAACCCGGAGCCGGTGGCGGACTTCTTCGACGCCTTCCTCCTCGGTGACGGAGAGGAGGCCGTTGTCGAGATAGCCCGTGCGGTCATCGAGGGCAGAAAAAACGGCGTGCGCAGGGAGGACATCCTGAAGAGGCTCGCCGGGATAGAGGGGGTCTACGTGCCTTCGTTCTTCGACGTCCTCTACAACCCGGACGGCACCGTAAGGGAGATACGCCCGCTTGTCGAGGGCTACGGGAAGATAACGAAGAGGGTCGCCCCGGACATAGACGACCTGCCGCTGCCGGCCAGGCCGGTGGTGCCCTTCATGGAGACGATACACGACAGGGTGAGCGTGGAGATAGCTCGCGGGTGCACGCGCGGGTGCAGGTTCTGCCAGGCGGGCTCCATCTACCGCCCGGTCAGGGAGAGGGCGCCCGGCAAGGTCCTCAGGATCATCGAGGAGGCGCTCGCGAACACCGGCTACGACGAGGTCTCCCTGCTCTCGCTCTCTACCGGGGACTATACGCTCATAGAAGAGCTTATCTGCGCCCTGATGAGCAGGCTCGACCCGGGCAGGGTGGCGCTCTCGCTGCCGTCGCTTCGCGTGGGCACGTTGAGCGCGCGCCTCGCCAACGAGATAAACAGGGTCAGGAAGACCGGGTTCACGCTCGCCCCGGAGGCCGGGAGCGAGCGCCTCAGAAGGCTCATAAACAAGGGCATAAAGGAGCAAGACCTCCACGCCTCGGCCCACGACGTCTTCTCGCTCGGCTGGAAGCTGATGAAGCTGTACTTCATGATAGGCCTTCCCACGGAGACCGACGCCGACGTGGAGGCGATAGCGGAGCTTGCCGGGTGCGTGCGCCGCATAGGCAGGCAGGCCTCCGGGAGGAACCCGCAGATAAACATAAGCGTCGCCTCCTTCATACCCAAGCCCTACACCCCGTTCCAGTGGGAGCCGCAGATGCCCGTGGACGAGTGCAGGAGAAAGCAGGGGGTGCTCCGCAAGAGGCTTTCGTCCATGAAGCTCGGCTTCAAGTGGCACGACCCGGAGATGAGCTTCCTGGAGGGGGTCTTCGCCCGCGGGGACAGGCGGCTGTCCGTGGCCTTGCTCAAGGCGTTCGAGGCCGGGTGCAGGTTCGACGGCTGGAGCGAGGAGTTCTCCTACCCGGCGTGGCGCTCGGTGCTCGGGCAGGCCGGGCTCGACCCGGAGTTCTATACGACCCGGCGCCGCCCATTCGACGAGGTCCTGCCGTGGGACCACCTCGCGCCGGGCGTTACCAAGGAGTTCCTCAGGAAAGAGTATGAAAACGCCATCGAGCTTGCCGGGACGCCTGACTGCAAGGTGGGCAAGTGCACCAGCTGCGGCGTGTGCGACCACAGGGTGGTCAAGAACAGGACGGTGGAGGACGACGGGTCCATGGTGCCTGTCGATGGGCCGCCCGCCGCGCCGGCCGCGCCGTTGGAAGCCGGGGCCTACAGGGTGGCACTGCGGTTCTCGAAGACCGGGGACCTGAAGTACCTGAGCCACCTCGAGCTCATACGCGCCATGATAAGGGCCGTAAGGAGGGCTGGCCTTCCCATACGGTACTCTCGGGGCTTCCACCCCATGCCCAGGATATCCTTCGCCTCCACGCTGCCGGTGGGCATGGAGTCGCTCGACGAGCTGATGTTCATCGAGCTCGAACCCGCGGGGGGGCGCATCGGGCCTGACGAGATAACCGAAAGGCTCAACGCCGCGCTCCCCGAAGGGCTTAAATGCCTCGGGGGGGGGCGTGATACCCTTGAAACTTTCCAATCCCTCTGTTATTATGTCAGAGTATATATTGTTTTTGAAAGGCAACCCTCTCGGGTTAGATATAGATATTAAGAATATTGATGGGATTTTAAGAGATTTTAAAGACAGGGAATCCATAGTAGTGCGAATCAAAAAAGTGGATAAGGTCCGGGAAATCGATATCAGGCCATACCTGGCCGAACTAACGCACGCCGGAGGCATGACATTGAGGCTCGTTCTCCGAAAAGATGCCGGTGGCGCGAGCGTACGTCCTCATGATGTCCTGGCCTGCCTTTTCAATCTCTCCAGGGAAGACGCGTCCCTAATCCCCATCATAAAAACCAGGGCGGTATATAACACGCCTATCTGACAGGAACTGAAAAGCCTGGCCGCGCGCACCCGCGCCTTCTTACAAGGGGCTGGCGTATCCATGCGCGCGGCCCCTTCTTTCCGCGTAATTCCTGCCGGGGAACAGGATATTAATGAAGAGCAATAAGACAGAGATTCTGATCGACGCAAACCCGTTCGAGATACGCGTCGCCCTTGTCGAGAAGGGGCGGCTCTCCGAGTTCTACGTCGAGAAGGCGAAGGAGCGCGTAATCACCGGCAACATCTACAAGGGCAAGGTCGTAAGGGTGCTGCCGGGCATGCAGTCCGCCTTCGTGGAGGTCGGCCTCCAGAGGACGGCCTTCATCCACGTATCCGACATACAGGAGCCCTACGGCGGGCTCGACGAGGACGAGGAGGAAGAGGAGAGGGAGGAGGTAAGGAAGAGGGCGGCGAACGTCCGCATCCAGGACATCCTCAAGGAAGGCCAGGAGATACTCGTACAGGCCGCCAAGGAGCCGATAGGCACCAAGGGCGCGAGGGTCACCTCCTATGTCTCCCTGCCCGGAAGGCACCTAGTATTCATGCCCTCCTACGACAAGGTCGCCATCTCGCGGAGGATATCGAGCGACAAGGAGAGGAAGCGCCTGAGGGAGATAGTCTCGCGTCTGCGCAAGCCCGGCCACGGCTTTATCATAAGGACGGTCTGCGAGGGCATGGGCGAAGATGACATAGCCGCGGACATGTACTTCCTCGAAAAGCTCTGGGAGAGCATCCTCAAGAAAAAGGAGAGGGTCAAGACCCCCGGGATAGTCTACGAGGAGCTCGACCTGACGCTGCGCACCATCAGGGACAGCTTCTCGAAGGACATAGACGCCGTGGTCATAAACTCCAGGGAGGAGTACGAGCGGGCCGTGAAGTTCATCACGGAGTTCATGCCTTCCCTGAGCGGGAGGGTGCGCCTGCACAAGGGCGAGGAGGACATATTCGACGCCTACGGCATCGAGATAGAGCTCGTCGACGCCCTCGAGAGGAAGGTCTGGCTTCGCTCGGGGGGCCACATCGTCATAGACCAGCTCGAGGCGCTTACGGCCATTGACGTGAATACCGGCAAGTACGTGGGCAAGAAAAACTCGGACGATACGATACTCAAGACCAACCTCGAGGCCGTAAACGAGGTGGTCTATCAGCTCAGGCTGCGCAACATAGGCGGCATCATCGTCATAGACTTCATCGACATGGGAAGGGCCGCCGACCGGGAAAAGGTCTACAACGCCCTCAAGGAGGCCCTCAAGATAGACAAGGCGCGCACCAATATCCTCAAGATATCCGAGCTCGGCATAGTCGAGATGACGCGCAAGAGGGTGCGCGAAAGCCTCTCGCAGGCGCTCTGCGAGCCGTGCCCGTACTGCGAGGGCAACGGCCTGGTGAAGGCCCGCGAAAACATCATAATGGAGATATACAGGGAGCTTCTGCGTGAGCTTCCGAAGATGAAGAAGAAGGCCTTCCTGTACGTAAGCCCCTATGTGGCCGACCAGCTCAGGACGGAGGAAGGGGTGGTCAAGGACCTCGAGAAGAGGACCGGCAAGAAGATAGTAATAAAGGCCGTCGAGAGGTTCCATCAGGAGAGGTACGAGCTCGCCTGAGCTGTCAGGGGATGGCGGAACCCGATGATTTTAAAGTAAAATTCTTGACAACCGCCCCCCCGCTGCCGTACCATTACAGGTGTTTCAAGTTACAGGGAGATGCTCTATGAGGTTTGTCTCAGCCCTTTGCGTTCTATCGGCCGCCGTCCTGCTCGCCTGCTCCGTCGCCTCGGCCTCTGCCGGGCCTGATGCCGGCAAAAAGGTCTTCGAGGCCAGAAGGTGCGGCTCCTGCCACCAGACCGAAGGCCCCGCGCGCGAGAAGACCATAGCAGACCAGCTCGCCAAGAAGGGCCCCGAGCTCTGGTACGTAGGCAACAAGCTCAAAAGGGGGTTTCTGGCCTCGTGGCTCGCTGACCCCCGGCCCATAAGGCCCCTTAAGTACAACTCCCTTACGGAGAGGAACCCCGGGGACCACCCGAGGCTCTCCGTCCAGGAGGCGGCGTCCGTTACCGATTACCTGATGACGCTTACGTCGAGGGACGTGCGCCCATCGGGCGTAAGGGCGAGGGTGAACCCGCGCGGCAGGGTGATATTCATAAAGAAGCTGGCCTGCTACGGCTGCCACTCCGTAAGGGTGAGAGGCAAGATAGCCGGCGGGCTTTCCGGGCCTACCTTCGTTGGCGCCTCCAGCCGGCTCAACCCCGACTGGGTCTACGCCTTCCTCGTCAACCCGAAGGTCTTCAAGCCGGTAAAGGACATGCCCGTATACGCCGGCATACTCAAAAGCTCCGAGATGAAGGCGCTCGCGGCCTACGTCTGCGCCCTCGATTAGCATGTTCCGGTCCGAAAGGTGTTTCTCGTCATGTTCTTAAGATACTGCGCGAAGGCCGCGCTCGTCCTCATTGTCGTATCCGTCTTTGCCGGCGCCTCATTTGCCGCCACCGCCGCGCAGAACTACCACTTCTACTGCGCGCAGTGCCACGGTCTCGAGGGCAGGGGCGACGGCCCCAACGCCACGAGGAGCCAGCCGGTGGACCCGAGGGACCACACCAGCGCCTACGAGATGAACAAGCTTACCGACGCGGAGATCATAGGCGCCATCACCGGCGGGGGCGCGGCCACGAGCAAGTCCACCCTCATGCCGCCCTTCGGGAAGACGCTTACGAAACGGGAGATAAAAGACCTCAAGGACTATCTGAGGAAGCTCTGCAAGTGCAAGGGCAAGTAGCGCAAGGTCGCGCTCTGCCGGGCTCGTGCCCGGGGGCGCGTCACGGACCGCCGGAGGTTTGCGGGAGATGGGAGGCGGCTTTGAAAAAATGGTCTTTCTGCTCAACCTCCTCGGCGTGCTGCTCGTGCTTGAAGGCATACCGTACTTCGGCTTCCCGAGGGCGGTAAAACACTGGGCGGTCTTCCTCCAGAAGGCGCCGGAAAAAACCCTCAGGCTGATGGGCCTCGCCATAATCGTCATCGGGCTCGCAATGCTCTTCGCCCTCAGGTATGTCTGAGGCTGAAAGACTCTCATCCATGAAAAAAAACCTGTTGTTCTCAATCCTCCTGCTTACCTTCCTGCTTGTGGGCTGCGTAAGGGTCCCGACGGGCAACGCGAAAGAAGGCGAGATGATCCGCGTGCTCGTCATACACAACGTCGGGTCGATATCCGTAAAGGGCACCTCCGGGGGCGGCGTGCTGGAGATAGGGACCGACGGCGACGGCCTCTCCGTAAACGGCTCGCCACGGCCCGTGCCCTTGAGGCTGAAACCAGAAGGCGAGTTCCTGTACATAGACAACAGGCCGTACCGGGGCTCCATAGAGGTCGTCCCGGCCTCCGGCGGCCTCATGGTCATAGACGAGCTGCCGCTCGAGCGTTATCTGGTGGGCATCATCAACACCGAGATATCGTCGAAGTGGCCGCAGGAGGCGATAAGGGCGCAGGCCGTCGTGGCCCGTACCTACGCCATATTCAACAGGGCGAGGAGGAAAGACCCCCGGTACGACCTCGAAGGCTCGGTGCTCGGGCAGGTCTACTCCGGCGCGGCAGCCGAGGACGGGGCGGCCCGCAAGGCGGTGGGGGATACCGCCGGGGAGATACTCGCCTACGAGGGGGCCCCCGCCCTTACGGTCTATCACTCGAACGCCGGGGGCAGGACGGAGGCCGCCAGGGACGTCTGGCAGAGCGATTACCCGTACCTGCGCTCGGTGAGGAGCCCCTACGACGAGGCCGCGCCGAGGTTCACGTGGGAGTACTCGATAGAGGGCGGAGCGCTCGGGAAAAAACTCTCCGGCGCGGGCTTCGACATGGCGCGGCCCGCCTCCATAGAGCCGGCCATGGTGACGCCCGCGGGCAGGGTCAAGTCCCTCATCATAAGGGACTCCGACGGCGGCCGGGTCTTCCTCACCGGCGAGATATTGAGAAGGGTGCTCGGCTACAGCGTCCTGCGCTCGACCCGCTTCAAGGTCTCGAAGGCGGGCTCCGCCTTCGTATTCAAGGGCAGAGGCTCCGGCCACGGCGTCGGGCTCTCGCAGTGGGGCGCCAAAGGAATGGCCGAGAACGGCTATACGTACAGGGAGATACTCGAGCACTACTACCCCGGCACCGAGCTTATGAAGGCGTATTGACCCGTCCGCCTCGAAAAACCCCTAAACAAGGGCCCTTGCATCTCCCATAAACTGAAAAGGCGTGGCCCGGACATACATCGAATGGAAACCAGAGAATTTGACTTCTACCTCCCCGAGGGCCTGATAGCGCAGTACCCGCTCGACGAGAGGGACTCGTCCCGGCTCATGGTGCTCTCGCGGGCCACCGGGGAGATACTCCACCGGTCCTTCCGCGAGATCGGGGAGTTCCTGCGCCCGGGCGACGTGCTCGTTCTCAACGATACGCGCGTCGTACCCGCAAGGCTCCTCGGCAGGAAGGCGACCGGGGGCAAGGTAGAGCTGCTGCTTACCGGGAAGGTCGGGCTGGCGCAGGCCGGAAAAGAGGCGTGGAGGTGCATGGTAAAGCCCTCCAAAGGTGTCGGGCCCGGCACGAGGTTCTTCTTCGACCATGGCGTGGAGGCCGTCGTCCTCGAGAGCGGCCCGGAAGGCTTCAGGGTCTGCGAGTTCACCTCGCCGCTCGACCTCGAAGAGATGGGCAGGATACCCCTGCCCCCATACATCAGGAGGGACGCGGAGGAGAAGGACAGAGAGAGGTACCAGACGGTCTTCGCCGCAAGCGACGGCGCGGTGGCCGCGCCCACGGCCGGGCTCCACTTCACCGCCCCGCTCCTCGACGGCCTGAGGGCCTCCGGGGTGGAGGTCCACAGGATAACGCTCCATACGGGGCCGGGCACCTTCATGCCCGTGCGCGTAAAAGACCTGAAAAACCACAGGATGCTCCCGGAGTTCTACACAATCCCCCCGGAGGTCTTCGCTTCCGTGGTAAAGGCCAGGGAAGAGGGCAGAAGGGTCATCGCAGTGGGCACCACGTCCACGCGCGCGCTCGAGGCCGCGGCAAGGGACGGCATAGACAGGCCGGTGCTCAAGGGCCCCACGGGCCTGTTCATATACCCCGGCTACGAGTTCAAGGTGGTCGACGCGCTGCTTACGAACTTCCACCTCCCCGGCTCTACGCTCATCATGCTCGTAAGCGCGTTTGCCGGGACCAGACGCGTAATGGACTCCTACGCCGAGGCCATAAAACAGGGGTACAGGTTCTTCAGCTACGGCGACGCCATGCTCATAGTCTAATGCCGCCGCTGAAAGGGTTTCCATGGGGGGACCTTTCTATAGAAAGTTTCCCCCATACCCCCTTCAAAGATTTTTAGTTCCCGTGGCTGCCCCCTCCAAGGGGGCAGCCACGGGAAGAACTGAAAGTTTTTGGAGAGAGTTTGAGAGAACCTTCTTTACAAAAAGGTTCTCTCAAGAAGTCCTCGCGGTGGCGGCATGAAAGGTGGAGATGGGATTCGGTTTTGAGCTTATAAAGAAGGATGCGGCCTCCGGCGCGAGGCTCGGGCGCGTGACGACGCCTCACGGTTCTTTTCCCACTCCGGTCTTCATGCCTGTCGGCACCCGGGCCACGGTAAAGGGTCTTACGCCTGAGGAGCTCGTGGAGCTTGGGGCCGGGATAATCCTTGCCAACACCTATCATCTTTACCTGAGGCCCGGCCACCAGGTCATAAAGGAGCTCGGCGGGCTGCACCGTTTCATGCACTGGGACGGCCCGATACTTACGGATAGCGGCGGTTTTCAGGTCTTCAGCCTCGGCAAGCTCCGCAAGATAACGGAGGAGGGCGTCTCTTTCAGCTCGCATATCGACGGCTCCAGGTGCGTGCTTACGCCCGAGGGTGCGATGGAGATCCAGGAGGCGCTCGGCGCCGACATAATAATGGTGCTCGACGAGTGCACGCCGTACCCGGCGGACAGGGGGTACGCCACCAGGTCGATGGAGCTTACGCACAGGTGGGCGGCGCGATGCAAGGCCGCCAGGAGCGGCAGCGACCAGGCGCTCTTCGGCATAGTGCAGGGCGGCATGTACGCCGACCTGAGGAAGAGGAGCGCGGAGACGCTCATCGAGACGGGCTTTGACGGCTACGCCATCGGTGGCCTGAGCGTGGGCGAGGAGAAGGCGTTGATGCAGGAGATGGTGGAGTCCACGGCCGCGCACCTGCCCGAGACGCACCCGCGATACCTCATGGGCGTGGGCACGCCGGAGGACCTCGTCTACTGCGTAAGCCGCGGCATAGACATGTTCGACTGCGTCATGCCGACGCGCAACGCCCGGAACGGAACTCTCTTTACAAGACGAGGGAAATTGGTTATAAAGAATGCTCGGTACGAGAGGGACGCCCTGCCGGTGGACCCGGAATGCGGCTGTTATGTATGCACAAATTACTCCCGGGCGTACCTGCGGCACCTTTACATGTCGGGAGAGATACTCTCGGCCCGGCTCAACACCGTCCATAACCTCTACTACTACACCCACCTTATGGAGGGGATGCGGGAGGCGGTCTCCGAGGGCAGGTTTGAGGCGTTCAGGAAGAAATTTTTCGATGAGATAGGGGCGGGGATAGCCGGTTGAAGGTACCCGGTCCGGCCATTTGCTTGCTTAACGGTCTTTTAATTACAGGAGGATGCAAAAGTGTTATTTTTTCCGGTAGCTCTGGCTTACGCCGACGGCGGCGGCGGTGGCGGCGGTTCGCTTTTTGGCGGCGGCGGCATAATGAACATAGCACCGCTCATCATACTCTTCGTCATATTCTACTTCCTGCTCATCAGGCCCCAGCAGAAGAAGGCCAAGGAGCACAAGCAGATGCTCTCAGAGTTGACCAAGGGCGACAGCATCGTGACCAACGGCGGGCTCTACGGCAGGGTCACCTCCGTCTCCGATGAGACCTTGATGGTAGAGATCTCCGACGGCGTGAGGGTCAAGATAGCGAGGGCGGCCATATCCATGCGCAAGCCTCAGGGCTGAACGCCAGCCGCAACGCCCCTTCGCAAGGGGGCAAGGGGGCAAGGGGGAGGGTGGTGTAAGGGGGGAGAGAGTGGTGCATGGGGCGCAGGGTGCACAGGTGGGCGAGTGGTGCATGGCGTTTATGGGAGCGTATGCGACCCCCGCGAAAGTGTGTGGAAGACCTTCGATATACTAATGAGTTCCGCCTTTCGGCGGATATCAGGTAGGGGTCTGTTTTATATAATCGGTCAGAAAACCCCGAGCTTTTAAGCTCGGGGATGAATGGCCGCCCGGAGCGGAGCCAGATTTAGCCGGCGTAGCGGAGGTAATTTTCATCCCCTCCCTCGATGGGAGGGGAAGCGCGGAAACTCCGGGCTTTAGACCGATGCAGTCATTGAGACCTTGCACTTCTGATGGCAATAAGTCATTGAAAATGTGAGAAAAAATCGCATCTTTCTTTTTCGTCCCTGAATAATTCGCGGACGAATTGTTCAGGGGTTACATAAGTATAAACGGAGCAATTAATGAGGAGCATCTTCTGGAGGGTAATACTGCTGTCCATCTTTACGGTGGTAGCGCTGGTATTATTCCTGCCGTCAACGCCTTTTTCAAATAGACTCCCCTCCTTCTGGGCGGACTACATACCAAAGATAGTCCTCGGCCTCGACCTTCAGGGGGGCATGCACCTGGTGCTCGACGTGGACAGGGACAAGGCCGTCGAGACCCATACGCAAAGGCTCGTAAGCTCTGTCGAGGACACATTGAGGGACAAGGACATACCCTACGGGTACGTCACCAGAGAGGGCATATCGGGTATCGTCGTATCCTATCCCGACGAGAGGACGGCTTCGGCGATAAGAAGGGTCCTCTCCGACGACTTCAGCGTCTTCGACAAGCCCGCGACGCAGGACGGCAAGCTTGTCGTGCACCTTCAGGATGACGAGGTGAACAGGCTCAAGGGGTGGGCGGTCTCTCAGGCGCTCGAGACCATAAGGAACAGGATAGACAAGTTCGGCGTGGCCGAGCCCGTGATACAGAAGCAGGGCGACAGCCAGCTCGTCATACAGCTCCCGGGCCTCAAGGACCCGGAGAGGGCCATACAGCTCATCGGCAAGACCGCGGTGCTCGAGTTCAGGCTCGTGGACGAGTCCATGGACGCGTCCACCGCGCTGCGCACGGGAGCGCCCCCCGGCTCGGAGGTTCTCTACGGGGAGGAGAAAGAGGGCGACGTCGTTACGAAGGTGCCCTACCTGGTAAGGAAAGAGGTGCTCCTTACCGGAGACTCGCTCTCGGACGCGAGGGTCGCCTTCGACAGCCAGTACAACGAGCCTTACGTCTCCATAGTCTTCGACTCCGCCGGCTCGCGGATATTCGACCGCGTAACCAGCCAGAACACCGGCAAGAGGCTCGCCATAGTCCTCGACGGCAAGGTGCACTCGGCCCCCCAGATAAGGGAGGCGATAACCGGCGGAAAGGCGCAGATAACCGGCAGGTTCACGTACGAGGAGGCGACCGACCTCGCGATAGTCTTGAGGGCGGGCGCGCTTCCGGCCCCGGTCGAGATCATACAGAACGTCACCGTCGGCCCCACGCTCGGCACCGACTCCATCAGGGCGGGCGTAAGGGCGGCGCTTCTGGGGGCGGGCCTCGTGCTCCTGTTCATGATATTCTACTACAGGCTTTCCGGCGTTATAGCCGACTTCGCCATATTCCTCAACATCGTAATGCTCCTCGGGGCCATGGCGTGGCTCAACTCCACGCTCACGCTTCCGGGCATCGCCGGCATAATACTTACGATGGGCATGGGCGTCGACTCCAACGTCCTCATCTTCGAGAGGATAAAGGAGGAGATGAGGGGCGGAAGGACGCCGCGCAGCGCCATAAACGCGGGCTACGACCACGCGTGGTGGACCATCGTGGACTCCCATGTTACGACGCTTATCACCGCCGCCGTGCTCTTCCAGTTCGGCAGCGGCCCGATAAAGGGCTTTGCCGTAACGCTGAGCCTCGGCATACTGATAAACCTGTTCACATCGCTCGTCGGCACCAAGGTGGCCTTCGACATCCAGAGCGAGAAGTTCAGGATAAAGTCTTTGAGCATATAGCGGGCCGCGTCTCTTGGCGGCCTGACAAAAGCATTCAGGGCCCCCTGCTTTTTGGGGCCCGGCCCCCGTGCAAGGGGCCCTTACGGAGGTCTTGACTTGGACATACTCGGTGAAACTCGAATAGATTTTCTCGGCAAACGGCGGATAACCTTCGTCATCTCCGGCCTGCTCGTCCTTCTGGGCATCGTGGCCGTCTTCGCCATACCGCTCGGCAAGGCCAACCTCGGCACGGACTTCGCCGGGGGCATCGCCATACAGTTCCGGTTCGAGAAACCCCTCGATATTCAGAAGGTAAGGGACCTGCTCGGCGACAGCGGCTTCAAGGACGCCAACCTCCAGCAGTTCTCGGAGCCGAACAAGCTGCTGGTGCGCCTCAAGAGGTCCGAGGGGAACCTGAGGCAGATATCCGTATCCATCGGGGAGACCTTCGCCAAGGGGCTGCCGGGCAACCCGTACATCATCGACTCCACCACCGAGGTCGGCCCCACGGTAGGCAAGAAGCTGCAGAGCGACGCCATGTGGGCCATCGCCATCTCGCTTCTCGGCATACTCATATATGTGGCGTGGAGGTTCGAGTTCCGCTTCGGCGTGGCCGCCGTGGCCGCCACCTTCCACGACGTGCTCGTGGTCATGGGCATCCTCTTCATCCTCCAGAAGGAGATGACACTGCTCATCGTAACGGCGCTGCTTACCCTTGCGGGCTATTCGCTCACCGACACCGTCGTCATATTCGACAGGATACGCGAGAACATGCACAAGAGGACGAGGGAGGAGTTCGACCCGCTGGTCAACAGGTCCATAAACGAGGTGCTCAGAAGGACCATCGTCACCTCGCTTACCACACTCCTGGTGCTCCTCGCGCTGATTGTGCTCGGCGGAGAGGTCATCCACGACTTCTCCCTGGCCCTCTTCCTCGGTGTGCTCGTGGGCACCTACTCGTCGGTATTCGTCGCAAGCCCGCTGCTGCTGCTATGGAAGCCCGCCAAGAAGAAGCACGCGGCGAAACCGGCGCACGCAAGGCCATAAACGAAAAGTTAAGTTATTTTTTGTATCTTCCAACCTGCTGGATTACAAGGGGTTATTCGCCCTTCTCCCTTCACGTCCCTTCGCCTCCCTTAAAAAGCGGTTGTATTTTTTCGCGTTTTGTGGTATTTCAAGATAACACTTGGAATACGGTCGTTTTATGGGGGCCTTCCATAACATCTCGATTCGTAAGGGTTTTTTGCTTCCAGAGGCTCAGGGAGGGCATCCGGGGGCATGAGGCTAAGACCGCCTCTGTACCGATTGAATCCTATTGGTATTGGAGGTTTTTTTTTGCAAAAAAACAGGACATGCATAGAGCCCACAGGCATCAGCGACGGCATGGAGAAGAGGATCAAAACCGTTACGACCGGGTCGTTGGATTTGACCGGGTGGCGGGCTTTTCAGGAGGGGCTCTCGGGACTTCTTGGCATACCCGTCTCTCTGTATGACAGCGGCGCAAACCTGCTCGCCGCCTCGGCGGGCACGGACGCGCTCTGCCGCGCGGTGCAGTCCCACGTCGAGGGCGGGCCGCTGTGCGCCAGGACCTACGCCAACGCCGTCGCCCAGGTCATCGAGCGCGGCAAGACCTACATATACAAATGCCACATCAACAAGTATATCTTCGCCGTGCCGGTGGACGTCTCCCCCGGCCTTTCGGTCGTCGTCGTCGGCGGGCAGGCGTACCTTTCGGGAAACGAGCGGGAGCAGTACATAAGCGGCATGGCGCACCTCGGCCTTGACGAGTCCTCCGTGGCAAGCCTCGGGCAGGCTCTCAGGACCATACCGCCCAAGTCAGTATTCACCCTGCCGACCATAATAAAAAACCTCTCGGCCCCGCTGCTCAAGTGCATATACAACCACACCGGGCCCGTACCCGGGCAGAAGGAGGGCGGGGGCGAAAGCCAGCTCAACATACTCGACCAGGTCTACAGGTCGATAGCCCCGGTGCTCGACAGGGAAGAGCTCTACGAGGCGATACTCGCCAAGTCATCGGAGCTCGTGGACGCTGACCGCGGCTCGCTTATGATACTCGACAACAAGAACGACGTCCTTTCGATAAAGGCCTCCAAGGGCATAGACCCGAGGATAATAGACAGCCTCCGGGTAAGGGTCGGGGAGGGGATATCCGGGGCCATAGTGGCAAAGGGGCTGCCCGTTATCGTAAAGGACATAGAGAGCGAGGTGCCTTCGTGGACGAACAGGCCGCTCTACAAGACCAAGAGCTTCCTTTCGGTGCCGCTCAAGCTCGACGAAAGGGTCATAGGCGTAATAAACGTATCGGACAAGTCCACGGGCGCCTCCTTCTCCGACCACGACATGGAGCTGCTGCTCTCCTTCGCCAGCTTCGCGTCCATCGCCCTGGAGAGGGGCGCCTACTACTCCATGAGCGAAGAGCTCAAGATGCTCTCCATGACGGACCCCCTTACGGGCCTGTTCAACAGGAGGTACCTGCGCGAGAGGCTCTACGAGGAGGTCGAGCGCGTAAAGAGGCACAGCGAGTGCTTCAGCACCTTCCTCATAGACATAGACAACTTCAAGAGCTTCAACGACAGGTTCGGCCACAGCGCGGGAGATGAGATATTGAAGGGGATATCGCACACCATAAGGGACGCGGTAAGGTCCATGGACGTGGTGGCCCGCTACGGGGGCGAGGAGTTCGCCGTGATACTGCCGCACACCGGCAAGAGGGACGCATCCATCATCGCCGAGAGGATACGCGAGGACGTGGAGGAGTACAGGCGCATGGTAAAGCCGTTCAAGGAATGGCCCACCATAAGCCTCGGGGTGGCGGAGTTCCCCAACGACGCAAACGATATAGACGAGCTGATAAACAAGGCCGACAGCGCGATGTACCACGCCAAGAGGACCGGCAAGAACAAGGTGGTGGTCTATGAAGGATAGGTTCCTGTTCAGCGTCTGTCCCGAGAACGAGTTCTTCGACAGGACGGGCGAGATAGAGTACATACTCGCCAGGGCCGGCGGGGACGCGCGTCCGCCCGGCCTATTCCTTTCCGGCGGCAGGTGGACCGGCAAGACCGAGATATTGCGCAGGGCCCACGCGAGCCTCTTCTGGGACCAGGCCCGGGTGCTCCCGGTCTACTACCAGTTCAGGGACTACGGCGCGGCCGAGGGGCTTGTAGACGACTACCTCAAAGAGGTGCTCAAACAGTTCCTCGCCTTCGGAAGGCGCGAGCCCGCCCTCGTCGGGCAGGACCTGACCCTGGGCAGGCTGGAGGAGATGCTCGCATGCGAGGGCCTCGACATGGCCGGGCCCATATCCATCCACAGGGACGCCCGGAAGGCCGGCGACATCATATCCGGCTTAAGGAACGTGGCCGGGCTGCCGAAGTGTATAACTGAACAGGCAGGTATTCCGGTATACCTCATGCTCGACGACCTCGACGAGGGCGCGTCCATGCTTGCCGGATACGGCCCGGGGGCCGCCGGGGAGTTCATGGAAGCCTTCGGGCGCGGCGGGGTCCCGTTCGTGGCCTCCGGCTCCACGAAGGACGTGCTCGACAGCGGCGTGCTCGGCTCCGTGGAGCCGCTCCGCCTGCGCGGGCTCGAGCCCTCCGAGGCGGGCTCCATGATGATGGAGCTGTGCCGCCAGTACGACGTGGGGTTCGACTCCGAGGTCCTCTCGTTCGCCGCCGGGAAGCTCGAGGGCAACCCGATGTACATGAAAAACATCGTCTGGGCGGCCCGGAGGGCGTCCACCGGCTTTCTTACACTAAAAGATTTCATTGACCTCTATGCAAAAGAGCTTTTTGATGGTAATATTGGCCTGGCCCTGCGCTCGTCCATCCGCCTGCGCGGGCTCGCGGAGCTAAAGGCGCTCCACGCCATCACCTCCGGCGGGACCTCTGAAGAGGCGCTCTCCGAGAGGTTCGGCCTGCCGGCCGGGCAGCTGCGCCAGACCCTCAAGGACCTCTGCGCCGAGGGGCTCGTGGACGCCGCCCTCGGCTCCGTAAGGTGGGCCGGCGACGGGGTCGCGCGCGACTTCGTAAGGTTCAATTACGAGACCCGCGTAAGGGGCAGGGACGCCGACGAGGTGCGCACCTTCATGGTAAGGGACGGCCTCAAGGAGGGCTTCGACCTCAAGGGCGCCGTCGTAAGGGGAAGGCTCAAGGAAGAGACCGCCTCGCTCCTCTCCCTATTCAACGGGCAGAAGGTCTTGAAGGTGCTCCTCGACAACCGTTCCTTCTGCGCGCGGTATCCCTCCGGCGCGGAAGGGGGCCACGGGGGCCACGGGGATCAAGGGGGCCAGGGGGGCCAGGGAGATGCGGGCCACGAGGGGCAGGGGGTACAGGCAGGGCAGGGGGTGCAGGGCTCCGCTGCGGACGAGTTGACGCTGCCGCAGATAATCGGTTGCTTCGACTCCACGGTCTGGGAGAAGAACGAGACGGGGCCGCCCGTTATAATAGCCAACGGTTTTGAGAACAACAGGTACGATGCCGGCAACGAGGTGGTCTGGGTGGCCGCCGTGAAGGACTCGCTCACCCCGGTCAACATAGGGGACGTGGAGAACTTCCTGAGGCGGGGCCAGATACTGAGGCAGAACTTCAGGACCACGCGCGTCTTCAAGTGGTTCGTGGGCAGGGAGGGCTTCACGCTCGAGGCGCGCAAAAGGCTCGATGCCGAGGGTGTCTTCTCCTCCGACCAGGAGCAGGTACGGGTCCTGCGGGACAGCCTCGAGGACAGGGAGGCCGCCGGGCCGCCGGGCACCGGCAACGTCGCCCCGAACAAGGAGTTCGAGGTGGTGCTCCCCGCCTCCACCAAGGCGGAGCTCGTGGCGGCGCGCGCCGTCGAGGAGATAGGCACCGAGATGGGCTTCGACGAGATAGCCATCGGCCAGATAAAGGCGGCCCTCATCGAGGCGTGCATAAACGCCTTCGAGCACAGCAAGGCCAAGGCGACCAAGGTCTTCCTGAGGTTCGTCTCCGGGGGTGGCAGGCTCGTTATCCATGTCCAGAACGGAGGGGTGGACTTCGACAGGGCCCCGGGCAGGGCCGTGACCGCCGCCGAGAGCGGGGAGCTCAGGAAACGCGGCTGGGGCCTCGAGCTCATGAAGGGGCTGATGGACGAGGTCAGGTTCGAGAAGATACGCGGCGGCACCAAGGTCGTCATGGTCAAATATCTGATAAAAGGAGACAACAGGGATGAACAGGCATAAGAACTTCAAGGAGCTCGGAGAGACGGTGGTCCTTTATCCCGACAACTATATAAACGACATAGAAGGGGAGAAGCTCGAAGAGCTCTGTGACGCCTTCCTCAAGAAGGGGTTCAAGAAGATAATAATAGACTTCTCGGAGACCGACCTCATAAACTCCATCGGCATCTCCATACTCATCGGGATAATAGAGAAGATAAAGGACAAAAAGGGCGTCATCTTCTTCTCCGGGCTCAAACCCGTCAACTACGACATATTCAACATCGTGGGCCTTACGAAGCACATACCCGTGTACAAGGACGAGGACGAGGCGGTAACCGTCGTGGACCACGAAGACCGCGCTATAATGTAGGCTTTTTCGGGCAGTCTTATCGGATTTCTAATAATATCTTTTTCCTGCGAAACAAGAGGGAGGTGCGTTAATGGTGGATCTGGACCTTAGTCTCGAGAGGTTGCTCTTCAATCTCAACACACTCGCTGAACTGGGGGAAGAGGTCACCTCGCCCAAGGACTTTACCAGGGTGGTAAAATCCGCCCTTTACATGGTAATGGGCTCTTTTTCCGCCTCCAAGGGGGTCATATTCCAGAACGACCCGGAGTCCGCCACATTCTCTCCCATAGCCTCCAAGGGCCTCGGGGACGTAAGGGGCGTGCGCTTCTCCGTTCCCGCCGGGGCGCTCGCCAGCTTCGTCGAGCACAACAAGCCCATAGACCTTAAGCTCGACGCGGAGCGCGCCGCCCTGCTCGGCCCCGCCCGCGAGGAGCTCGAAAAGCTCGGCGCGCGCGCCATAGTCTTCCTCGTGGTAAAGGACGAGGTGCTGGGCCTTATCTGCATCAACGAGAAGTTCATCGGAGAGGAGCATTCGGTCTACGACTTCCAGCTCCTCTCGGTCATGGCCCAGCACATAGCCTTCTCACTGCAGGGCCACTCGCTGCTTATGAGGCTCATGCACAAGTACAACGAGAACAAGGGCCTGTACGAGAACCTGCGCCGCATATACTACGACACCATACACGCCTTCGCCGCGGCCATCGACGCCAAGGACGCGTACACCAAGGGACACTCCCACAGGGTCTCGGCGTACTGCGCGGTGCTCGCGCGCGAGATGGGCTGGGCGAGCGACGAGATAGAGGGCATACGGATTTCCGGCCTTCTGCACGACATCGGCAAGATAGCCGTGGACAAGTCCATAATAAACAAAGCCACCCCTCTGACGAGCGTGGAGTGCAGGGAGCTGAACTCGCATCCGGTCATAGGCTACGAGATACTCTCGAAGATAAAGTTCCCCTGGAAGGGCATACCCATGATGACGCGCAACCACCACGAGAAGGTCGACGGCAGCGGGTACCCGGACAGGCTCAGGAGGGAAGAGATACCCATGGGCGCGAGGATAATGGCGCTGGTGGACGCCTTCGACGCCATGACGACCGACAGGCCCTACAGGCCGCGGCTCTCCTTCAAGGAGGCGATGGACGAGGTCAGGAGCAACTTCAACAAGCAGTTCGACCCGGACGTCGTTCAGCCCTTCATCTCGGTCATACGCAAGGAGGTCCTCGGAGAGGTGGAAAACCCCTCGATAGTGCCCCTCCTGCAGGAGCACCTCGACTCGGTGACCATAAACAGGCTGCTCGACGGTTTCCCGGGGTCGGCTTGAGCGGTTTTGGCTCAAGTGCCCGGAAGACCTTGATAAAATCAGGTGAAAGGCCCGCTTTCGGCCCGCCCTCGGCGCGGGTTGCCGTGCCGGCGGGCGTTTGAAAAAAGCAATAGAGGCCGGGCCGTGGATAGCCTTGCAGGGCGATTCAAGGCTTGACCTCTTTTTTGTTTGCCGGTAAAATAAGGCAACGTTCCGACGGAGGATTTCCGGCCGGGGCGTGATGGGGCCTGCGCTCAGGAGGGGCCGGCACGCAGGGCCTGCGCGTCCGCGCGCGCCGCGGCTTTTCTTGCCTCCGGTTGCGCGCCCGCCCCCCGTTTACGCGGTATTCCAATTACGGAAGGTCTTTTCACAACCAGGAGCGGGGGAATGGGGGATGGCGCAGATTGGGTGCGATGAAGTGAAAAAGAAGCGTTGGATGTTGAACCCTGTCAACAAGGAGCTGCAGGAGACCCTTGGCAGGGAGCTTGATATACTGCCCCTAACGGCGCAACTGCTTGTGAACAGGGGCCTTGTCGATTGCGACGGGGCCTCTTCCTTTTTAAGGCCCGTGCTTACGGACCTCCACGACCCGTTTCTCATGAAGGGCATGGACCGGGCCGTCGGGCGCATCATGCACGCCATGGAGGCCGGGGAGAAGATAGCCGTCTACGGGGACTACGACGTGGACGGCACCACCTCCACCGCCCTGCTCTTCCTCTTCTTCAGGGAGATAGGCGTCCACGTGGAGTGGTACATACCGGAGAGGAAGGCCGAGGGCTACGGCCTCAACGAGCAGGCGATAAAGAGGCTCCACGAGCAGGGCGTAAAGCTGGTCGTGACCGTGGACTGCGGCGTCTCCAACCGCGACGAGGTCGAGTGCGCCAGGTCGCTGGGCATCGACGTCATCATCACCGACCACCACGAGATGCCCGCCGACCCGCCAAGGGCGCACGCCGTGCTCGACCCCAAGCAGGAGGGCTGCGCCTTCCCGTTCAAGGGGCTTGCGGGTGTGGGCGTGGCCTTCAACCTCGTGATGGGCCTGCGCTCGCGCCTGCGAGAGGCGGGCTGGTTCAAGGGCGCAGAGCCGAACCTCAAGAAGTACCTCGACCTGGTCTGCATAGGCACCGTCGCAGATATGGTCCCGCTCGTGGACGAGAACCGGGTGCTCGTAAGCTACGGCCTCAAGGAGCTCGAGAGGACCGGGAGGCCGGGCTTGAAGGCACTCAAGGAGTCGGTATCCCTCAAGCCGGGGCGCATCACCGCCGAGAACATAGCCTTCCAGATAGCGCCGAGGATAAACGCCGCCGGAAGGGTGGCAAAGGCCTCGATGGCGCTGCGCCTCCTTATAAGCGAGAGCGGCCGCGAGGCGGACGAGCTCGCCCGGAGGCTCGGCCGCGAGAACACCTCGCGCCAGAAGATAGAGGCCGATACGCTCAAGGAGGCGCTCGACATGCTCGGCAATGAAGTGAGCGACCGGGGCATCGTGCTCGCCCGCGAGGGCTGGCACCAGGGGGTCATCGGCATAGTCGCCTCCCGCCTCGTCGACAGGTTCTCGAGGCCGGTGGTGATGATAGCCCTGGACGGGGAGACCGGCAAGGGCAGCGCAAGGGGCGTAAGGTCATTCAACATCCTCGAGGGGCTCAAGGCCTGCGCCCCTCTGCTCGAGAAGTACGGCGGGCACAAGGCCGCCGCCGGGCTTACGGTCTCCAGGGCGAACCTCGAGTCCTTCAAGGCGGAGTTCATACGCTACATGAACTCCACGGTCGACGAGAAGGACCTCGCCCCCGAGATAACCCTCGACGCCATCGTCTCGCTCGAGGAGGTCGACAACAGGCTGATCGCCGAGATAGAGACCCTCTCGCCCTTCGGCGTCTCCAACAGGGAGCCCCTGCTGTGCCTCGTGGACGTGGACATCGTGCATACCGAGGTCGTCGGCGCCCGGCACCTGAGGTTCAAGGTCACGCAGAACGGCTGTTCGAGAAGCGGCATAGGCTTCGGGCTGGCCGGCCTGCACCCGGTAAAGGGGGCGGGCTACGGCGTCGCCTTCTCGCCGTACATGGACGAATGGCGCGGTGCCAGGAACCTTCGCCTGAGGATAAAGGACGTGAAGCTGGAGTATGCAAAATTCTTGACATAACCCCGAAGAAATCATAGTCTTATAAGTTGCTGATTTCAAGGAGAGCAGTTGGTATGTTAGCCGTAGGATTAAACAGAAAGAGCATTAAAAAGGCCGCCGTGGTGATAGGTCTGGCCGTGGTGATGGAGGCGTGGCTGCTCCCGTCCTTCGAGAACAACTGGCATGCGCAGGACGCCTCCCAGGAGGCTTCAATGACGCGCCGTGGGGTGGTGGGCTACATGAGCGGGGTCTTCTCCCGCAACAGGACCGGGCTCGGCCCCCACGAGGAGGTGAAGCTCGCCGAGGTGATACTCGCCGAGAGCGTGCGCCACAAGCTCGACCCCCTGCTCGTGCTCGCCCTCATAAAGACGGAGTCCACCTACTACAACTGGTCGAAGTCCTTCAGCGGCGCCATCGGGCTCATGCAGATACGCCCCGCGACCGGGCAGGAGCTTGCCGGGCAGCTCAAGCTCGAGTGGAACGGCACGGAGACGCTCCTGAACCCTTACCTCAACGTGAAGATGGGCGTGCATTACTACTCCAGCCTCTACGCGCGCTACAACGACGAGGAGAAGACCCTCGCCGCTTACAACATCGGCCCCGGCAGGCTCGCCTCACGCATGAGGCAGAACAAGGCCGTCTCGCGCAACTACGCGGACAAGGTGCTCAGCAACTACAAAGACCTGAAAGAAAGGGCGGACTACTATTCCTATGGCGGATAAGGTTTCGAGCAAAAAGCTTTTGTGCAAGGCCGTAAGGCCAGTCGAGATAAAGGAAGGGGCGGGTGTCGAGGACCTCGTAAGGAGGATGGGCTCGACCGCCTTTCAGGGCAGGAACCTCTCGACCGCCGTGGACGTGTGGGAGCGGATGCTCAAGACCCGCACCACGGTCTTTTTCGGCCTTGCCGGGGCGATGGTGCCCGCGGGCATGCGCGAGCTGCTCGTGTACCTCATAAAGAACCGCTTCATCGACTGCCTCGTCTCCACCGGCGCGAACCTCTTCCACGACATACACGAGGAGCTCGGGCGCGTGCACTGGCAGGGCAGCCACCACATGGACGACAACCTCTTGAAGGATATGGGCATAGACCGCATATACGACGTCTTCGCCCTCGAAGAGGAGTTCAACGAGGCCGACAGATATATATTCGAGTTCGCCGAGGGGTTGGACGAGCGCCCATACACCACACGCGAGTTCCTCTCGCTTATGGGCAGGGACCTGGCCCGCAGGGGCAAGGCCGAGGGCGTCGTCAGCGCCGCGTTCAAGGCCGGCGTGCCTATATACTGCCCGGCGGTGGCCGACTCCTCCATAGGCATAGCCCTGGCGCTCAAGGACGGCCCCGGCCACTTCATCTTCGATATGATAGGCGACGTCAAGGAGACCGCCGAGATAGCCGCCCGCGCGCGGAACACCGGGGTCGTATACGTCGGCGGGGGAACGCCCAAGAACTTCATACAGCAGACCGAGGTCACGGCGGCGCTCCAGTGCAAGGACGTGAAAGGCCACAAGTACGCGGTGCAGATTACGGCGGACGCGCCCCACTGGGGGGGCCTTAGCGGGTGCACCTTCGAGGAGGCGCAGTCGTGGGGCAAGATAGCGAAGAAGTCGAGTCACGTGACCGTAAGCTCGGACGCGACCATAGCTTTACCCATCATAGTCACCGCGCTGGCCGAAAGGATGAAGGGCAAGAAGAGGCAGGCCCCCGGGATGGACCTGAGCAGGTCCAACAAGGTGGCCAGGCGGATATGGGAGTGAGCAAAAGGGGCCTTGCGGTCGAAGGCATACTCAACTTCTGCGGCCTTTCAAGGGAGGAGCTCGAAGCCCATCCGCCTACCTTCTCCGTCCTGCCCGTGCCCTACGACCTGACCGCCTCCTACGTCAGCGGTACGAGGAACGGCCCGAGGGCCATCATAGAGGCCTTCACCCACATGGAGCTCTACGACGACGAGCTCGGCCGCGAGGTCTGGGAGGCGGGCATAGAGACGCTGCCCTCGATGGAGCCAACGGCGCTCGGCCCCGGGGAGATGGTCGACAGGGTCCACGCCGCCGCCGACGAGATACTCGACGCCGGCAGGGTCCCGGTGATGCTCGGCGGTGAGCACAGCGTCACCCTCGGTCTCGTCAGGTCGCTCATAAAGAGATACCCCAAGATGTCGGTCCTCCAGCTCGATGCGCACGCGGACATGAGGGACTCCTATCAGGACACGCCCTTCAACCACGCCTGCATCGCCAGAAGGATCTCCGAGATATGCCCCATAGTCCAGGTCGGCATAAGGAGCCTGAGCACCGAAGAGGCCGTCTTCCTCGACTCGCAGAAGAAGGCGGGCCGCAGGGCCGCTACAAGGATAAAGACATGGTACGCCGCCGAGGTGCTCAAGGGCGTGGACTGGTCCCGCGTGGTCAGGGGGCTTACGGACGAGGTCTTCATAACCGTCGACCTCGACGTCTTCGACCCGGCCGTAATGCCAGCCACAGGCACACCCGAGCCCGGGGGGCTCGGGTGGTACGACGCGCTCGGGGTGCTGCGCTCGGCCGCCGCCGGCAGGAAGGTCGTCGGCTTTGACGTCGTCGAGCTGTGCCCGCTGCCGGGCAACATAGCGCCGGACTTCCTCGCGGCGAAGCTCGTCTACAAGATGATGGGCTACGCTACCGAGGGCCGCGCCGGACGGTCCGCGCGCGGGCCACGCAAGAGGTAAGGCCCTCAGCGCAGGGGGCGGGTTTCCCGGGGCGGGCTCCTTCCGGGGGTATGGGGGGCAGTGGGCAGTGGGCAGGGGGCACGGGGGGGTGCGGGGGGCGGGTACGGTCTTTTCAGGGGTGGTTTTCCGGGGTGGTGTTCTTCAGATTTGTCTGCCCGAGTACGGCATTCAACAATAAAAGTAAAAACCGGGGGTAATGAAATGTTTGTACCTAAAAGGGTCTTTTTCACAAAAGGGGTGGGTACCCACAAAGAGGAGCTGACCTCCTTTGAGCTGGCGCTCAGGGACGCTAACATAGAGAAGTTCAATCTCGTTCAGGTCTCGAGCATATTCCCTCCCTCATGCAAGGTCATCTCAAAGGCGGTGGGGTTGAAGAAGCTCGCCCCCGGACAGGTCGTCTTCTGCGTCATGAGCAAGCTTTCGAGCAACGAGCCGAGGCGCCTTATGGCCGCCTCCGTCGGGTGCGCCATCCCCATGGACAGGAAGCTCTACGGGTATCTGAGCGAGCACCACGCCTACGGCCAGACCGACGCCGCCGCCGGGGACTACGCCGAGGACCTCGCCGCGGCCATGCTCGCATCCACCCTCGGCATAGAGCTCGACGAGGACCTCGGCTGGGACGAGAAAAAGGAGATATACCGCATAAGCGACAAGATAGTAAAGACCACCAACGTGACGCAGTCCGCGATAGTCAAGGGCGACGGCAAGTTCACCACCATAGTCGCCGCCGCGGTAATGGTACTCTGAGGGGACGCGCGCCCCTCCGGGCGCGATGCCGGCCCTCTCGCGGCCCGGGCGCAACCGGTGGGATCAAGCCATGAAGATAGGTCTTACATACAACCTCAAGAAGCAAGGAGCGCAAGGGGGCACGCCCTCCGGCTTTTGCGCCGGGAGCGGCGGGCTGGACGCCATAGAGGCGGTGCGCGATGCCCTTCTCGAACGCCACGCCTCGGTAGAGATGATAGAGGCCGACGAGGACGCCTACGAAAAGCTCAGGGCCTCCCGCCCCACTATGGTCCTCAACATGGCCGAAGGGCTCCGGGGGCAGAGCAGGGAGTCGCAGATGCCCGCTATCATGGAGATGCTCCGCATCCCGTACACCGGCTCATCCCCCCTTGCCCTCTCGCTGTGCCTCAACAAGGCGCGCGCGAAGGAGATGCTCGCCCACTACGGCATACCGACCGCGAGGTTCCTCGTCGCGCAGAGAGGGGACGCCGGCATCGAGCGTTTTCTGGCCTTCCCCATGGTGGTAAAGCCGCTCTGCGAGGGTTCGGGCAGGGGGGTAGGGGACGACTCCATCGTGCGCGGCCCGGAAGAGCTCAGGCGCAGGGTGGACAGGGTGGTCGGCGAGTACGGCCAGCCGGCGCTCGTCGAGGAGTACCTCGAGGGCAGGGAGTTCACGGTGGCGCTTCTCGGCAACGGCGAGAGCACGAGGACGCTGCCGATAGTCGAGATAAACTACTCGGCCCTGCCAGAGGGCGTAAACCCCATATACTCCAACGAGACCAGGTCTGTCCTCCACGGCCCGGGAGCGCCGCCAGACGGATTCACCTGCCCTGCCGGCGTCAACGACAGGCTCGGCTCGGCCATAGAGACGGTGGCGAAGGACGCGTTCAGGGCGCTGGAGGTGAGGGACTGGTGCAGGATAGACGTAAGGCTTGACGCCGCCGGGGTGCCGCACGTGATAGAGCTCGACCCGCTGCCCGGCATACCGATGGCCCCGAACGCCGACTCGTGTTTTTCCATGGCCGCCCGCGCCGCTGGCATGAGCCGCGGCGACCTGGTCAACGGTGTTGTGGACATAGCCCTTGAAAGGTACGGGATATCCCCCTCGGACAGGCCGAACTGACGTTAGATGGCGACGGCTGCGACCGTTACGGCTTCGACGGCAGGGAGGAAAAGGATTGCGCCACGGGACTTCTTGATATATACTTGAATAAACCCGCCTGAAATGATTATTTTTTATCGTCGATACTGATTGTCCCGGCCACCCCATCGGATGTGTTTGTTATGGAAAAAACTCGTTTACCGGCAGGGTTTGTGACCTGTACAGTATAATGGCGGACGAATAAAGAAGGAAAGGCACCGGCAGGGCCCTGCCCGGGCATACCGGGGGCTTGTAAGGGAGCAAGACGCGAGGAAGTTAGCGGCGGAGCCTTCGGGGGTGTCCGCATGCGGGCCCGCCAGCCGGTTTTACATAAAGAACGGCTTCTAGGAGGAGGCGCGGACAAGATAGTACCAGAAACCCGGAAACGACCTCATCATATACGTCAGCAGACCGCTGGCACACACTATCTGAAAAGAGGGTTTGACATTGGAACTGGAAAGTATCAAGAAGATATACGCCGGATATTCGGGTGTTTACGATAGGCTCTTCAAGAGGTTTTTCTACCCGAGGATCAAGCACGCCATCAACTACATGGACATAAAGCCGGGGGACAGGATCCTCGACGTGGGCATCGGCACCGGGCTCTCCCTCTCGGAGTTTCCCAGGCATTGCAGCGTCGTGGGCATCGACCTGTCCACCGAGATGCTGCGCAAGGCCAAGGAGAAGATAGGGGATATGCGCCTCGACAACATCTCCGTGCTCTCCATGGACGCCATGAGCATAGGCTTCAAGGACGACACCTTCGACAAGATATTCATCTCGCACGTCGTTAGCGTCGTGCCCGACCCGTACAAGGTCATGAGCGAGGTAAGAAGGGTCTGCCGCAAGGGCGGTGAGGTCGTCATAGTCAACCACTTCAAGAGCAGGAACAAGATCGTCGAGACCGTGGAGAAGATAATCAACCCGGTCTGCGAGAAGATAGGCTGGCGCTCGGACCTCTGCCTGAACGAGTTTATCAACAGGTCCGGCCTCAATGTCAGAGAGAAGTACATGCTCAAGAAGCTCGACTTCTGGCACATCGTCTTTGCCACCAACGAGAAGTAACCGGCCTCCCACCGGGGCCACCGAGCCCGGGGGGGGCAAAGGGGCCTGGGGGCCAATCGCGCAGGGGGGCAAAGGGGAGTCAGAGGGGGTGCTCAGGGGGCCTGGAAGGCGTCTTCGGTGTGGTTTGTGCCTGTCTGGCGGTTCCGTGCGGCCGGCATCTCAATCGGATAGCTGTATCTACAGGGGCGAATGGGCCCCTTTTTTCTGACAGGGCGCGGGCCGTGCCGCCCCAATCCCAAAAAAAGCCGACTTAAAAACTTGTTTTCAGACCAGGACATCCTCCCCGGCCGCAAGCTCCGGCCCATGACCGCCGAAGACCTCGGCGACGTCCTCGATATCGAACGGGTATCTTTCCCCAACCCCTGGAGCAGGGAGATGTTCGTCCAGGAGCTGAGGAACCCGGTCTCGAGGCGGTACGTGCTCAGGCTGCCGGAGGACGGGGGCGAGGTGCTCGCCGCCTACATAATCTTCTGGGTGGTACACGGGGAGGCGCACATCCTGAACATAGCCGTAGACCCGCGGTTCAGGGGAAAGGGTGTCGCCGGCAGGGTCCTTGCCGAGGCGCTCGACATGATGCGCGCCGAGCTGGTCTTCGAGGTCTTCCTCGAGGTCAGGAGGTCTAACATGCCCGCCCGCGCCCTCTACAGGAGGTTCGGCTTCAAAGAGGTCTACGAGAGGAAAGGCTACTACGGGGACGAGGACGCCATAGTCATGTCCCTTAATCTTTAGCGGGCCGCGGGAAGACGCGGCCCGTCGAGCAACCCATGCCCCGGGTGGACTGTCATGGAATCGGTACGGACACGCATACTATATAACGACCGGGTGGCTCCGGGGTACTATCGCCTCGGGCTCGCCTGGAAGACCCCGTCCATCGTGCCGGGGCACTTCGTCATGCTCAGGGTGGAGCACGGGCTCGACCCGCTCCTCAGAAGGCCCTTCGGCATATACAGGGTGCTCGGTGCGCGCGGCAGGCGCAAGCTGCGGGGCAGCGGCATAGAGATACTCTATCAGGTCGTGGGCAAGGGCACCTCCATACTCTCCATGAAGGCGCCGGGCGAAACGATAGACCTGCTCGGCCCCCTCGGTGGCGGGTTTCCCGCGCCCGCGCCCGGCCGGAGGGTGATACTCGCCGCCGGGGGCATGGGCATAGCCCCGCTATACCTCCTGGCGCGCACCCTCAAAGGGGGCGTGCTCCTCTTCGGCGCGAGGGACAGGACGGTTGCGCGCATAGCCCGTGAGTTCAAGTCCTTCGACTGCAAGGTGCGGATAGCCACCGATGACGGGAGCGCCGGGCGCAAGGGCTTCGTAACGGAGCTTCTGGGCGAGGAGGTGACGGAGGATAGCGTGGTCTACGCGTGCGGCCCCGTGGCGATGCTCAAGGCCTCGGCCGCCATAGCACAGAAGGCCGGGGCGCTCTGCCATGTCTCGCTCGAACGCTCCATGGCCTGCGGCATCGGGGTCTGCCTCGGGTGCGCCGTCAGGATGAAGGTCCGCAACGAAGAAGAGAACAAAAACTACCGCATGGTCTGCTCCGAAGGCCCCGTCTTCGACAGCCGCGACATAGACTGGGACGTATTGTGAAGGGTGTGAATAAAAAAAGGCTCGCCGTAGAGGTGGCGGGCATCAGGCTCAAGAACCCGGTGATGACCGCCTCCGGCACCTTCGGCTACGGCAGCGAGTTCGCCCCGTATACCGACCTCGGCCGCCTCGGCGCGATCATCGTAAAGGGGCTCTCCCTCAAGCCCCGCCAGGGGAACCCCTCCCCGCGCATCGTTGAGACCCCGTGCGGGATGCTCAACGCCATCGGCCTGCAGAACGTCGGGGTTGAGGCCTTCATAACCGGGAAGCTTCCGCTTCTCAGGAAGGTCGGGACGCCTGTTGTCGCCAACATATTCGGCGAGACGGTCGAGGAGTACAAGGAGGTCGCCCGCAGGCTCGACGGCGTGCCGGGTGTTGCCGGGGTGGAGGTAAACATCTCGTGCCCCAACGTCAAGAAGGGCGGCATCGTCTTCGGCACCGACCCGAAGGAGGCCGCCCGCGTTATAGGCGCCGTGAGGAAGTCCACGAAGATGCCGCTTATAGCGAAGCTCTCCCCGAACGTGACCGACATAGGGGTGATGGCAAGGGCCGCCGAGGAAGCGGGCGCCGACGCCATATCGCTCATAAACACCCTGACGGGCATGGTGGTGGACGTGGAGAAGAGAAGGCCGGTGCTCGCCACTGCCACGGGCGGGCTCTCGGGGCCCGCCATAAGGCCCGTGGCCGTAAGGATGGTCTGGCAGGCGAGAAAGGCGGTGGGCGTGCCCTTGATAGGCTCCGGCGGCATAATGACCGCCCGCGACGCCCTCGAGTTCATCATAGCCGGCGCATCTGCCGTTCAGGTCGGCACCGCAAGCTTCATAGACCCGGACTCGGCGGTAAAGGTCGCCGCGGGCATAGACGAGTACCTCGCCCGCCATAAGACCACCGTGGCGAAGCTCATCGGCTCGCTGGAGAGCTGATCCTTTAAACACCGCCCACGATTGAAAATCCCCCTATGTCCCCCTTTCCAAAGGGGGATTTTTTTCTTGTGAGGAGAGGGCATGACTCGCTGGTGCGGCTTCAGGCGCTCAACCAGAGGTTAGCGTCATCCTGAACGAAGTGAAGAACTCGGTGCATCTGTCGTCAAACGCCGGGGTTCTTCGGCCGCTTGCGCTCCCTCAGAATGACACGAAGGAAGGTTTTTTGTCTTTAAACAAACCCCGGGTGATTAGAGCGAGCGTCGCTTTGGGAAGAGGCGGGCAAGCGCGCCGGGGTGGTCCTCAGGGCGCGTAGCGTTTGTAAGGGGCGCGCGAGCGGGGAAGAGGCGGCCTCTTCTGAGAGCCTGATCACCGGAAGCGCCCGGAGGGGCGCAAACGGCGTTGAAAGATTATTAAAAATACATGGCCAACGGCCAGCCCCGGACTGAAGCTTCAAGACTTCTGCAATATAAAATGTGGATTTTTTCTCCCTCTCCCATGAAGGGAGATGGCAGGGGTGAGGGGGGCATTGCGAG
>JBHHYT010000004.1:0-42217 GCA_046757705.1 Thermodesulfobacteriota bacterium
AGGTAGTCGAAAAGGACGGTTATTCGGTCTCTTCGGCTTGTCGCAAGATGGTGGAGAACATTGTTCGGACCAGAAAGAAGTTCTTGGAATTATGAGGGGGTGAATGATGGATAGAAAAGGCATGGAAAAGAGGGTTACTTTCAGGATGGATGATGGCCGGTACAGGCTCCTTGCGGACTTCGCAGACCGGGAAGGTTTTAGCGTCTCCCTCGTGGTGCGCTCGCTTGTATACAGGTATCTTGAAGATGTAAAAAGGCTCAAGACAAACAGAGGCTTACAGAGATAAGGCTCACGGTATGTTGACAAAAGACGACAAAGGGCATACAAAGGCAGACAGAGGCGTGTCTGACCTTGTGGGAAGGGACGGTGCAGGCTTGGTGCCATTTGCAGGCGACATAAGATATCCATTATGCGACATGGAGGGTGCTTGCAGAAGGTAGCCGTGTTTATCCTCAGGGCTGCATTGTTTGCTGCGTGTTTGTTGTATGGAACGAGGATGGCACTACTTCAAGGCAGGTCTGTGCGGCCCTCTCTCCATGTGCGCCTTCTAAAAAAACCTAAAGTTTGCGCACCCACGACCGAAGAAAAAATATCACCAGTCGATTCAAGGCTTTCTTGCTCGAAGAGCCGCCATGTGGGCGCGTGCGTTTCCCTGCACCCCTGGCCGTGGGGGCCGTGACAGCGTTTTCCGGTATGGTTTTAATAATGCGGGTTGCCGCTTTTCAAGCGATAATAAATCATAAAAGGAGAGACGAGAATGGCATTTATGGAATGGAGCGATGAATTGAGTGTCGGGGTAGATACCTTCGATGGCCACCACAAGAGGCTCATAGAGCTTATCAACAAGCTGCACGAGGCGATGCGCGCGGGAAAGGGCAAGGATGTCGTAAGCGGCGTGCTCAAGTCGCTTCGCGATTACACGCAGTATCATTTTTCGCAGGAGGAGAAGAAGATGATAGCCCTCAACTTCTCGGGCTACCTGGAGCACAAGGGCCAGCACGACAACTTCGTCGGCAAGGTCGATGACTGCATCGCCCAGTACGAGAGTGGCTCCACGACGATCACCCTGAAGCTCATGAACTTTCTCATGGATTGGCTGCGCGGACACATCATGGGCACGGACAAGAAGTATCAGTCACTGTTCGCCGAAAAGAACGTGGCATAGAACATTCATACTGTTATTGGCAAAGGCAAGAGGGGTTTGCGAGCTTCGAAGGAGAAGGACAAAGTGCGGCGGTCCCGGCGCAAACCCCGCCTGCCTTTGCCGGCATCGCTTCAGGAGCTGCCTCAAGCCCGCCCTGCCCCCGGGTGTCCAGGTCAGTCCTGAACGGCCTTGCCGGCCTTAGAACCCCTCAGCTTATCGTATCCCTGACGATTTCGTTAAAGCTCGCAGGCCGGACGGCCGATATCACAAGTATCCGAAAAGTATGTGTGGCTGAGAAATACGGCAGAGGTGCATTTGAAATGAGCGGTACACGAAGAGAATCGTTGAGGGAGAAGGTGAACGAGCTGCTCAAGGTCTCGTCCATACCCTCTGTGGTCTGCAAGATACTCGACGTTACGGAAGACAAGAGGAGCAACGTCCATGACCTCGAGAAGGTGATCGAGCACGACCAGGCCATCTCCGCGAGAGTTGTTGGCATATCCAACGCCGTCTACTACGGCTTTCCGCGCAAGATATCCTCCATCTCTCAGGCCATCCTCGTGCTCGGGTTCGATATGGTCAAGGGCCTCGCCATATCCACCGCGGTCTTCGGCGGGATGTCGGCGTCCCAGAGGCAGTTTGTGACCGCCCTGTGGAGCCATTCGTTCGAGGCGGCCATGACGTCCGTGCTCATAGCCGAGATGTCAGGTCTCGTGAACAAGGACTCCGCCTTCCTCGCCGGGCTTCTGCACGACATCGGCAAGCCTATAATGTGCCAGATATTCGGCTCCGAGTACACGGACATCCAAACGGAGGGTCCCGGCAAGCTCATCCGCAAGGAGGGCTATCTCTTCGGCGGAAGCCATGACGAGGTTGGGGCATGGTTCACCGACAAATGCAAGCTGCCCAACGATTGCGTGGACTCCATCAGGTACCACCACTTCCCTGAGAGGTACGCGAAGGACAGGAACGGCTCCGCGTACCCCCCGCTCGTACCGATAGTCTATCTCGCGGACGTCATCGTGCATGAAGGGCAGCAGAGGCTTGCGGAACCATGCGCCCATGCATCCATATCAACCGCGCACGCGGAGGCCATTATGGCCCTGAATGTCGGTGCCGAGGATATCGAGCGGATAAAGGGGACGGTCGAGGGACTTAAAGAGCAGATAGCCGACTACTATTGATCCATCCTCCTGCAAGCAGCCCGGTGCCGGCGGGTTGGACAGGGCCCGGACGCTGGCCCCCTCCCCTACTCGACGATCACGTTCGTTAGCGTCTTTTTGACGTACTCCGCCGACTGAATCTTGTCAATGACCACCTCACCTAGCACCTTGAAGTTCGAGGCGGTCACGATGGCGATGATGTCGTAAGGCCCGGTCACGATGTCTATCCTCTGCACCCCTGCTATCCTGGATATCCTGTCGTAAACCTGCTTCGATTTCGAGTGCTCGCACTCTATGAACACGTAAGCCTCAACAGCCATCCAGCGCTCCTTTCCCTCATAATGTCTATCAGTTTATCCCGGTATCCAGTGGTGAATCCAATATTTTCATGGCGCACGTCATGCTGAACCTACGACCCCGCACATGCTGGCAGAGGTCTTTGTAATTATAGCAGATTGCGCGGGCGCATGGGGGCTTGCCCGGACCGGCTGGAAAAAATACTTTTCGCCGGCCGGTTTTTCTGTTAAAGATGAAGGTAATCAAACGAAGGCGGCGTATATGGAAGAAAGGCCCGAGGCTGTGGACAGGCGCGATGAGATAGACCACAACATCTTCGGCAACGAGCTCTCCGAGGTCTACGACGAGAGGCTGCGGGGCTACGTCCTGGAGACCCTCAACAGGCTCCCGGAGGAAGACCTCGACACCCTGCTCTACAACAGGGTCATACGCATAATACAGCCCGTGGTGAACACGGTTATAGAGCTCAACGACCTGAACCTGTCGCTCAGGGACGAGAAGGGGAGGATTACGCTCGTGGTCTTCCGCTCGGAGCTGTGCGACAAGCCCTCCGCCGAGATTACCTACGTTATCGCACACGAGTTCGCGCACGTCTTTCTGGGGCACGCCACAAACCAGATAAACGTCGACGAGGGGTGCGAGACGGAGGCCGACACGCAGGTGATAAAATGGGGATTCGAGGAGGAACTGAGGGAAACGCCATACAATTACATCCACGGGAATGGAAGGCCCGGGTAGGCGGCGGCCTGCCGTTTTGAGAGGGACTTCCCGCCACCCCGGGAGCCAGCCCCCAGGTCACATCTCTTTTTTCGCAAAAGCCTTTACATTGGACTGCCTTATGCGTAGTCTATACCTCAGGAGGAATAAAACACATGGATATACCAGGACGCGGTGGCTCCGGCGGTGATGGGAACAACGGCTCCAACGGAGGCCCCGGGGCTCCGAGAGGGCCTTTCGTGCCCGGCCCGGGCAGGGGGGGCGGAGGCAGAAAACCCCCGGATGTCGTCGTCATGATGAAAAAATCCGGCGACTTTTACCGGGAGTTCAAGAAGAAGATACCGTCTCTCGGCATAGTCATCATCGTGCTGATCGTAATATACGCCGCCTTCGGGAGCTTCTACACCGTAGCCCCGGAGGAGCTCGGCGTGGTCAAGAGGTTCGGGAAGGTCGTAAGGACCACGTCCCCGGGGCCGCACTTCAAGATACCATTTATAGAGAACGTTCTTAAGCCCCAGGTGACCAATGTCCACAGGATAGAGGTGGGCTTCGAGACCATAGACCCCGGCCCCCCGGCCCGCTACCGCCCCATACAGAGAGAGTCGCTCATGCTGACCGGGGACGAGAACATCGTGCAGGTCGAGTTCATCGTTCAGTACAAGATAAAGGACCCGGCCGCCTTCCTGTTCAACATAAGGAACCAGGACAAGGCGCTCAAGGACGCCTCGGAGGCGGCCATGCGCGAGGTGGTCGGCAAGAACCCCATCGACGAGGTCCTTACTGAGGGAAGGTTCCGGATACAGCAGGACACCAAGCGCCTCCTGCAGGAGACGATGGACGCATACGACTCCGGGTTGAGCATAGTGGCGGTCCAGCTCCAGGACGTGCTTCCGCCTGCACAGGTGGCGGACGCCTTCAAGGATGTCGCAAGCGCCAGGGAGGACAGGGAAAAGTCGGTGGAGCAGGCCGAGGGCTACCGCAACGACCTGATACCCAAGGCAAAGGGACAGGTCGAGAAGCTCGTAAACGAGGCGATGGCGTACAGGGAGGCCCGGATAAACCAGGCCAAGGGAGACACGAGCCGCTTCCTGCAGGTCTTGAAGGAGTACCGCAAGGCCAGGGACGTCACCCGCAAGAGGATATACATAGAGACCATGGAGGAAGTACTCGGACGCATGGACAAGTTCATACTCGAGGGGTCCGCACAGAGGAACGTGCTGCCTTACCTGCCTCTCAGACCAGAGCGCAAGGCGCCCTCAGGAGGTAAGAGATGAAAAAGAGCACGATCACCATAATAGTTATCGTCGCCGCAGCTATTATCGTCCTCTCCCAGGCGTTCTACACCGTGGACCAGACCCAGTCGGCGCTGGTCGTACAGCTCGGAAAGCCCGTAAAGGTCGTCACGGAGCCCGGGCTGAACTTCAAGACCCCCTTTGTCCAGAAGGTACTTTACTTCGACAACCGCCGCCTTATCTACGACGCCACGCCGTCGGTGACCCTGACCAAGGACAAGAAGAACCTCGTGGTCGACAACTACGCGAGGTGGATGATAGTCGACCCCCTAAAGTACTACCAGACGGTACGCAATGAGACCGGGGCCCAGGCCCGGCTCGACGACATAATATTCTCCAATCTCCGTGAGGAGCTTGGCAAGAGAAACCTCATAGACATAGTAGCCACCTCAAGGGCGTCCCTGATGGAGGCTGTGACGAGAAAGACGAGCGAGGCCACGCGCGCCTACGGCATCGATGTGCTCGATGTGAAGATCAAGAGGGCTGACCTGCCTCCGGAGAACGAACGGGCGGTCTACGAGCGCATGAGGGCCGAGCGCATGAGGGAGGCCAAGAAGTACAGGAGCGAGGGCGAGGAGAAGGCGCTTGGCATAAGGGCCGGGGCGGACAAGGAGAAGACCATCATCCTGTCCGACGCCACCAGAAGGGCGCAGATACTCAAGGGCGAGGGCGACGCCATAGCCACAAAGCTCTACGCCAGCGCCTACTCTCAGGACGCGAAGTTCTTCTACTTCCTCAAGACCATGGAGGCGTACAAAAAGACCCTCGGTGAGGGGGACACACTCGTGCTCTCCCCCGACACGGAATTTTTCAGGTATATGAAAGAGTCCAGGTAAGACCGCGCGTGCCGGGCCGTGCCTGTCCTGACAGCAGAGAGGCTCTCCGGTGGCGGCGGGACGGGATGAGCGGCACTAAGGCGAGGCAACGAATAAAAAAACCCCGTAACTCCATGAGTTACGGGGTTTAATATTGGTGCCCCCGAGTGGATTCGAACCACCGGCGCACGGATTAGGAATCCGTTGCTCTATCCTGCTGAGCTACGGGGGCGTTGGTTTCAAGGCGATGGTGTGCGGCCTTTCTTTAACCTTGAGATTTTCTCAAAATTATCTTTTACTGTCAATCTTTTTCATCCAAAAAAGCCCATCGCACCGGTTTTTTCAGGGGCCCGCGCGCGCAAAACGGGAAAAAACGCCCTCAACCGTCCCACGGGCGGGGGCTCGCTTACCCCCTGCCCCGCCCTGCGGGAGGGCGCCCCTTTTCAGCCCCCTCCCTGGGGATGGAGAAGTAGAAGGTAGAGCCCTTGCCCTCCTCGCTCTCCACCCATATCCTTCCGCCGTGGCGCTCCACTATCTTCTTGCAAACAGCAAGGCCGATGCCCGTGCCGGGGTACTTCTTCTCGTCCACGCGCTGGAAGATCACGAAGATCTTCTCCTTGAACTTCCCGCTTATCCCTATTCCGTTATCCCTGACGTAGAAGACCCACTCGTCCCCCTCCTCGCGGGCGGATACGTGAACGAGCGGCTGCTCCTCGGAGCGGAACTTTATGGCGTTGGCTATGAGGTTCTGGAAGACGTGCAGGAGCTGCGCGCTGTCACCGATAACGACCGGCAGCCTGTCATGCGTCAGCAGGACGTTCTCCTCCTTGATGGCGACCCGGAGGTTCTCCTTCGCCTGCTTGAATACCGCCTCACAGTCGACCTTCTCATGCTCGCGGGGCTGCGTCTGCACCCTCGAGTAGTCGAGAAGGTCCTTTATCATCCTCTCCATGCGCATGGAGCCCTCTATGGCCTTTTTTATGAAACCCTCGCTCTCGCCGTCGAGCCTGCCCCCGGCCCTGCGGGACAGGAGCATCAGGAAGCTCGTTATCATGCGCAGCGGCTCCTGCAGGTCGTGAGAGGCGACGTAGGCGAACTGCTGCAGGTCGGCGTTGCTCCTTTCGAGCGCGTCGGCATATTTGCGGGTCACCTCCTCGGCGGTCTTGCGCAGGAGCAGCTCCTGCTGGACCTCGTTGAACAGCCTTGCGTTGGAGATGGCCAGCGACGCCCTGTCCGCGAGGTCCTGCGTAAGAAGCCTGTCTTCCTCCGTGAAAGGCTCGTCGGGCGAAGAGCGCGCTACCGCGATGGTGCCTATGGCCCTGCCGTATGCCCGGAGAGGCACTGTCAGAAGGCTGCTCGTGCCCATGCGCTCCAGGGTGTGGCGGCTCTCGGGCTTCAGGAGCGCGGCAAGCTCATCGAGCGTCCTTATATGGAGATGTTCCCCGGTGGTCACTACCGTGCCCTCCGGCCCGCTGTCGGCCCTCATGGGGTTGGTATTTACGAAGTCCCGCAGCAGCGGCATAAGCGCGGGGTTCCTGTGGTAGAGGCCGACCGGGTTGAGCCACTTGCCGTCCTCGGAGACGAGCCTTATGACGCTCCAGTCGCCGAGCAATTCGGCCGTGTACCTGGTGACCGTCGCGAGCACTCCATGGAAGTCCATGGCGGCGTTTGCCAGGGCAGAGGACATCTCCGCCTGGGCCTTGATGTGCTCCGCCTCGCGGCGTATCTCGCGCGCCCGCCTTATCTCGGTGATGTCGACTATCATGCCGGTTATCACCTCTCCCGAGAGTGTGGCGCTCAGCAGTATGTTCTTGACCTCTCCGTTTTTCGCCACGAACTCCGCCTCGAAGTCCTCGACGTTGGTCTCCTCTTTGAGCCTTTTGAGCAGGTCGTCCCTGCGCGCGGGGTCCCTGTACAGCCCCTTTATGCCCTCGGCCATCATCTCTTCCCGGGACTCGAACCCGAACATGGCCGCAAGCGCCCTGTTGGCGTAGAGTATCTCCCCCCTGAGGGTCGTGCTGTATATGCCCACAAGGGAGTTATCGACGAAGTTCCTGTACTTGACCTCCGAGGCCCTGAGCGCCTCTTCCACCTTCCTGCGCTCGGCGACCTCGGCCTCGAGGACGTCGAGAGAGGCGGTCGTAGTCTTCAGGTTCTCGGTCATACGGTCAAAGGCGCGCGAAAGGGCCCCTATCTCGTCGCCCGCCTCGCTGCCCACCTTGTAGTCGAGGTTCCCCGTGGCCACTATCTCGGTCCCCTTGCGCAGCCTTTCGATGGGCTTTGAGATGGACTGGGCGATGCCGAGCGCCGTAAGGGCGACCACTATGACCAGCCCCACCCCGACAACGAAAAAGATGTACCGGAGCCCTTCGATGGGCGTCAGAGCCTGCTCCCTGCCCTGCTCCACCACGAGCGTCCAGACGGGGCCGTTCCTGATCCTTATGCAGCTTGACGCCCCCCATACCTTCCTGCCGAGAATATCGCTCCACTCCTCGTTCGTATCACGAGCGCCGTCGAGGCACTCCCTTACCGGCAGAGTCTCCACCTTCGTGCCTGAGGGCCTGTTGTACCCGGAGACCTTCTTCGATGGCGTGATGAGATACCCCTGACGATTGACGAGGAAGATATCCATGTTCTCGATGGCCTCGAGCCTTATCCCCGTTTCGGCCCCGAGTTCCCGGCTCCTCTCGCCGGAGAGGAGCTTGCGCGCTATGTCTATGCTGTAGCCGTTCATGAGCACGCCGACGGCCTTGCCGTTCGAGGTGACCGGCGAGGTTATGGGTATGTACCGGTGCTCCACGCCGCCGTGGGTGTGCGTGTCGATACCCTGGACGAAGTTGTGCTTCATGCCCTCCCTGAAGTACGCCTCGGCGCTGTCGTCGTGGCCTATGAACTCGTAGTCCGTGCTCGCTATGACCCTTCCGGCGGAGTCGAGCACGTGTATCTCAATGAGGTCCGGGTCCACTGTCAACTTGTTCTTGACGAGATACTCGCTCAACAGCAATCCGGCCTTCTTGCGCTCCTTTTCGCCCTTCGTCGCGTCTATGCTTTCGGTGGCGGAGCGTATGTACGCGTCGGTGGTGAAGTCCAGCACCCTGCCCCTCTTCGCCTCGATGAACTCCCTTATCTCGGCCTCCTTGCCCTCGGCTACGAGCTTCAGGTCGGACAGGACGATGCTGCCTATGTACTCCATGCTGTTGTGAAAGACGAGTGCGCTCAAGAAAAACGCGGGCACTATGGCGAGCGTCAGGAATATTATGGTAAGCCGTGTCTTTATGCTCATGGCCGCGCCTCATACCTGGATAAGAGCACAAGCACCCACCCGCAGATGCAGAACAGGACCGCGGTGTGCAGCGCCATGGCTGTGCTCGACCGGGTCGAGTAGTACAGGATAGGAGAATCGAGGATATAGCCCGCTACGGCCACCACGCCCGTGAGCATGATGAGGCATCCCACGTAAAAGAGCATGGGCCTGAGCTTGCTCCGGCTAAAGAGTGACGCTATGCCGCAGGCGGACAGGAGTATGAAGTCGAACATGGTTACGACCGAAGGGCGTCCGGGCACAACGGTCCTGAGCGGATGCGGCCCTCCCCTTATGAACATCTCCTCGAGCCCGGACTCTATGCCGAGAAGGGACGAGGTCAGGAGGGTGGTCATTATAAGCAGCACCATGAGTATGGCGCCCGGCAGGATGACCTGCGCCACATCCCTCCTGCCCTCCGCCGAGATGGTTATGGTGTAGAGGATAACGCCGCTCAGGAAGAAGCTCAGGGCTGTGGTGAACTTCATGCTGACGAACGAGGACGAGACGCTCTTGAAGACGGTGATGTCCAGGGCCCAGCCTATGATGACGGCTACCCCGGCCGCGGAGACGAACGCGGAGAGTGCCTTGATGTTGTTGAAGCTCTTCATTTCGCAAACCCCGCATGGATGCCGGATATCGGCGTGGAGGGAACGGCTTCCCGGAGAGCGGGGAGCGTCGTCAAGCCGCATAAGGACAGCGCCGAAACAGTGGAAAGGCCGGTGCCAACCCGGGACGGGCCTGCGCGCAAACAGGCCGGTACGCCCCGCCGCCCCGCCGCCCCGCCGCCCCGCCGCCCCCCATCTCCATCATACCTTCCATGCCGGCGTTGTCAAACTCGCGCACCCGCCACTGGAAGCGTCATGGGGCGGAGGTAAAGAGAAAAAGCCCGGCCCGAAGGCCCGGGCTTTTTCGTGAAATCCGGGGTCCATGGGCGCGCCAAGGGGCTCACTTCCTTACTATGTTGAGCTCCTTCATCCGCCTCCAGAGCGTAGTCCTGCTCATCTTGAGCTTCTCGGCGCACTCCTTGTACTTCCAGCCCGTCTCGTTCAGGGCCTTGCGTATCATCTCCCTCTCGAGGGCCTTCAAGGGCTCGGCATCGGTTATGACGCGGTTTATGAGATCGATGTCCTTTATGTCGTTGGGGAAGTGCTCGGCGTTGAGCGTCTTGCCCTGACAGCGGACGAAGGCGTGCTCTATGAGGTGGTCTAGCTCGCGGATGTTGCCGGGGTAGTTGTACGCAAGGAGCAGCTCCATGACCGCGGGGGATATGTTGGTGATATCCCTCTTCATCTCCCTGTTGTACTTCTCTATGAAGTGGTTGACGAGCAACGGGATGTCGTTTTTCCTCTCGCGCAGCGCCGGCAGGTGGATGGGCACTACCTTGAGCCTGTAATATAGGTCCTCGCGGAACTCGCCCCTCTCGACCATGGCCTTCAGGTCATGGTTGGTGGCCGAGATGACCCTCACGTCCACGGTGGTCGTCGAGGACGAGCCTACCCTGTCGAACTCGCCGTCCTGGAGCACCCGCAGGAGCTTGACCTGCGTCTTCGGGGGGATGTCGCCTATCTCGTCGAGGAATATGGTGCCCTTGTCCGCAAGCTCGAACCTGCCGACCTTGTTGTTTATGGCGCCTGTGAACGCGCCCTTGACGTGTCCGAAGAGCTCGCTCTCGAGCAGCCCCTCGGAGAGCGCGGCGCAGTTTATCTTGACGAAAGGCTCGTGGGCGCGCGTGGAGTTGTGGTGTATGGCGTTGGCGATAAGCTCCTTGCCGGTGCCGGTCTCGCCCTCTATGAGCACGGTGGCCCTGGTGGGAGCGACCTCGTGGAGCAGCTCGAAGACCTGATGCATCTTGTGGTTCCTGCCCACGATGTTATCGAACGAGTACTTGTTGCTGAGCTCCTTCTTGAGCTCCTTGATGATGGATATGTCCCTGAATATCTCTATGCCGCCGATGACGGCGCCGTCCTTGTCACGAAGAAGGGCGGTGTTTACGCTCAGCACCACGCTGCGCCCTCCCCTCTCGAAGGAGGCCTCGTAGTTGTGCAGAGCCTCACCGGACTGTATGGTCTTTTTGATGAGACAGCCGAAGGTGCACCCGCTCTGGCCAAAGACCTCCGAGCACTTGGCGCTGCTCAACAGGTCCTGGGCACCGGCCTTGTCGATTATGTTTATGGCGGCCCGGTTTATGAAGATGGTGTTGCCGTCGAGCCCTGTGACTATCACGCCGTCGGCGATGTTGTTCAGGATGGTATCGCTGTTTATCTCGAGATACTTCTGTATCGAAGAGGCGTTGGGGATGATGTCGGCGATGGTGTCGAGGATGGCGTCTACGTTTATTGGAGATGTTTTGTCGGTACGCTCCATGTCAAAATCTCCACTGTATGTTGAACGATTAACACTTCATATTATATCCGCTATCGGACAAAAAAGCAACAGATATGTTTCATCAGAGCAACACAACCGTTACAAATATGGATAACGACCCTCTTCTCATAAAAAAGGGCCCCTGCGGAGATTATCCGCAGGGGCCCCTTGAGCAGGACCGTACCCTTCCGGGAGCCTGGGGCTCATGGGCCCGGGCAGACGGTCCTTACCGTCCGCGGTCCATGCCCCCTGGAGACCGGCCGAATTCCACCCTCGTTACGGCCTATTAAGAGGCGGCGATGGCCGTTATAAGGGTCAGGAAGACGATGAGGTACGGTAACGTTTCGATTAAAAGGTTGGGTTCTTTGATGTTCCTCATGGCTAAACCTCCTTCTTTGGTTGTCGGCTGCGTCCTTTCACCTGTTTTGAAGGGTGTGCCTGTTACGGCCGAATCAAATTGTAACAAGTATCACCCTGAACCATTATATATACAAGAAGCGTGCCAAAGGACTCTGCACATCATAACCTCCTGATATATAAGGCTTTTCCACCAAAACAGGGAAATATGGGCGTGTGCGTTCCGTTCTATCCCTGAAACACACGAGACGCCAAAAACATATAAAAATATTTATAAATCAAGGGGTTGCATGGGGCCGTACAAAGAGTGAACGTTTTTCATAACTGAAACATTCTCGTGCACATTTGGCCTTCAGGGTCAGGGGACGGGCGTTTCCGGCGGCATCAGCGGCCTGGTACGGCGGAAAAAAGGGGGGAAAGGTGCGTCGCGGGGCTCATCAATAAAATATGGGGAGACGCGGCTGAGAACTGATGAGTCGCGGGCCTCCCCCTTTAAAGCATGCTCTTGTCTACTGCCTCAGGCCCCCGCCTCGTCCTTCCGGGCGGCTTCCTTCAGCTCGGATACGAACATCTCCATATCCGTCGAATGCATGGCGCAGGCCATTGAAATCGGCTCGCCGCCGAACGCCGGGCACGAGAAACAGCCTGAGCCGAAGTGCCTTGAGAAGACCTCTTTAGTGGACGGCCATCTCTCGGTGACCTCGCCTGTCGTCATGTCGCCTGTTATGCTCTCTGGCATCTCTATCCTCCGTTCTTATATTTTGTCCGGCCCATATGATCCATTATTCTTCATTTCCACATAATATTATATGATTTCCGTCAATAAAAAATCAAGGTCAAATAAAAGACCGGGCCGGACGCGAGTGGAACCCAACTCTTTCCTCCGTCCCCCCTTGGTTAAGAACGCCCCCCTTTCCTGAAGGAGCCGATGGGGATCTATGTTCGTCATTCCGAGGGAGCGGAGCGACCGAGGATCCCGGCAACTACCTATCACCAAGTACGAGATTCTTCGCTTTGCTCAGAATGACAGATAGCTCTAATATCCCCTTAATCTCCCATCCTATATAATGGTAACCATGAAGCGGACAGAAGGCAATCAGAGTTCAGAAGACTTTCAAATAGGAGGACAAAAAATGACAAAGCTTACAAAGAACGAGATATACGAATTAGCCGCCCATCTTTCGGTAGTATTCGCCATCGTAGGAGCGGTTCTCGTCTCATAAACAACATATCCCGGTGTTACGGAAGGGGGGGGCTTACGGCCCCCCCTTTTTTTTGCCTTTTTCCGGCAGCCTTCACATAGGGCCGCTGCCAGCCCGTGCGCCGGGGCCCCTGCAAGAAGGCGGCAAGGGGGGACTTTTGGAGACGCGCTGGCGTTCAGCGCCGGGGGCCGCCATTGTCCCGCTCCATGTTCACATGGTCGAGGAGCGTGCCCACGGCGTACTGTAGCTCGAGTATAGAGAGCTCGTGGTCGAAGACAGAAGAGGCGAGCGAGCTCTGCGCCGAGATGAGCGTCGTATCCGCGTCTATTACGTCGACGGTGGTGGCGATGCCGTACTTGAACTGCTCGAAGACCATCTTGTAGTCCTCCTCGGCGAAGGCGACCTGCCGTTTGAAGGACTCGATGAGTGCGCCGAGCGAGACCATGTCGTTGTAAGCCTCCCTGACCTGCACCTCGATGTCCCTCTTGAGCGCGAGCCTCCTGAGCTCCGTCTCCCTGAGGCGGCTGCGAGCCTCGGAGAGCTCGGCCCTGCGAAGCCCCCCCTCGAATATCGGGTACGAGAGCACCAGCGCGGCCGAGGTGCTGTTCTCGAGCAGGAATGTGGTGGAAGGGGTCTGCTGCCTCCAGTTGTAGTTGCCCTCGATATTGAGCGACGGCAGGAAGTTGCCCCTGGCGAAGGTTATCCCCTCCTTGGCGACCTTCTCGTCTATGAAGCTCTGCCTGTAGTCGCGCCTCGACGCGTACGCCTTCTCTATGAGCTCGTCGGGCCGCGCCTCGACCTCTGGCAGGGGCGAGGGCCTGACAACGTCGATATCCCCGTCGATGCCGGTAAGCCTCTTTATGAGGTTGAGGGCGTCCCTGAGCGTGGCACGGGACCTGGTAAGCTCCGCCTCGGCCCCGGCGACCTCGGCCTCGGCCCTCAATACGGCGGAGCGTGTCACCTCCCCGACCTCGAAGCGCGCCCTGGCGACCTTCCTGCGCTCGAGCGCCCTCTTGAGCGCCGCCTCCTTTATATCGACGCCGCTCTTCGCCTTGAGCACGCCGTAGTAGACAACGGCGGTCTGGCGTACAATATCCTCTCTGGCGGCGTTCAGCCCGAGGCGGGACCTGTCGGTGACCAGCCCGGCCTGCCTCCTGCTCGACCAGTTCTTCCCGCCCTCGAACAGCGGCTGCGTGAGCGTTACATCCACCCTCGTGCTGTTCCGTGGCTGGATGAGGAAGGTGCTTACCGTCTTCTCAGAGGTGTACCTCGTATAACTGCCGTCCACCCTCAGCTCAGGGAGGAAGTTGGAGAGCGCCTTGTCCTGCCCGGCCCGGGCCTGTTCGAGCTCCTCCCCGGCTATCTTGACCGTCTCATGGGTCTGGACCGCCATGCTGAAGGCCTCCTCGAGCGTGACGCTGCGCGCGGCAAGGGACGGGGACGGGAGGGAGAAGAGCAAGACGGCGACGACGAAAGTGAGAAGTTGCCGGGATGATGATTCCAGAAAGCCGCCACCGCGCATAACCAACCTCCTCAAGGACACCTCCGGGCTACCTGGTAAAAAGGGAAAGGGAATAAGGCCTCGACATCTAAAACTAATATGTTTTGAAATAGGTGTCAAGTGAATTGAGGGAATCCAAAGGTGCCGCATGCGACGAAGAATCACAACGTCTGTTAAACCCGACAAAAGACGACATTCTTCGCTCCGCTCAGAATGACACTATGGACCAGATTGCTTCGCGTTGCTCGCAATGACCTCCACGGCAATCTCCTACTCCTTGCCGGAAGCGTCCTCCGCCCCTCTCACCCCGGTGGAGGTCTTTACAGCCCCGTTCGCGTCCACTATGATACCCTCGACGCCGGGCAGGCCCTCTATGAGCTCCATGCCCTTTTCGGGGCCGAGGACGAAGACGGCGGTCGAAAGGGCGTCGGAGGTCATGGTGTCCGGGGCGAATATCGTAACGCTGCGGCAGCCGCGGGCGGGATAACCGGTCCTCGGGTCCATTATGTGGTGGTACAGGACCCCTTCCTTTATGAAGAACCTCTCGTAGTCGCCGGAGGTGGATATGGAGACGTTCGTTGCCGGAAGGCTCGCTATGAGCGCGCCACGCTTGCGCGGGTGCCTTATGCCTATGACCCATCGCCGGCCTGACTCGTCCGTGCCCTGCACCCTCATGTCGCCGCCGGCCCTGACGATGCCGTCCCTCACCCCTGCGCTTACGAGGGCCTCCATCGCCCTGTCGACGGCGTACCCCTTGGCTATCGCCCCGAGACCTATGGCCATCCCCTTCTTCCTGAGGTAGATGGTCTTCTTCCCGGGGTCGAGGTCTATCTCCCTGTAATCGACGAGCCGGAGCCTTTTCATGACCTCGCCGGGGCGAGGCACCTTCTCGTGGCCCTTTCTAAAATCCCATACCCCGCGCATCGAAGCCCATGAGATGTCGAAGGCGCCGTCGGTCAACCTGGATATGAGCTGGGCGGCGGAGACGACCTTGAAAAGCTCGTCAGGCACCTTTACGGCCGCCACCCCGGAGAGCCTGTTGACCTCCGAGACATAGGTCCCTTCGCGCCATTCGCTCATCTCCTGCTCGATGCGCTCCATCTGTGCCACGGCGGCGGAGAAGGCCGCCTGTGCCGTCGGCTCGTCCACCCCGGAGGCGGTCATCTCGAGCTCCGTACCCATGACCGTCGTCTTTTTGTGGTACACCCCGGCACCTGCCTGCACGGGGAGGAAGACCGTCAGGATAAGTAAGGCCGCCCCGGCAAAAAACTTCGCGAGATGCCTCCCGACAGGCGGCGATGGAATGGTTTTATGGGCAATCGTCATCTGCTGGAATATACCAGATAAGACAGGGCATAACAATACTGAAAAGTCATTGAAAAGGAGGTGGGGAGGCCCGTTACGGGCCTCCCCAGGAGGACAGGTACGGCAGGGGTGGTGCAAGCTGGTAGCTTGACCTATGATAAGAGTATCGCGGAAACCAGGGTGAGTACCACGGTCAGGTTTGCGAGCGCTTCAAAGAGGTCATTCCTGTCTTTCGCTGTAGCTGTTTTCATGATCCAACCTCCTTCGTCTTCGGGTTCGCTTCCTTCATCCTATGGGTCCATTATACAGGGCGACAGATTAAATGATTATTAGAGAGGCGCAGGACGGAAAGATAATCTAAAAAATCAGAAGAGGAGGTTGAAGGAGGCCATCATGACGTGCGCGTTGACGCCTATGGACTGGGTGTAGAACTGGTACTTGCCCTCGATGGTGCCGAGCCTGAGCCCCTTGCCGCCGGATGAGCCCGGGATATTGTAGGCGAGCCTGACGCCGGCAAGGTGCGAATCGAACGACAGGAGCTGCGGGGAGGCGCTCTTGTACAGGTCCCCGGCGACGTAGGTGTCCTTTACGAAGAAGGCCCTGGACTGGTTGTAGTAGCGGTACATGAGCCCGAGCACGAGGTCGTCATCGAGGTACTTGTCCCACTCCACCTCCGCCGTGTACGAGGTGATGTCCCAGTCGTCGTCGTAGTACCTGAAGAAGAGCTTCAAGGCGGATCGCGCGGCGAAGCTCTCGCCGTCGCCGGGGTAGTAGTGGCTTATCCCGGCCATGTACGAGTTCCTGCTCCTCGAGGACGGGGCCACCTCGTCCACGCACGTGGCGCTCTCTACGGTGCAGGTGGATGCGCTTACGGACCCGAGAGGCACGAGCCTTATCCCCTCTATCATCAGGCCCCGGGACTCGCTCCGGGCGTAGCCTATCTGCGCCACGGTGACCGGGGAGAGGACCTGTGTAAGGCCGATGTAGAAGTTGTCCGTGTCCCTGCTCTGTGTGGAGCCTATGAACTGGCCGCTTATGCGGTCGATGTTGCGCGAGTAGCCAAACGAAAGGGTGGTGTTCTTGTCGAAGAGGTCCTTCGTCAGGGTTATCGACGGGGTCAGCGAGTTGTAGTCCTGCTCGTGGCTGAAGTCCACGTACGCCTCGACCCCGAAGAGATTGTCGAAGTTGTGGGTGACGCCGCCGTTTATCTCGTGCCGGGTATCCGACACCCCGCCAGAGGAGACGGCGCTCGACGCCCCGGAGACCGCCGCAACCGCGCTACCGCCGGAAAGGGAGTCGCCGTCGCCCCCGCCTCCGCCCTCGCTGAAAAAGTCCGGGTTTATGAGGTCCACGTTGTACTTGAAGTAGAGGGAGGTGTCGAGGTTAAAGTCCCTGTTGAGCGCGAAGACGCCGGTGTAGACGGTCACACCGTTGTCAAAGGCGTGCAGGTACGCCTGAGCCGTGGTGTAGTCCTCGGCCCTTGCCCCGGTGGAGAGGAGTACCATTGCCATGGAGAGCACGGCTAAGACCGCCCGGCGGGCCCGCGTACTAATTGCAGCCACAGCCGCCTCCACTCACGCCGAAGCTGCCCACACTGCCCTCGCGGGTGGCGAGAAAGTGCTCCCTTACGGCCTTCTCCTCCTTATGGGAGTCGAGACGCATTATGGGGTCGGCGAGGTGCTCCCTCTCCCACGGCCTTACGCGCGCGCAGCCGGAGACCGCGAAGGCGGCAGTTATAAAGACGATGGCCCAGAGGAGCTTCTTCACACGCCGCCCCCTGAGACGCCTTCCTTGAGAAGCTCACCGACCTCGCTGCCCCATGCCTGCGGGTCCGACTCGCTGAAGCCGAAGTGAATGAACCTTACGTTGCCGAGCCTGTCGATGATGAAAGAGGTGGGCATGGCCCGTGCGTTGAATTCGGCGATGACCGAAGCGCCGGGGTCGAGAAGTACGTGGAGCCTGTCGGAGAGGGGCGACGCAAGGCCCCTTACGAATTCTTCCGCGTGCGCCCTCCTGGTGTCCACGTTTATGGCGAGGACGACGAAGTCGGGGTCGGTCTGCCTCTTCAAAAAGGCGTTAAGCTCGGGGAACTCCTTCTTGCAGGGGGGGCACCAGCTCGCCCAGAAGTCTATAAAGACCACCTTTCCCCTGTAGTCGGCAAGGGCAACGGGCCTGCCGTCCATCGACGGCAGGCTGAAACCGGGCGCGGGCTTGCCTATCATCCCGGCGAGGAGCAGGGCCGGTATTGCCATGAAGAGCAGTAGAAATGCTGTTATGGAGAACTTCCTGGACATCGATCACACCTCAATCCGATAGTGGGAAAATTCTAACAAAGAAAGATTAAAGAACGATTAGAAAACGGCCCTTCCGGCCCTGTCCCGACAAAAATCATTTTTAATTCACCCGGGTTCTGATAACATGAAGCATCAAACGACAGGGGGTATCGATGGCTTCCGAGAACGAATCCGTAACGTTTAGAGGCTTCAGGTACGAGTGGCTCGGCCAGTCGACGATGAGGATAACAGCGCCCTCCGGCCTTGTCATCTACACGGACCCCGTAATGCTCGACGCGGGGCCTCCCGTGGCCGACCTAATACTCGTGACACACCACCACGTCGACCACTGCCTGCCGGAGTTCATAACGCCGATACGGGGCGATGCCACCAGAGTCGCCGCCTTCCACGCAAGCTATATCCAGTACTGCGTGCATGACATAAAGGGGGTGCGCACCGTCAAGATAGGCCAGCGGGTGGACCTCGGCGGCGTCACCGTCACCGGGGTCGAGGCGTACACGAAGAGGGGCTTTCACAGCCGGGGCGAGGGGTGCGGCTTCATCATCGGGGTAGAGGGGCAGAGGATATACTTCGCCGGGGACACCGCGAGGATCCCGGAGATGGAGGAGGCCGCGGGGGTGGACGTCGCCATACTGCCGATATGCGACAACACCTATACCATAGACCCGGCTGACATGGCGCAGGCGGTAAAGGAGATCGGTCCGGGGCTTTTCATCCCGGTGCACTTCACCCCTGTGCACGAGCCCGACCCGGAGACGAAGGAGGGCATGCTCTTCTCCAAGGACCCGAGGTTCTTCACGCGCAAGGAGGACCCCCGCGGCCTCGTCCCCCTTCTCGAAGGCACCGGCATAGAGGTGGCGCTGCTCAAAAAGCTCGGGAAGGGGCTGTAAGCGAGAGAACCCCTGAGCTTGTCAGCCGCAAAAAACGGGATTCTTCGGTCGCTACGCTCCCTCAGAATGACAGGTGCATATCCCCCTCCATCACCCTTTGGAAAGGGGGGAGTCACACCTTGCATCGCGCGGTTCTCACCTGAAATAAAAAGATCCGCGCCCGAAAACGGGCGCGGATCTTTCAATTAAAGACTACTTCCTCGGTATCTTGACGTTATCTTCCTCGAAGTCCCCCTTTGCGCCGGTCACGTGGCAGGCGCCGCAGTTCGAGAAGGTGCTGACCGACGGGCGCTCGAAGACCTCTTTCCTTATCTTCCTGTGCTTCCTCGCTATATAAGGCACGTCGGTTATGCGCACAGGCACGGAGGTGCCCAGGCTCCTCGTTATCTTGTTCGACCACTCGTTGGACATCTGCTTGTCCGACGAGTTCGCCTTGAGGTACGCCAGCACCGAATCCCTGGTGGCCTTCTCAAGGGCGAGGTCCTCTCCGAAGTGGTCCTTCTGGTCGAGGAGCTTTACCCAGGAGCCTTCCGGCAGAAGGCCCGGCAGGTAAAGGAAGTGGCACGCGCCGCACTCCATGGCGTAGACCGAGTCCTTTGGGGGAACGGAAAAGGCGTACTCCCCCTCCCTTCTCTCGCCCCTCTCCCCTCTTTCTCCTCTCTTGTGCTCATAGTCTTCTCTCTCCCATCCATCCGCCCTCACGCGGGTCGACATAACTGCCAGCCCGAGGACGAGGAACGCGAGGGCGAAGAAAAACACTGCCTTGAACCTTCCGCTGTCCATCCAAACCTCCTTTCTAAATGACTACACCCGGTCTAAAGCCCGGAAATTCCGCGCTTCCCCTCCCTCCATGGAAGGCGGGAGGGGATTGAGGGGAGGGTGAAGGATTCTTTTTCACCCCCTCCTCCGTCCTCCCCCATCAGGGGGGAGGATGAAAATTACCTCCGCTACGCCGGCTAAATCTGGCTCCGCTCCGGGCGGCCATTCATCCCCGAGCTTAAAAGCTCGGGGTTTTCTGGCCGATTTGATAAAGAAATCCTGATAATGCCTTATCATAACGAGAACATGAACGTGAGGTAGTTGCCCTTCTCCTCCGGCGTACACTCCCTCTCGAGCACCCACCTGCAGTTGCGCCTGAACCACTTCTCGACCTTTTTGGGGTCGGTAAAGCGCTCTGGGTTTACGGACGGGGCCATAGGCTCTATCACCTTGCCCACCGGAGTTCTGCCCTTGTTGGCCGGGTTCGAGGTGTGGCACCTGGAGCAGGAGCGGACCTCGCCTTTCGAGTGCACCCTCTTGCGGTTGAAGAACTCGCGGCCCGCCTCGGCGCTGAAGGTCTTTACCCCGGCCTCCTTCCGGTACTTTGACATGAGAGTGTCTATCTGCCGGTTCATGGCAGGCGCGGCGCCGGCCAGAGCGGTGAAGGCAAAGAGAACGGCCGCGAAGACCGCCGATAAGATAATGGACTTACGGTTCATCAAAACCTCCTTTATTGTGGATACATTTTAAAAAACTTTCATCTACCTCTCGGGGACGCGAATGTCGTAGTCATCGAAAGAGCCGTCCTCAGCCTTCGGGTGGCAGGCAGCACAGTTGCTCCTGCTCGAGACAGACGCCCTCTTCCAGACCCTGTCCGGTATATCGGAATGCTTGTACACCCAGTAGCCGGTCTCCGTGATCCTGAGGGGCGCGTCCTTGCCCTCTATCGATGCGAGTATCTTCCTCGACGCCTCGCTCGTCGAGCGGTCGGCCGAGTACGACACGAGGTAGCCCTCGATCTCGGATGCGGTCTGCTCGTCGACAGAGGCGTCGTCGCCGAAGTGCTCGTCAAGCCCTGCCATCACCCGCCTCCACGACACGGCGGGCAGCAGCGTCGGGTGGAAGAGCCCGTGGCAGGCGGAGCACTCGGTCTCCCACGCCTCGTTTACCGGCACCGTTACGACCGAGCCGCTCTTATCGACCACACCCGCCCGTTCGTGGGCAGGCCACGAAGGGACGACCACCTTCGGCAGGTAGACGACCCCGATGGCCGATATGAAGACCAGCACGAGCCATGCGGCGAGCCGCACCTTTGAGCGCCCCTGCTCGGGGCCGAGGTGCGATACCCTCTCGGCCCACGTGCCGTCGTCCTCCCTCATGCCGGTTATCATCGTCAGCACCAGGTTCTCACGCAGGACGAAGTCGTGAAAGAGTGCGGCGGCTACGTGCACGGCAATGACGGCCACGGCAAACAAGGCAAGATAAGCGTGCACGGCGCCGGAGGCGACCCCGGTGTCAAAGCTTACGGCCCCGGCCAACAGGCCCTTGCCCTCCTCGCCGGCGAAGGTGACTATGCCGGTAAGGGTGATGGCGAGCGTGAGGCAGAGCATTAAGAGCACCATCCAGCCTACAGCCGGGTTATGCCCGAGGCTGCGGGGCGGCTTAAGGCGCAAGTCGTTTAATACGAAAGACCTTACCTCGCTCCAGCCCTTTACGAAATTCTTGAACCTCGCGTACCTGTTGCCCTCGAAACCCCAGAAAACGCGGAAAAGCACGAGACCCAGGGCCGTGTAACCCGCCATGGAATGGTACCACAGGAGCCTTTCGGTACCAGATGTGAAGTACGCGACCCCGAAGGCCGCCACGAGCAGCCAGTGGAAGAGTCGGGTCGGTATATCCCATATCTTTATCTTCATACGATATCGGCCGCTGGCCGCAATGGTTTGGAAAGGCCGGAAAAATCGAAGTGGGGCCGGCAAACGGGGGCCGTTTTCCATACACCATGTCAGACCCATCCTTAAATCAACCGGCGTTGGGCGCGACGCGTCCTTTCATATCACCGTGAGAACGAAGACGGCTGCGATAACGAAGAAAACGGCGGCAAAAACGATATATGAGATTCTGAATGAACCTTCCATGAGGGCCTGCCTTATGTTCTCTATTATATCCTGTATGGCTTTTAAATGCTGGAGTCCTGTATATACATATTACTGCCAGGAAGATTAAGCTTTGATTAAAGGCCTCTTTTTCATTTCACCTCTCCTTGAACACGGCGTTCCGGCTCATTAATCGCTTGACATGGCATTTCATACATAGGATATTGTTGAACTAAATGAACGTACTCGAAGTAAAACACCTGAACGTCGATATCGGCGGGGTAAAGGTGCTCGACGACATCAACTTCACCGTCGAAAGGGGCAAGGTGCTCGCCATCATCGGCCCCAACGGCGCCGGCAAGACGGTGCTCCTGAAATCGCTCATCGGCCTTACGTCGTACAGGGGGACGATCAAGTGGATGCCCGGGATAAAGACCGGGTACGTGCCCCAGAGGATGGACATAGAGACCGACGTGCCCCTTACGGTAAAGGAGTTCTTCCACCTCCGGAGCCCGCTCATCACCGACAAGAAGATCAAGGAGACGCTGGACTTCGTCCAGCTCGGCCACGAGATACTCAAGTCCGGCTTCGGGGAGATATCCATCGGCCAGAGGCAGAGGATACTCGTGGCGTGGGCGGTGCTCGGAAGCCCGCACGTTCTGCTCTTCGACGAGCCCACGGCGGACATCGACATAGCGGGGCAGGAGTCGATATACAAGATGCTCTACCACCTGCAAATGAACCTCGGGCTTACCATAATACTCGTATCGCACGACCTCAACGTGGTATACAAGCACGCGGACACGGTGCTCTGCCTCAACCGCAGAAACGTCTGCTTCGGTCCCCCAAAGCAGGTCCTCGACACCGAACAGCTCTTCTCGCTCTACGGCGGGGAGAAGACGTTCTTCGAACACACGCACGAGCATTGAGGGAGGAGGCGGCGGGCTAACCGATGGAACCTATACTGCTGCCCATGCTCGTGGCCGCCTTCGTGGCGGCGAGCGCGAGCCTCCTCGGGTCTTTCGCCATCCTCAAGAGGATGGCGCTCGTGGGGGACGCGCTCTCGCACGTGGCCCTGCCCGGCATGGCCCTTGCCATACTCTTCCACCTCAACGCCTTTCTGGGAGCGGCGGTATTCCTTTTCATAGCCGTTGCCGGCATTTGGTTCATCGAGTACCGCACATCCCTGGCGCTCGAGACCATAGTCGGGGTCTTCTTCACGGCGAGCCTCGCCCTCGGCGCGCTCATCATGCCGGAGCACGACCTCATCGAGGCCCTTTTCGGGGACATAACCTCGCTGACCACGCAGGAATCGGTCGTCTCCATAGTCCTTTCAATCGTGCTCATTACAGCCATCCTCTCTATATACAAGAAGCTGACCCTGAACATGGTCTCTCAGGAGATATCCCAGTCCATCGGCATAAAGAACAGGCGCCTCGAGTTCATATACCTGCTGAGCTTCGCGCTCGCCGTGGCCCTCGGCATCCGCTTCGTAGGCGCCCTGCTCATGGGCTCGCTCGTCATCATCCCGGCTGCCTCGGCCAAGAACATCGCCCGCAGCCTCCATTCCTTCATGTTCGGCAGCATGGTTTTCGGCGTCACGGCGGCCGTGCTCGGCATATACTTCTCACATATCTACGCCCTTACGCCGGGCCCGCTCTTCATCCTCCTGAGCTCCCTGATTTTCATCGCGACACTCATCATACGCGCTATCAAGAGGTCGTCTTAGGTATCCCCCGCAACCCCTCATTATCCCACTATTTTCAGAACTTGATATCTCCGGAAGCCCTCTCAGGGCCTTATATGCTATCATCCGGTCCGTCCCCGCACCGGGGCGGGCCTGCGGCAGCCACTTGAGCGCGCCGTAGAGGCCCGTGGCCTGAAGAACACTCCTGCGCAGTGGCGATAAGCCGATAAAAAACCTTGAGTATTTTACGGGCTCCTTTATAATGCCCCTCAAAGGGAGGGTTAATGATAATGGAAACAGTGGTACTAAACCGCACTTCTCGCCTGCTCGCAGGGCACCTGTGGGTATTCTCCAACGAGCTCAAGGACAGCCCGAAGGCCTTTACCCCGGGCGCGATAGTGGAGCTGCGTGACAGAAAGGGCGTATATCTCGGAAAAGGCTACATAAACCCCCACTCGCTCATCGCCGTAAGGGTGCTTACGCGGGGCAAGGAGGAGATCGACCGTTCGTTTTTCAGGGCGCGCATAGAGAACGCGCTCGCCTACAGGCGCCGCTTCATAGAGGGGCAGAGCTTCCGGGTGGTATTCAGCGAGGCGGACGGCCTGCCGGGGCTCGTGGTCGACAAGTACGGGGACTGCCTCTCCATCCAGGTACTCACCCTCGGCATGGAGGGGTGGACGGATGTCATAACCGGCCTGCTCGACGAGATATTCGACCCGAAGGTGATGGTGCTGCGCAACGACAGCTCCGCGCGCGCGCTCGAGGGCATCGCCCTCGAGAAGAAGGTCATAAAGGGCGGCCTCGAAGAGCTGCCCCGGATGGAGGAGAACGGTTGCGTGCTCGAGGTCGACCCGATCTCCGGGCAGAAGACTGGCCTGTTCCTCGACCAAAGGGAGAACCGGACGGAGTTCAGCAGGCTGGCCTCCGGCGGAGAGAAGGCCCTCGACCTGTTCAGCTACACCGGGGCATGGGCCATCAACCTGGCGAAGATGGGCGTGACCGTCACCGGGGTGGACGCCTCGGAGGGCGCGGTGGCGCAGGCCCGCAGGAACGCCGAGCTCAACGGTCTGGCCGACTCGTGCGAGTTCGTAAAGGCAAACGTATTCGATTTTGTCAAGAAAGACCTCGCCGCAGGCGCCGCGTACGATATGATCGTGCTCGACCCGCCGGCGTTCGTGAAGTCAAAATCGAAGGTAAGGGAGGGGCTTCGCTCATACAGGGAGCTAAACGGCGCGTGCATGTCCATGCTCAAGGGAGGCGGCCTGTTCGCCACCTCGACCTGCTCGTACCACGTCGACAGGAACACCTTCCTCGACCTGCTGAGGGACGCGGCGCGCGACGCCGGAAAGACGGCAAGGATAATAGAGGTGCGCTCTCAGGCCAGGGACCACCCGATAGCCCTGTCCGTGCCCGAGACAGAGTACCTCAAGTGCGTGATAGCCGAGGTCCGTTAGCACAGGGAAAAAAAATCACTAAAAAAGGCCGCGGACAGTGTGTCCGCGGCCTTTTTTATCGAGAAAAAACGTAACTCAGTATTTTATGAGCGAAAATACGGGGTGCGGCTTGAGCTTCCCCCTTCCCGCGAGCTCGTCGAGCTCCACGATGAAGGCGCACTCGATAATGTTCCCGCCCATCTTGTCCACGAGGTCTACCACGGCCTTTGCCGTACCCCCGGTGGCGAGCAGGTCGTCGGCTATTATCACGTTCTGCCCCTTCTCTATGGCGTCCTGATGGATCTCGAGCGTGTCCTCGCCGTACTCGAGTGCGTAGCTCGTCCTGTGGGTCTTGTGCGGCAGCTTGCCCGGCTTCCTGACGAGCACCACGCCGGCGCCGAGCTTGTAGGCGAGCGCCGCGCCGACCACGAACCCGCGGGCCTCTATGCCGACCACGAGGTCCACCTTCTTTCCCACGTACCTGTGGGCGAGCAGGTCCACCATGCGCTGGAAAGATACCGGGTCCTTGCATAGCGTGGTTATATCTTTAAAAAGGATACCCTTTTTAGGGAAATCCGGGACATCCCTGATACTTTTCTTTAATTGTTCGACCATTCCAATCTCCTTTTCGTGAATTTTCCAGCGACCCTGTCAACGCTCCTGCGGACAAAAAAACAGGCGCGGGCCATTCGCCCGCGCTCGCCTTTTACGCGTCCGCCATGATAGTTGGAAAGGGGCTACCGGGGGTGCATTATCTCATATCATCCCGGCCGAAGCCATCTCATTATTCTCAAGGATTATCTTCTTGAGCTTGTCGAGCGCCTTTACCTCTATCTGCCTGACCCTCTCTCGCGTAACGCCGAAGGTGCGGCCTATCTCCTCGAGGGTCCTTGCGCCGTTGGAGTCGAAGCCGAACCTGAGCCTGATGATGTCGCTCTCGTTCTTGTCGAGCATACCAATCCAGTCCTTTATCTTATCGGCCCTCCTCGCCACGTCTATGAGGTCGTCTGGTGAAAGGCTGGAGACGTCCTCGAGCCTGTCGAGCAGGGACTGGCCGCTGCCGTCGGGGAGGAACGCCTCGAGTGAATAACTCTTTTTGCCCACCAGGTCGAGTTTTTTTACGTATCTCCCCGAAAAACCGGTCCTCTCGGAGAGCTCCCTGACGTCCGGCTCGCGGTGGAGCACCATCATCAGCTCCCGGGAGGCCTTCGTGACCTTCGATATGTCGGCCATGATGTGTATGGGGAGCCTGACGACGTTCGACTGGTTGGCTATGCCCCGCTCTATAGACTGTTTTATCCAGTAGGTGGCGTAGGTGGAGAACTTGCAGCCCTTGGAGGGCCTGAACCTTTCGGCGGCCTTTATGAGCCCGATGTTGCCCTCCTCGATGAGGTCCTGAAGCGGGAAGCCGCGCCCCATGTAGCGCTTGGAGATATTGACGACGAGTCGCAGGTTGGCCTCTATCATCTTGTGACGGGCCCTCTGGTCGCCTCTGGCTATCTGGTCTGCAAGCTGTATTTCTTCCCTGGATGTGAGCAGCGGATATTTCTTGATGGAATTGAAGTAGAACCGTAAAGAATCCGTTGACGGTACTTCTCGCCCTTTTTTCCCTTCCTCGTGCGGTTTGCGGCCCGCCCGGAAGTTCCTTCGGGTACCTTGATCCTCTTTTTTCATCATTTGCCTCTCTCCCGTTTCCCCTACGAAGCAATGCGCGATGATGGACCGGTTTTTTTAAGGTTACATCTTTATTTACAACAGATTCAATTTTATGGCAAGAAAAAAAGCGGGTTCCGCATTTTTTTGCCCCTGCGCACCTCGAAGTGCAGATGGCAGCCATCGGCGTTGCCGGAGTCCCCTACCCTGCCTATGACCTGCCCCCTCTCCACCGTGTCGCCGCGCTTCACGTCGTTCTCCTTGTTGTGAGCGTAGACGGTGTAGTAGTCCCCTGGGTGCTTTATTATGATTATCCTCCCGTAGCCTCGCATGTGCGTATCCACGAAGACGACCTTGCCCTTGCCGGCGGCCTTTATGGGGGTGCCCTCGGGCGCGCGTATGTCTATGCCGTCATGGCGCACGCCGTTGCGGGGGCCGAAGTTCGATGAGACAGGGCCCTTTACCGGCCAGTCGAACATCCCCCTGTGCATCTCGATCTTCCCGGAGCCCTCGTACTTGGATGAGCTTTTTGAGGAAGGCCTGTAGGGGGGGACCTTCTTCACGCGCCGCGCCCCGGGTATGTAGAGCCTCATGCCGGCCTTTATGTCGGTAGGGTCCTTGATGCCGTTCGTCTCGGCGAGGTCCTGCAGGTCCACGTCATAGGTCCGGCTTATCCTCCAGAGTGTCTCGCCCTTCTTGACGGTGTGGGTGACACCGGTGCCTATGACGCAGCCCGAGAGGAGAAGCGTCAGCAGCAGGGCGGCCAGGAGCGCCGGGGTTCTTATTTTCTCGGTATCAGCGGACATGTCGGCATTCTTGGGTCTCGGCTACGAGGCGGCCTCAAGGGCGAGCCTTACCGCCTCTTCGGGTGAGGCGGCCTTTAACACGTCGGGTGAAATGTCCCAGGTCTTTAAGCCTACCACGGGCTTGCCGGTCTTGAGCGCGAGCGCTATCTCGGATAGCGTACCGTAACCGCCGCCTATGGCTATCACGGCGGCTGCTGCACGCACTATGAGGGCGTTGCGCATCTCTCCCAGGCCTGTTGGCACCGCCACCTCGATAAACTCGTTGGCGTCCGAGGAGCGGCTGCCGGGCAGAAGGCCGAAGGTAAGCCCCCCCGCCTCTCTGGCGCCCTTTGCGCAGGCCCGCATGACGCCGCCGAGGCCGCCGTTGACCAGGGCGCAGTCGGCCTGCGCTATGAGCCTGCCGACCTGCTCGGCCAGGATGTCGCGCACCGGGTCTTCGTCCCCGCCGCCCACTACCGCGATAAGCTTTCGCATCGTCCTCCCGTTGACCGCCTGGGCCTCAACTCGGCTCCTTCTTCTCCTCCTGCCATCCCCATCTGCCTATGAGCTTTACGAACCTGCAACCCCCGAGCACCTCGGTAGACGGGGTGCCGTAGCGCTTGGTGACCCTTACGAGCCTCTGTGCCCCATCCTCGCCGACCGGCATCACGAGGCGGCCCCCGTCGCGCAATTGCTCGATGTAGGCCGGGGGTACGGCCGGGCTCGCAGCCGCCACTATTATCGCGTCGAAGGGCGCCTCATCCGCCCACCCGCAGGTGCCGTCGCCGACCTTTACCACCACGTTGGAGCAGTACAGGTCGTCAAGCAGCCTCCTTGCCTTTGCCGCGAGCACGGAGAGCCTCTCCACGGCGTAGACCTTCTCGCAGAGAAGCGAGAGCACCGCGCTCTGGTAGCCGGAGCCGGAGCCGACCTCGAGGACCCTTTCGCCGCCTCTCAGGCCAAGCGCCTCGGTCATGAAGGCGACGATGTAGGGCTGGGAAATGGTCTGCTTCTCGCCTATGGGCAGGGGGTAGTCGGTGTACGCCTGCGAACAGAGCGCCTCCTCCACGAACAGGTGGCGGGGGACCTTGAGCATGGCGTCGAGCACCTCCCTGCTCTTTATCCCGCGCGGGATGAGCTGGGTGTTTACCATGGCACGGCGCACCCTCTCGTATATGTCTTTTTTAACCCTGATGGTCAAAGGGCACGTCCCCGCCTGAGGCCCGCTATCTTATGCTCCAGTGACGGAGCTCCTTTATCGAGTCGTAGTTGGTCATATCGAGGTGTATCGGGGTTATCGAGATGCAGCGGTCCTTGATGGCCTGAAAGTCCGCGTCCTTGCCGCCCTCCCACCTGACCATGTCGCCGCCTATCCAGTAGTACTTCTTGCCCCTCGGGTCGAGCTTCTCGACGACCACGTCGCTGAAAAAGCGCTTGCCGAGGGTGGTTATCCTGTAGCCTTTTATCACCTTCGCGTCGGGCACGTTGACGTTGAGGAGCGTGTCCTGCGGCAGCCCCTTCCTGAAGACGTGCCTCACCAGCCGCGAGGCGAAGGCCGCGGAGGCCTTGAAGTCGAAGCCGTCCCTGCCCACGAGCGAGATGGCAATGGAGGGGATGCCCAGGAGCGTGCCCTCCATGGCCACCGATACGGTGCCCGAATAGGAGACGTCCTCGCCGAGGTTGCCCCCGCGGTTTATCCCGGAGACGATGATGTCCGGGCGCACGGGCATGATGCCGTTTACCGCCAGGGTGACGCAGTCGGTGGGCGTGCCGTCGACGGCGTACATCCTGGGGGCCAGCTCGTGTACACGCAGGGGCCTGTGGAGCGTGAGCGAATGGCTCGCCGCGCTCCGCTCCCTGTCAGGTGCGACGACGTAGACCTCGCCGAGGCGCCTCAGCGCCGAGGCGAGCCTTGTCAGGCCTTCGGAGCGGATACCGTCGTCGTTGGATACGAGTATTACCTTTTTGGCTTTCTCTTCAATGGGTTTTTTCATTTTTCAGAATAAGCGTGGCCGCCGGGTACGAACGGCGGCGACAGTGACAATATAATAGAAACAGGCTGAAAATTCAATAGAATTCGGAGGGTCGGGTCATCCCCCCTCTCCCCTCTCCGGATGGGAGAGGGCAAGGGTCAAACGGCGGCACCCTCTCCCGCGCCGGGGCCGCCCGAGGGTTTTAATCGGCAACACGCGCCGAATTGTGGTATATTTCAACGGTATAATAAAACACCCGAGTGGACAAGGGATCGAGATGGCAAAAGGAACAGGGACAGGGAAAGTCAGGGGCAAGGACATGACGCGCACCAGCGAGAAGGCGGGCTCGGCGAAGGTCGTACACACGGCCTCCCACATATCCGACCACGACATATACTTCTTCAAGGAGGGCAGCCACTTCAAGCTCTACGAAAAGCTCGGCGCGCACCCGCGCGAGGTGGACGGTGTGGCGGGCACGCACTTCGCCCTGTGGGCCCCGAACGCCGAGAGGGTCTCGGTAATAGGCGACTTCAACGGCTGGGACGTCCATGCCCATGAGCTCAAGGTCAGGGACGACTGGTCGGGGATATGGGAGGGCTTCATACCCGGCGTCAAGCCCGGGGACCTGTACAAGTACCAGATAGACTCCAGGTACATGGGGTACAGGGTGGCGAAGGGAGACCCCTTCGCCTTCCAGTGGGAGAGCCCTCCCCGGACCGCCTCTGTGGTATGCGGCCTCGGCTACGAATGGGGCGACCACGACTGGATGCGGGAGCGGCACAGGCACAACGCTCTGGACGCCCCGATATCCGTCTACGAGCTGCACCCCGGGTCGTGGAAGAGGGTCCCCGAGGAGGGCAACAGGTTCCTTACATACAGGGAGATGGCCGAGCACATAGCCGAATACGTAAAGGAGATGGGCTTTACTCACGTGGAGCTGATGCCGGTGATGGAGCACCCGTTCTACGGCTCGTGGGGCTACCAGACCGTCGGGTACTTCGCCCCCACCTCCAGGTTCGGCACGCCGCAGGACTTCATGTACATGATAGACCACCTTCACCGCAACGGCATCGGCGTCATCCTCGACTGGGTGCCATCGCACTTCCCGAGCGACGAGTACGGGCTCGGGTACTTCGACGGCACGCACCTGTTCGAGCACGCCGACCCGAAGAAGGGCTACCACCCGGACTGGGGCAGCTGCATCTTCAATTACGGAAGGAACGAGGTGCGCTCCTTCCTCATAAGCAGCGCCATCTACTGGTTCGACAAATACCACATCGACGGCATGAGGGTGGACGCAGTCGCCTCCATGATATACCTCGACTACTCACGTGAACCCGGCGAATGGATACCCAACAAGTACGGCGGCAGGGAGAACATCGAGGCCATAAGCTTCATAAAGAGGCTCAACGAGGCGGTCTACAACGAGTTCCCCGGCACGCACATGATAGCCGAGGAGTCCACGGCGTGGCCCATGGTCTCGAAACCGACCTACCTGGGAGGGCTCGGTTTCTCCATGAAGTGGAACATGGGCTGGATGCACGACACCCTCAAATACTTCAGGCAGGACCCTGTCCACCGCAAGTACCACCACAACCAGCTGACCTTCAGCATCTGGTACGCCTTTACCGAGAACTTCATGCTGCCGCTCTCCCACGACGAGGTGGTGCACGGCAAGGGCTCCCTTCTGGGCAAGATGCCCGGAGACGAGTGGCAGAGGTTCGCCAACCTCCGCCTGCTCTACGGCTACATGTTCGCACACCCGGGCAAGAAGCTCCTGTTCATGGGCGGGGAGTTCGGACAGGTAAGGGAGTGGGCGCACGACGAGAGCCTCGAATGGCACGTGCTGCAGTACCCGTTCCACAACGGCGTGCAGAGGTGGGTAAAGGACCTCAACCGCCTTTACTCGGGGGAGCCCGCCATGCACGAGCTCGACTTCGAACCCGAGGGCTACGAGTGGATCGACTTCCACGACTGGGAGGAGAGCGTCGTAAGCTTTATCCGAAAGGGGCGCGACCCGGGAGAGACTATCCTCGTCGTGCTCAACCTTACGCCCGTATACCGTGCAGGCTACCGGGTAGGCGTGCCCGAGGGGGGGTACTGGAGGGAGCTCCTCAACAGCGACGCTGCGGACTACGCCGGCAGCGGCAAGGGCAACGGAGGCGGCGTGGGCGCCGAAGATATCTCCGCGCACGGCAGGGAGTTCTCCTTGAACCTCATCCTGCCCCCCCTCTCGGCGGTCTTCTTCAAGAGGGCGGGGTAACGGACGGTCCATCGTCTTTCTTATGAACGTTGTCGTTCCGGGCGCAGCGAAGAATCTCCGGGCGGCCAAACCAACAAGAAACGAGATTCTTCGGTCGCTCCGCTCCCTCATAATGACAAAAAAAAGAGCCCCGCCGCTCCCCCGCTCGGCGCCGCCGGGGCTCTAATTAAAAAACGTCCCTGGCCGGTATCCTACTCGGCCGTAATCCTGTATATGGCGCCCGCGTAGTCGTCGGAGAGGTAGAGTGCGCCGTCGGAGCCTACGACCGGGGCCACGGGCCTGCCCCAGTACTTCCTGCCGTCGAGCCAGCCGGTTATGATGTCGAAGAGCATGCCGTCGGTCTTGCCGTCCTTGAAGGAGATGGCGACGAGCTTGTAGCCCGTTGGCACGCTCCTGTTCCATGAGCCGTGGAAGGCGATATAGAGCATATCCCTGTACCTGTCCGGGAACTTGAGACCCTCGCCGAAGGTGATGCCCAGGGGCGCGGAGTGCGCCTGCATCTTGACGACAGGCGGGATGGTGTCCTTGCAGTGCCAGGGAGAGCCGAGGTCCGGGTCGGGCGTCCTGTCGCCGTAGCAGTAAGGCCAGCCATAGGACCCGCCGTGTATTATCTTGTTGAGCTCCTCGGGAGGGGTATCGTCACCGAGATTGTCCCTGCCGTTGTCCACCGCCCACAGCTGGCCCCTGTCCGGATGAAAGGCCAGGCCCACGGAGTTGCGAAGCCCCGTGGCGTAGACCCTGCCCCCGTTGCCGTTGAGCCTCATTATAGCGGCCCTGCGCTCGTCCTCTTCCTCGCACGCGTTGCAGCTCGACCCGACCGAGACGTATAACTTGCCCCCCGGGCTCACCGCCACGGAGCGCGTCCAGTGCATGCCGCCGGATGGTATGTCGTCGGTGATGACCTCCCTTACGTCGGCCTTCAAGTCACCGTTCTCGTCCCTCAGGAGCGTAAGCCGGTTCGTCTCGGCCACGATGAGGTCTTTGCCGCGCCAGGCCAGGCCGTGGGGCCTTATGAGCCCGGAGGCGAAGACGATGGCGGTGTCCGCCACGCCGTCGTGGTTCCTGTCAGGAAGTACGGCCACCTTTCCGGTGGCGGGGAGGCTTACGTAAAGAAAACCGTCGGGGCCGACGGCCAGCATGCGTGGCTTGGTAAGGCGGGCGGCGAAGACGGAGACCTTGAAACCGGGCGGAACGTTCAGGTACCTCGGCCTGCTGAAGACGCCGCGCCTGTACTTGCCGGGCACCTTGAGCTTGATCCTTACCTTTTTGATGTTATGGTTGACGCTTCCGGTGGCTGATGTACCTTCAGCGGCCGCGCCTGAAGAGGGGTTCGGGTATATGAGTAGAAGAAAAGCCGGGATGAGCAATAAAAGAGTAAGACTACCGCGGGAAAAAACAGACTTCATTTAGTTGTACCTCTTGGCCTATCCGTGCAGTGCACCTCGTTATTGTGTTGTGGTCCTTCGCTCACGACTGTCCCTGATTGAATGAATCGCATATATTATATTAACGCGTATCAGGGAAAGATTCAAGGGGTCATGCGGGTATTTGTGCAAAAAGAATTCCTCGGAGATGACTGATCCATCTATATCAGGCTCTATCAGGAAAAAAGAGGCCGGGAGATACCCGAAAGGGAGGCCGCGGCCGGAGACAAGGGTATAGGGAAGGCCCCTCTCCATCAAGGAGAGTGGCCTTCCCGAAACATTCTACTGCAAGTGCTTCTTGAACCACCTGACCGCATGGCCGGCGACCTCTTCGAGGGTGCCCGGCTCCTCGAACAGATGCGTCGCCCCCGGCACGATGACCATCTCCTTCGTGGCGTTGAGCGCATCGTAAGCCTTCTGGTTCATCCCTATCACGACGTCGTCGAGGCCACCGACTATGAGGAGCGTGGGGGCCTTGACATCCGGCAGCGCCTCCATGGCGAGGTCGGGCCTGCCGCCGCGCGATACTATCGCCCCTATCCTCTCACCCTCGGGTACCGACGCCCTGAGCGCCGCGGCGGAGCCGGTGGACGCGCCGAAGTACCCTATCTTCAACCCCTTGGTATCGTCCTGGACGGCCAGCCACGCCGTCGCCGCCCTGAGCCTGCGGGCGAGCAGGGCGATGTCGAAGCGCGTATCGTAGTCCATGTCCTCCTCCCTCGTCAGCAGGTCCATCAGCAGGGTCCCGAGGCCCGCCTTCTGAAGCTCCCGGGCGACAAAGTTGTTCCTCGGGCTGTGGCGGCTGCTGCCGCTGCCGTGGGCGAAGAGCACGACCCCGGGGGCGCCCTCCGGGATACCGAGCGAGCCTTCGAGCCTTACATCCCCGTCCGGTATATGGACAATCCTCTCCTTCGAGCTCGTGGTTGTCATAGGCGGCCCCCCTCGTAATATGCCGTATTGCGCGTTACTTGCAGGTGCATTCGGACGACTTTTTTCCGCACCCGCTGCAAACCCCGTTCTCTATGGGAGCGCCGCACTTGTTGCACGGCGCGCATCCGCATACCTGGCACATGGTCCACCTCCTGATTAAAGGGTTTCGGGCTCAAGCGTATATTCAAGTATTACAGTACCGCGGGGGGTTGTCAAATGGGGCAAAAGAGGCTTGTTTTTAAAGGACTTCCCCGCCCCCCGTCCGTTGGACGGGGGGCGGGGAAGTAATGGATCGGGAGGCAGGTCCGGCTACCCGGCGAACTCCTCGCCGGTAAGACGCCTGGTTATGGACGCGACGTGAGCGCCCTGAAAACGCGCCATGGCAAGCTCGTTCTCGCTCGGGGTGCGAGAACCGTCCGCCCCCGCTATGGTCGTCACACCGTATGGGGTGCCGCCGGTTATCTGGTCCATGGCCATCTGCCTCTTCTCCGAGTACGGCAGGCCGACGATAATCATGCCCTGGTGGAGCAGGGTCGTATGGAAGCTCAGTATCGTGGATTCCTGCCCGCCGTGCTGGGTATTCGAGGAGGCGAAGACGCTGCCGACCTTGCCTATGAGCGCGCCCTTCATCCACAGCCCGCCGGTGGAGTCGAGAAAGGCCCTCATCTGGGCGCACATGTTGCCGAAGCGGGTCGGTGTCCCGAAGACCACGGCGTCCACCCCTTCGAGGTCGCTCGCCTCGGCAACCGGCACGTGCGCGAATGCCTTCCGTGCCTCCACGGCACCCATCTTCTCTATCACCTCGGGCGGGAGGGTCTCCCTTACCTGAAGCACCTTTACCTCGGCGCCTTCGACCGACCGGGCGCCTTCGGCCACGGCCTCGGCCATGCGGTAGTTATGCCCGTAGAGACTGTAAAAAACGACGTTTATCTTCATGCCGGACCTCCTTCGTCATTAGAGTTTGTTCAGACCGTTGAGCGCCGCCTCCTTGTATGCTTCAGAAAGCGTCGGGTAATTGAAGACCACGTCCTTGAAGTAGTCGACCGGCCCTCCGTAGTTGAGCACCGCCTGTCCGATGTGTATAAGCTCGCTGGCCCTCTCGCCTATGATATGCACGCCGAGCAGCGCCCTCGTCTTCCGGTCGAAGATGAGCTTGAGCATGCCGTGCACGTCGCCTGTTATCTGGCCTCTGGCGACCTCGTTGAAGTACGCGCAGCCCGTCTCGTATGGCACGCCCCTGGCAGTAAGCCCCTCCTCCGTCTCGCCGACCATCGATATCTCCGGTATCGTGTATATGCCGAGCGGCAGGTGCCCGGGGATGGCGCACGTAAGCCCCTCGGTCCGGAAGGCGTGGCAGACGGCCCTGCGCCCCTGCTCCATGGAGGTGGAGGCGAGCGAGGGGAAGCCTATGACGTCGCCTATGGCGTATATCTGCTCCGTGCCGGTCTGGAAGTTCTCGTTTACGGTAAGAAGCCCCCTCCTGTCGGCCTCGATGCCCACGGCCCCAGTATTGAGCCCGTCGGTATTTCCCGTGCGGCCCATGGTATAGAGGAGCTTCTCCGAAACGACGGACTTGCCGCTCTCCAGTCGCGTTACCACCCTTCCAGTCCCCTCCACCACGATATCCACGACCTTCTCCCCGAACCTCGTGGTGACCCCGGAGTGGCGCATCCAGTAGACGAGGCTCGATACTATCTCCTTGTCGGCGAAGGCGAGTATCCTCTCCTTCTTCTCCACGAGGTTGACCTTCACGCCGAGGGCGGCGAAGATGCAGGCGTACTCGCAGCCGATGATGCCGCCGCCGATTATCGTGAGGTTGCGCGGGATCCTGTCGAGCTCGAGTATCGTGTCGCTGTCGTAGATGTGCGCCTTGTCGAAGGGGACGTCCGGGGGGCGCGCCGGGCGGGTTCCCGAGGCTATGACGATGAACTCGCCGTACAGCTCCTCCACGGCCTTGCCTTCCCGGCTTACCCGGAGCCGGTGAGTGTCGAGAAAGGAGGCGTCTCCGTAGATTATCTCGACGTTGTTCCGGCTGAACTGGTCGATTATCACCTCCATCTGCTTCCTTATGACCTCGGTCTTGCGGTACATGAGCTCGGAGAGCTTCACCTCCCTGCCGAGGGTGAACTGGAAGCCGAAGACGGCCCGCTGCTTGAAGCCGGAGAGGAAGACCGCGACCTCCCGGAGCGTCTTGGACGGGAGCGTGCCCGTGTGTATGCCAGCCCCGCCCACGTACGGGCTGCGCTCTATGATGGCCACCTTCTTGCCGAGCTTGGAGGCCTGCAATGCCGCCTTCTGGCCGCCGGGGCCGGAGCCTATGACAAGGATGTCGAAGCTACGCATAATCTCCCGTGGTTGTCTGGCAGGTTAAATCCCTCATAGGGCGTCTATGACCCTGTGGAGCTTCTCCCTGACCTCTTTGGCCACGAGCTCGAGCTCGGGGTTGTCTATCACGGACATCGCTACGACCGGGTCCACGGCGCTGACGGTGGCCCCGCCCTCCGGGAGCTCGTAGACTATCACGTTGCACGGCAGGAACAGGCCTATCTCGGTCTCGAGCGTAAGCGCCTTGAAGGCGAGAGACGGGTTGCAGGCCCCGAGGATGACATACTTCCTGAAGTCCTTCTCGAGCTTTTCCTTGAGCGTGGCCTGAACGTCTATCTCGGTAAGGATACCGAAGCCCTCCGTGGAGAGCGCGGCCCGAGCCTTCTCCACCGCCTCTTCGTAACCACATTCCATCTTTCTGGAAATCGCGTATCTGCTCATTTCTCCTCCTTTGGAAAGTTGCCTTGCACCTATCTTATCGTAAAGAAGTCCACGTCCAACCCCGGGTCCGTATCCATATCGTCCATGACCACCTCCTCGAGCATGCGCCCGCCGTTGCCGTAGGCGTTTACCCTGGAGGGCAGGTGCGTCCTGCCGGAAAACCATAATACGTATCGGTGCACGCCGTCAATCTCCCTGCCCTCGGCGCCCTCGACCCTCACGACCACCGCGTCCCCGCCCCCGGCCTCCCGGCCCTGCCCGATGACGACGGCGGAGCCGAGCCCGGCGAGCGCATGGACGTTGGCAAGGAGCGTGCCTATGTCCGACTCGTCGACCCTGTGTCCGTGGGCGCTCCTTATAAGAGAGCTGTGCGGACTGAGCGTAAGCACCAGGGGTTTGAGGAAACCGAACGGGCGGAGCCTGACCTCCCTGGTCACCGGGTTGTAGACGAGCACCGCCCCCCTGTGCGGCGTCTCGAACTCCATACGCACAAACCCCGGTTTTTTATAGAAGTAGCGGATGGTCTCCTTGCCTGCCCCCCCACCTGCGCCATCCACCATGGAAGACCTCAGCGTTACGCTGTAGGAGTCGAGCTCGGCGAAGCTCTTGTCCGCCGCCTGGATAATGTCGGCGGCCTGCGGGCCGGTCGAGATCGCGGCGGTCAATAAAAAAAAAACCTCGAGTACCATGTCATCCCTCAACATGCCGGCATCCCGGCACCCCCCCCGCCCGCCCGGGACGGCGGGCACCGTAACTTGCGATGGACTGAATAATTATATCCCTATCCGGAGTTTTTGCAAATCGTGGCATCGGAGCAGGGGGCCCCGCGATTCGGGACTCTCGCGCTCGAGTATGGGATACGCCACGTTGGTTATATACGAGTTTATCCTCTTGAGGTTGGTGAGCACGTCAAGGTGGATGGAGCTGGTGTCCAACGACTCCTTAAGGCCCCTCTGGAGGCGGTCGATATGCGCGCTCCTGAACTCCCGCTCAAGCTCCGAGAGCTTCGACTTGTGGGTCACGAGCTTGTGGGCGAGGTCGACGTCGCTGCCTGCGAAGGCCGCCACCCCCATGCCGAAGTTCTCCATCACCTTGTTGTGCAGCGTCTTTATCTCCTCGAGCCCCTCCTTCGAGAACGACAGCCCGGAATTTATCTTCTTTCGCGCCAGGTCCATAAGGTTCTTGTCTATGACGTCCCCGATGTTCTCCATGTTGTCGGAGAAGAGCATTATCTCGAGCTCCCTGCCGGCCTCCCCCTCGGACATGCTCTCGCGCGAGAGCTTCGTGAGGTAGAGCTTCACCTCCCTGTCGAGCAGGTCGACGTCGTCGTCCATCGACTCTATCCTCTCGAGGAGCGCCCTATCGTTCCTCTCGAATACCGAGATCGACCTTGCGAGCATCTCCTGGACGATATCCGCGCTCCTGAGCGACTCGCGGCTGGCCTGCACGAGCGCGAGCGTCGGCGAAGTGAGGACGATGGGGTCGAGGTATCTGGGGCCGAACCTCTTTGAGACGAGCCTGTCGGGCAACAGCAGCTTTACGAGCCGGGTGAACGGGGCGGTGAAGGGCAGGAAGCAGACGGCTATGGCGATGTTGAAGAACGTGTGGGCGTTGGCGACTTGCCGGGCGACGTCCCCGGTGGAGGCGCCCACGAGCTGCGTAAAGAGCCCGAGGAACGGGAGGACGGCAAGCACGCCGACGACCTTGAAGAGCACGTGCGCGAGCGCGACCCTGCGGGCGTCTATCGACGCGCCCAGGCTCGATACTATGGCGCTTACGCAGGTGCCGATGTTGGCCCCCAGGACGATGGGCATGGCGGAGTCGAGGGTGAGAAGGCCCGCGTGGGCCGCCGTGATGGCAAGCCCCAGGGTCGCGGCGCTGCTGTGGAACAGGGCCGTAAGCAGGGCGGCGATGATTATCCCGGCAAGGGGGTCACTGCTCAATGACAGCATGGTGGCTGTCCAAAGCGGGTTGTGCGCTATCGGATAGAAGGTCTCCATGAGTATCTTGAGAGCGAAGAAGACGAAGCCGAAACCGAGCACAGCCTGTCCGATCTCCCTGCCCACGCCCCTCTTGGAGAGGAACATCAACAGTATCCCGACCCCGATCAGAGCGATGGAGTAGTCGTATATCTTGAAGGCGATCAACTGGACGGTAAGCGTCGTGCCTATGTCGGCGCCGAGGATGACGCCCATGGTCTCGCCGAGGCCGAGCACGCCCGAGCCTGCGAACCCCACGAGCATGACGGTCGTGGCGCTTGAGCTCTGGAGAAGGGCCGTCGAGAGCGCCCCGACACCCACGCCCATGAACCGGTTCCGGGTGGCGCTCAGGAGGAAACCGCGCAGGCGCGCCCCGGCGGCCCTTTGAAGACCGTCGCCAACGAGCTTCATGCCGTAGAGGATGAGCATGATGCCGCCGAAAAAGCTCAGTATGTAGAGTGTCGTCATATCGGACCGGAAAGGTTTTTTGGAACCCGTTCCGGCAGGCGGGACAGATGCAGGAGAAAGATATGATAGTGCGGTTTTTTAAGCTTCAATCTCCACTCCCCCGGAACAACTTTAAAAACCGTAAGAACGAACGGCGGAGACGAAAAGACGGGCTCCGCAAAACATATTATCCCTTAAATCCTCTTTGTGCAAGGGGTTTCAATGGATAAGGGCAGAGGGAGAGCGCCGGAACGGGCCCGCCGATATCGCGGGCCCGGGTTGACAAAATTCCGCGGGTGACGATAGAATGACAGCAATCCCCCGCCCGCTGCAGCCCGTTGCGACGACCTCTGCGCCGGGGCGTTGCCCCTCTCTTTTGCCTTGCAATTTCCCATGCGGAAAGTATAATTAGGACGTTCCATCGTATTAAAACCCCCTTTCGGGGGTTTTAAAAATAAACCATGTTCAGGAGGCCAAATGACTACTATCGTTGAAGTTACCGCCAGGGAGATACTCGATTCGCGCGGCAACCCGACCGTGGAGGTGGAGGTGACGCTCGACGGCGGGTTCAGGGGCAGGGCCGCGGTGCCCTCGGGGGCGTCCACGGGCAGGTTCGAGGCCGTGGAGCTGAGGGACGGCAACAAAAAGAGGTATATGGGCAAGGGCGTGCTGAAGGCGGTCAAGAACGTCAATGATAAGATAGCCAGGAAGCTGCTCGGCATGGACGCATCTGAGCAGGTGCTGATAGACCGGACGCTCATAGAGCTCGACGGCACGGCGAACAAGAAAAGGCTCGGCGCGAACGCCATACTCGGCGTCTCGCTGGCCGTTGCCAGGGCCGCTGCCGAGGCCGCGATGCTGCCGCTGTACAGGTACATCGGCGGGGCCAACGCCAAGGTGCTCCCCGTGCCCATGATGAACATAATAAACGGCGGGGCGCACGCCAGCAACGGCCTCGACATCCAGGAGTTCATGGTGGTCCCCGTGGGCTTTACCGCCTTCAGCGAGGCGCTTCGCGCGGGCGTTGAGACCTTCCACAGCCTCAAGGCGATACTCAAGAAGAAAGGGTATTCCACGGCCGTGGGCGACGAGGGCGGCTTCGCCCCGGACCTCAAGACCAACAGGGAGGCGATAGCCGTCATAATGGAGGCCATAGAGGCCGCCGGATACAAGCCCGGCCACGATATCTTCCTTGCCCTCGACTGCGCTTCGAGCGAGCTTTACAAAAAGGGCGGGTACGTCTTCGAGGGTGAGGAGGTCTCCGCCGACGAGATGGTGAAGTACCTGGGCTCGCTCGTTGACGACTACCCTATCATCTCCATAGAGGACGGCCTTGCCGAGGACGACTGGAAGGGCTGGGGCATGATGACCCGCAAGCTCGGCGGCAAGGTACAGCTAATCGGGGACGACATCTTCGTCACCAACACCGACCGCCTGAAAAAGGGCATCGACTCGGACGTGGCAAACTCCATACTCGTGAAGGTCAACCAGATAGGCACCCTGACCGAGACGCTCGAGGCCGTGGAACTGGCCCAGAGGTCGCATTACACCGCCGTCATCTCGCACCGCAGCGGCGAGACAGAGGACTCCACCATAGCGGACATAAGCGTCGCCACCAACGCCGGACAGATAAAGACGGGCTCGGCGTCGAGGACGGACAGGCTCGCCAAGTACAACCAGCTTTTGCGCATAGAGGAGGAGCTCGGCGGCCGGGCCGTCTTCCCGGGCATCTCCGCCTTCAACGTCGCCAGACACCGGTAAGCAGGTTCTCGCGGGGAGGGGGGGGGTGGGGGGGCGGCGGGTGGTGATACCCGGTTGCCTCTCCCATGCGCGGTATGGTAGAATATGAATATGCATAATATGATAAGGAAGCGAAGACCCTGTTCTTCGCGCTCAACATACAACCCGGGGGGTAAGTGTCTTTGGAAGGCCTGATTTTCGAGGCTATAATCATACTGTTTTTGATTCTTTTAAACGGCTTCTTTTCATGCTCCGAGCTTGCCATAGTCTCGGCTAAACGGAGCGTTATCGAAAAACTCGCCAAGGAGGACAACCTGTCGGCCTCCGTGGTGGCAAAGATGAAGGACGACCCCGACAGGTTTCTGGCCACGGTGCAGGTCGGGGTGACGGTCGTCAGCACGCTCGCCTCCGTCATAGGCGGTATCGTGGCGGCCACCTCCCTCAAGCCCTTCCTTGAGATCATACCTTTCGCGCCGCTTCGCAACTCCGCGGAGTTCATCTCCATAGGCATAGTCGTCATACTCATCTCATACACCTCTCTCGTGATCGGGGAGCTGGTGCCCAAGTCGCTGGCGCTCAGGTACTCCGAGAAGATAGCCTGCCTCGCCGCAAGGCCGCTGCGGTTCATATCGAGGTTCTCGTCGTTCTTCATAGGCATCCTGACGAAGTCGAACAAGGCCGTCCTGAAGGCCCTCGGCGTAAGAGAGCCGGAGAAGATGGTCTTCGTCTCCGAGGAGGAGATAAAGTACATAATAAAGCAGGGGCGCGAGACCGGCATATTCGAGGAGACGGAGGCCGCTCTCCTGCACGGCATATTCGAGTTCTCGGACACGACCGTCAAGGAGGTCATGATCCCCAAGCACAAGTTCAGCGCGATAGAGATAGACACCCCGCACGACAAGACCCTCAAGTTCATCTCCGAGACGGGGTTCTCCCGTTACCCGGTATACAGGGAGACCCTCGAGAAGGTCGTCGGCGTGCTCTTTAACAAGGACGTATTCAGGACGCTCGAGCAGGGCAAGGAAGTCGTCATAAAGGACATCCTCAGAAAGCCATACTTCGTCCCCAACTCCATCATGATAAGCAAGCTACTGCGCGAGATGCAGAGGCGCAAGGTGCATCTCGCCATCGTCGTGGACGAGCACGGGGACGTGGACGGCCTCGTTACCATCGAGGACATACTCGAGGAGATAGTCGGTGAGATAGAGGACGAGTACGACGTCGAGAAGGGCGAGATAGAGAGGCTCAGCGACGGCACCATGATCATCGAAGCCTCGGTCTCGCTCAGAGACCTCGAGGACATGGGCCTCTCTTTCGAAGAGGATACCGAGGAGTACCACACGCTCGCGGGCTTCATGCTCGCGAAGCTCCAGAGGATACCGCGCGGAGGGGAGTTCGTCATACACAAGGGGCAGAGGTTCACCGTGGTCGACGTGGAGCTCAACAGGATAATAAAGGTAAAGGTGGAGCCGCTCGAAGCGAAGAGGAAGTCAAGCGGTTAGACGCCGCCTTCATAGCCGTTAAGAGCGCCCCTTCTTCAGGGGGGCGCTCTTTTGTTTGCACGAGATTCTTCGAGGGGATATCATTGCTGTCCCATTAACTTGTAAATAAGAAAGCCTGAACCTTGCCTTTGTGAT
>JBHHYT010000005.1:0-41300 GCA_046757705.1 Thermodesulfobacteriota bacterium
TCGCCATAGACGAGGTTGCACAGGAGGCCGACGCCTCCACGCTCGCCAGGATGAGCGGCAACGGGCTGGTAAGGATAGACGGGGACACGGTGCAGCTGACCCCGGAGGGGGAGAGGCTCGCCGAGGCGGCCATAAGGAGGCACCGGCTGGCGGAGAGGCTCCTGACGGAGGTGCTCTCCCTCGGGGATGAGACGCTCGAGGAGAACGCCTGCAGCTTCGAGCACACGCTCTCGGCGGAGGTCACCGACTCCATCTGCACCCTGCTCGGGCACCCGCCCACCTGCCCCCACGGCCTGCCCATACCCAAGGGCGAGTGCTGCAGGAAGAGCGGCGCCGAATTGAAGCCCATCGTCCAGCAGTTGAGCGTCCTGGACGTGGGGGACAGGGGCCGCATCATATTTATCGCCTCGAACTCGCACATGAGGCTCGACAAGCTCGGCACGCTCGGCATCGTCCCCGGCTCCAACATCAGGGTCCATCAGAAAAGGCCCGCCTTCGTCATAGAGATCGGCGAGACGACGCTCGCCCTCGACCCGGAGATAATCAAGGAGATATACGTAAGGAAGCTGGGGTAGGCGCGCCCGAAGGGGCAACGCCGGCCACCCGTCCCCATTGCCGCCTGCCGGAGCGTCCCGGCCGGTCCATCCTCCTTCGCGCCCCGGCCCAATGGCCCACCGGCCCACAAGCAACGCCTCCCGGCCCTGTCCGGGAGGCGCGCCGCAAGGCAAATCTCCTCTACCAAAAAACCCCGGATTATGCTAATCTCTGAGTAATCATGCGTCATTCAAACTTCGTCCACCTCCACCTCCACACACAGTACAGCCTTCTCGACGGCGCCATAAGGCCGGAGGCGCTGCTAAAGCTCGCCCGCGACCTCAAGATGCCCGCCGTTGCCATGACAGACCACGGCAACCTCTTCGGCGCCATAGACTTCTACCAGAAGGCGATGAAAAGCGGGGTAAAGCCCATTATCGGCTGCGAGGTCTACGTGGCCCCGGGGGAGAGGACGGATAAGAACCCGTTGCAGAGGGGCCAGACCGCCGCCTACCACCTGGTCCTGCTGGTCAAGAACTTCAAGGGGTACCAGAACCTCTGCAAGCTCCTGTCCAAGGCGTACATCGAGGGGTTCTACTACAAGCCACGCGTGGACAAGGGCCTTTTGAGGAAGCTCAACGAGGGGCTCATAGCCCTTAGCGCCTGCCTGCACGGGGAGGTCTCCTACAACCTCGGCAAGGGCAACAGGGAGGGCGCGAGGAGGGCCGCGCTCGAGTACAGGGAGATCTTCGACGGCAAGCGCTTCTACTTCGAGCTGCAGGAAAACGGCATGGAGGAGCAGCGCAAGGTCAACAGGGGGCTTGTGGAGCTCTCAAAGGAGCTCGACATCCCGGTCGTGGCCACCAACGACTGCCACTACCTCAAGAAAGAGGACGCCCGTTTCCACGACATACTCCTTTGCATCCAGACCGGCACCACGGTCAACGCGGAGAACCGGATGCGCTTTTCCACCGACCAGCTCTACGTGAAGACACCCGAGGAGATGATAGAGGCGTTCAAGGATATCCCGGAGGCCATCTCGAATACCATCGAGATTGCCGAGCGGTGCAACGTGGAGATGAAGCTCGGCGAGCACCACCTGCCCGAGTACCCGGTGCCGAAGGGCGAGAACCTCGAGAGCCTGATAGACAGAAAGGCGAAGGAGGGGCTGGAAGCGCGCCTTGCCGTCATGAAGGAGCGGGGGGCCGACGTCGATTCGCTCAAGTGGCAGTACTACGAGCGCTTCGGCAAGGAGATGAAGGTCATAAAGGGCATGGGCTTTCCCGGCTACTTCCTCATCGTCGCGGACTTCATCGACTACGCGCGCAGCCGCGGCATACCAGTCGGGCCGGGCAGGGGCAGCGCCGCGGGGAGCCTGGTGGCGTGGTCGCTCGGCATCACCAACCTCGACCCCATAAAGTACAACCTCCTCTTCGAGAGGTTCCTCAACCCCGACAGGATAAGCCTGCCCGACATCGACATCGACTTCTGTTACGAGAAGAGGGACGAGGTCATAAAATACGTAACCGAAAAGTACGGCGCCGAGAACGTCGGGCAGATAATCACCTTCGGGCAGATGAAGGCCAAGGCGTGCATAAGGGACGTGGGCAGGGCGCTTGACGTGCCTTACGCCGACGTCGACAGGATAGCCAAGCTCGTGCCCAACACGCTGAACATCACCATCGAGGAGGCGCTTGCGCAGGAGCCGAAGCTCAGGAAGCTCGCGACGGAGGACAAGACGATCAAGGAGCTCATCGAGGCTGCCATAGCCCTCGAGGGGCTTCCCCGCCACGCCTCCACACACGCCGCCGGCGTGGTCATAGCCAACAAGCCGCTCGTCGAGTACCTGCCCCTGTACAAGAGCCAGAAAGAGGACGTAGTCACCACGCAGTACCCGATGAAAGACGTGGAGAAGATAGGGCTCGTCAAGTTCGACTTCCTCGGCCTGAAGACCCTTACCGTCATAGACAAGGCGTTGAAGCTCATAAAGAAGACCCGGGGCGAGTCGGTGGAGCTCGACAACGTTCCCCTGGACGACCCGGACTCCTTCAACCTCGTTGCCACGGGCAACACCAACGGCATATTCCAGCTCGAAAGCTCGGGCCTCAAGGAGCTGTTGCGCAAATTGAAGCCCGAGACCTTCGAGGACATGGTGGCCGCCGTGGCGCTCTACAGGCCGGGGCCGCTGCAGAGCGGCATGGTCGACGACTTCATAAACCGCAAGCACAAGAGGGTGCCGATAGTCTACGAGCTCCCGCAGCTCAAGGATATACTCGAGAACACCTACGGCGTCATGGTCTATCAGGAGCAGGTCATGGAGATAGCCAAGGTGCTCGCCGGGTACACCCCCGGGGACGCGGACATGCTCAGGAAGGCGATGGGCAAGAAGCTCGCCGAGGAGATGGTCGTGCAGAGGAACAGGTTCCTCGAAGGCGCGAAGAAGAACGGGGTACACCAGAAGAAGGCCGAGAAGATATTCGACCTGATGGCGAAGTTCGCCGGCTACGGCTTCAACAAGAGCCATTCGGCCGCCTACGCCCTCATCTCCTACCATACCGCGTACCTCAAGAGCCACTACCCGGTCGAGTTCATGGCCGCTCTCATGGGCTCGGACATGAACAACACCGACCAGGTCGTCAAGTACATAAACGAGTGCAGGGACATGGGCATAGGCGTGGACCCGCCGGATATAAACGAGAGCTCCACGGAGTTCACCGTCCGCAACGGCAGGATACGCTTCGCGCTGGCGGCGGTAAAGAACGTCGGCGCCTCGGCCATAGAGGAGGTGCTGAAGGTGAGAGAAGACGGGCCTTTCACTTCGCTCGTCGATTTCCTGAGCCGCCTGGACACACGCAAGGTCAACAGAAAGGTCGTCGAGAGCCTTATTAAGTGCGGCGCCTTCGACCCCATCGGCCTCGGCAGGGGGCAGATGTTCGGCTCGCTTGACACCGCCATGGAGATAGCGCAGGGGGTTCAAAGGGACAGGGAGCTCGGGCAGGGCTCGATATTCGACATGCTCGGCGGCTCTTCGTCGTCGGCCCCCGTGAACACCATATCCGAGGAGAGCTTCCCGGGATGGGACGACAAGGAGGCGCTGACATACGAGAAGGAGACGCTCGGCTTCTACTTCTCGTCCCACCCGCTCGCGAGCTACAAGAAGGAGATGGCGCTGTACACGACCGGGCCGATAGAGGAGGTAAAGCAGAGGGCGGATGAGGCCGAGGTCACCATCGGCGGCATCATCACCGAGTTCAAGGAGACGCTGACCAGGAAGGGCTCGCGCATGGCCTTTGCCCGCGTGGAGGACCTCAGCGCCTCCATGGAGGTCGTCATCTTCTCCGCGCTGTATAAAAAGACCTCGGAGCTCCTCTCAGAGGGGCATCCGCTGCTCATCGTCGGCAGGCTCGACAAGAAGGACGAGGAGGCCAAGCTCATAGCCAACGCCATAAGCCCCATTGACAACGTGGCCGAAATAGAGGATAAGCTCAGGGTCAGGAACACACACATCATGGCCCCGGCAAGCGCGCTGGAGGGCGGCAGGCTCACGGGCCTCAAGGAGATAATAGAGGCGAACCCCGGGCCATCCCCCGTATTCCTCCACCTGCTCTACCCGGAGGACAGGGAGGTCGTCATAAGCCTGAACGAGAGGCTCAGGATAAGCCCGCTCGACGACGCCTTCGCCCGGATAAAAGAGCTTATAGACGGGGCGGCCATTAAAGTTATATAATATTTGATTAATACCTGACCGTTTTTACCGGGAGATTGCAGAGATGGTTTACAGGCAGTGGCTTGATTTCGAGAAGCCGTTGGAAGAGATAGAGAAGAGGATAGAGGAGATAAGGGCCTTCGGCTTGGAGGACCCCGCAAAGGCGGCGGAGCTTGAGAAGCTCGAGAAGAAGGCCGCCGGCATCCTCAATGACCTGTACTCGAGGCTTACGCCCTCTCAGGTCACCATGGTGGCCCGCCATCCGCAGAGGCCGTACATGCTCGACTACGTGGAGTCGGTCTTCGAGGACTTCATCGAGCTCCACGGCGACAGGTGCTACAAGGACGACCCGGCCATCGTCGGGGGGCTTGCGCGCCTCGACGGCGAGCCCGTGGTAATACTCGGCCAGCAGAAAGGCAGGAACACCAAGCAGAAGGTCTTCAGGAACTTCGGCATGCCGCACCCGGAGGGCTACAGGAAGGCCCTGCGGCTGATGAGGCTCGCCGAGCGCTTCGACCGCCCGGTGCTCACCTTCATAGACACCCCGGGCGCCTACCCCGGTGTAGGCGCGGAGGAGAGGGGGCAGGCCGAGGCCATAGCCACGAACCTGATGGTGATGTCGAGGCTGAGGGTGCCCGTGATAGCCACCGTGATAGGCGAGGGCGGCAGCGGCGGCGCTCTCGCCATAGGGGTCGCCGACAGGGTCATGATGCTCGAGTTCGCCACCTATTCGGTCATATCCCCGGAGGGGTGCGCCGCCATACTCTGGAAGGACGGCTCGAAGGCGGAGCTTGCGGCAAAGGCGCTCAAGATTAACGCATCGGAGCTCCTGAGCCTCAAGGTCATAGACAGGATAGTAAAGGAGCCGCTCGGCGGCGCCCACAGGGACCCTTGTGCCGCGGCCCGGAGCCTCAAGGGCGCGCTCACCTCCGCTTTAAAGGAGCTCAAGGCCATGGACAGGGACGCGCTCGTGGAGGCACGGTACCGGAAGTTCCGCAACATGGGCGTCTTCAAGGAGTCGAGGAGTTAGTAAAACCCCATCCTTTTTTACCTTTCAGCCCGGTTGTCCCCGAAATACCTGTTGATTTTTCCCTGTGAATAAATTAATCTATCGACTTAATTCTTAAAAAGAATTTCAACTTATGAAAAAAAACCGGAAGCTCATAGACAGCCTGCGGGCCGGCATAGACGAAATCGACCAGCAGATACTCGACCTGCTCAACCGCAGGGCCTCGCTCGTCATCGACATCGGCAAGGCCAAGACCGATGAGAAGAGCGATTTCTACGTCCCGGAGCGCGAGCAGGAGATATTCAGGCGGCTCGAGGAGCGGAACAAGGGGCCTTTCCCCACGCGCGCGCTCAAGAGCGTCTTCCGCGAGATAATGAGCGCCTCTCTCTCAATAGAGAGGCCGCTGAAGGTCGCCTTCCTCGGCCCCAACGCCACGTTCACGCATCAGGCGTGCCTCACCAAGTTCGGGGCCTCCGGCGAGTTCATCCCGAAAAAGGACATCGCCGACGTATTCGACGACGTGGAGAAGGGCAGGGCGGAGTTCGGGGTGGTGCCCATAGAGAACTCCACGGAAGGGGTCGTAAGCCACACGCTCGACATGTTCGTCACCTCGCAGCTCAGGATATGCGCCGAGGTGATGATAGAGATATCCCTTGCCCTGCTCAACAAATCGGGCAAGATAGGCGACATTCAGAGGGTATGCTCCCACCCCAACCCGCTGGCGCAGTCCAAGCACTGGCTCAAGAGCAACCTGCCGGACGCCCTCATCCTCGAGGTCTCGTCCACGGCGCGCGCCGCCCAGATGGCCGCCGAAGACCCCACCACGGCGGCGGTGGCGAGCTCGACGGCGGCGTCCCTGTACGACCTGAGGATAATAGAGCGCAGCATCGAGGATAACGCCAACAACTTCACCCGCTTCCTCGTCATCGGCAGGAAGAACGGGAAGAAGACCGGCAACGACAAGACCTCGCTGATGTTCGCCGTAAAGGACGCGCCCGGCGCGCTGTACACGATGCTCAAGCCCTTCGCGTCAAGGGGCATAAACCTTACCAAGATAGAGTCGAGGCCGCTCAAGACCAAGGCGTGGGAGTACGTCTTCTTCGTCGACCTCGACGGGCACATAACGGACGAGCCGGTACAAGAGGCGATAGACGAGCTGGAGGGGTCGTGCAGTTTCCTGAAGGTCCTCGGTTCCTACCCGAAGTCCGCGCCCCACGCGTCGGAGGGTTAGGGAGATGACCGACACCATGACAGGTGATGAGACACTCGGCCTGAGAGTGGCCGAGAACATCGAGGCCCTCGTGCCGTACCCTCCGGGCAAGCCCATAGAGGAGCTCGAGAGGGAGCTCGGCATAAAGGGCTCCATAAAGCTCGCCTCCAACGAGAACCCGCTGGGCCCGTCGAGCAAGGCGGTGGAGGCGCTCACCGGCGCGCTTTCCAACCTGCACAGGTACCCGGACGGCTCGTGCTACTATTTGAAGGAGAAGCTCTCCGCCATGCTCGGCGTCCGCCCCGACGAGCTTATCTTCGGCAACGGCTCGAACGAGATGATAGAGCTGCTTGTAAGGGCGTTCATGAGGCCCGGCGACGAGGCCGTCATGGCCGACCCGTCCTTCGCCGTCTACCCGATAGCCGTAAAGGCCGGCGGGGGGACCTCGGTCAAGGTGCCGCTCAGGGAGATGCGCCACGACCTTGCGCGGATGGCCGGGAGGATTACAGAGAAGACCCGCATGGTCTTCATAGCGAACCCGAACAACCCCACGGGCACCATGGTCACCGACTTCGAGTTCAGCGCCTTCATGGAGTCGGTGCCCGAGGGCGTGATAGTCTGCATGGACGAGGCCTACTTCGAGTACGTAAGGAGCGGGGGCTACCCGGACACCCTCTCGTATATAAAGGCTGGCCGCCCGGTGCTCCTGCTGAGGACCTTCTCCAAGATATACGGCCTTGCGGGCCTGCGTATCGGATACGGGGTGGCGCACAGGGAGATTATCGGCTACATGAACAGGGTGCGCCAGCCGTTCAACGTAAACTCGCTCGCCCAGACCGCGGCGCTCGCGGCGCTCGACGACGCCGAGCACGTCAGGAGGTCGAGGGAGGTGAACGAGGCGGGCTTGCGGTTCCTCTTCGCCGAATTGAAGGCCCGCGGCTTCGAGTGCGTGGATACCGAGGCGAACTTCTTTCTCGTAAAGGTAGGCGACGGCGCGGGGGTCTACCGCAGGCTCCTTGAAAAGGGCGTCATCGTCAGGCCCATGGCGAGCTACAGGATGCCCGAATACATACGCGTCACCGTGGGACTGCCCGAGGAGAACAGGCGGTTCATCGAGGCGTTCACCGAAGCGGTAAGTTGAAAATTGACTTCTCATCATAAAAATATAGGGGGAGATATCATGATCATCGTATTGAAGAAGGACGCCACGGCCGAGGTCATCGACCATGTGGTCGATAAGATAAAGAGCACGGGCCTTGCCGTCCATATATCCAAGGGCAAGGAGAGGACGATAATCGGGGCCATAGGCGATGAGACGCTCCTTTCGGGAATCTCGCTCGAGGCGCTTCCGGGCGTGGAGAGCGTCATGCCGATATTGAAGCCATACAAGCTGGTCAGCAGGGAGTTCCGCACGGAGAGCACGACCATCGACGTTGGCGGCGTGAAGATAGGCGACTCCCGGGTGCAGGTGATAGCCGGGCCGTGCAGCGTGGAGAGCCAGGCCTCGCTCGTAGACTGCGCCAGACAGGTCAAGGAGGCCGGGGCGAACATATTGAGGGGCGGGGCGTTCAAGCCGCGCACCTCTCCCTACGCCTTTCAGGGGCTCGGCGTAGAGGGGCTCAAGCTCCTGGCCGAGGCGAGAAAAGAGACGGGCCTGCCGATAATAAGCGAGTTGATGGACCCGAGGGACACCGAGGTCGTCGGCGAGTACGTAGACATCATACAGATAGGCGCGCGCAACATGCAGAACTTCCGGCTCCTTACCGAGGTCGGCAAGATGAAAAAGCCGGTGCTCCTCAAGCGCGGCCTCTCCGCGACCATCAAGGAGTTCCTCATGAGCGCCGAGTACATCGCGGCGCAGGGCAACGCCAATATCATACTCTGCGAGAGGGGCATACGCACCTTCGAGACCGCCACCCGCAACACCCTCGACCTGAGCGCCGTGCCGGTGCTCAAGGAGGAGACCCACCTGCCCGTATTCGTCGACCCGAGCCACGCCGTGGGCATCTGGTCGCTCGTGGCCCCGCTCAGCATGGCGGCGGTGGCCGTGGGAGCGGACGGCCTCATGATAGAGGTGCACCCCAGCCCTGAGAACGCCCTGTGCGACGGGGCGCAGTCGCTCAAGCCCTCCAAGTTCGCCGCCCTCATGGACGAAGCGAGGAAGGTGGCGGCCTCTCTCGGAAGGTCGATATAGCGCCGCAGGACGCCCGCCACGTGCGCGCCGTTTCCGAGGGGCGGCCCGCATGGGGGTATCCGGGTGTGACGGGCCTTTGGCCGTCTCGGTCCCCGTTGCGTATGCCCTGAGAAAAAAATTTCCGCAGCAAGTCCAGAAATCCATTTCCGAAGGAGCGTTCTTTTCCTCATGTCCGGTTTGCACTTCGATAAGGTCGTCGTCATAGGCGTTGGGCTCATCGGCGGCTCGCTCGCCATGGTGCTGCGCGCCAGGTCCATGGCCGGCGCCATCGTCGGCGTTGGCAGGGGCCTGCCCAACATCGAGGCCGCCAAACGGCTCGGCGTCGTCGACTCCATCACCCGGGACGCGGCCGAGGCCGTCAGGGACGCGGACCTTGTCGTCGTGGCAGTCCCTGTAATGAAGATAGCCTCCACCATAAGGGCGGCCGCGCCGAGGCTCAAGCCCGGCTGCATCGTCACCGACGTCGGCAGCGTCAAGGGCGCTCTCATCGAGGAGGTCGAGCCTCTCATGCCCCCGGGGGTGCACTTCGTCCCCGGGCACCCCATAGCGGGCACCGAGCACTCGGGTGTCGCGGCGGCCTTCCCGGGGCTTTTCAAGGGGCGCAAGACCATACTCACACCGACCGGGCGCACCGACGCCGGGGCCTTGAGGGCCGTAAGGGAGATGTGGGAGGCGGCCGGTTCGGAGGTGGTGGAGATGGACGCCGAGGAGCACGACTCCATCCTTGCCGCCGTAAGCCATCTGCCGCACATGATAGCCTATACGCTCGTAAACACCGTGGCGGACATGGACCAGGGGGGCGGAGTGCTCGGCTATTCGGCCGGCGGTTTCCGCGACTTTACCCGCATCGCCTCGAGCTCCCCGGAGATGTGGGCCGATATCTGCTCCATGAACGGGGCGCAGATAGTAAGGGTGATAGAGGGCTTTCAGCGAAGGCTCGAGAGGCTCAAACACCACATAAAGATAGAGGACGCCGAAGGGTTGAAGACCGACTTCACTCGAGCCAAAGAGGTGAGGGACGCCCTTGTCGAGAAGGAGGACGATGAACAGGATTGACCCGGCGAAAAAGGGTATCTTCGGCGGCGCTGTCACCGTTGCCCCGGCCACGGGGCTTCGAGGCGAGCTGGCCGTGCCCGGGGACAAGTCCATCTCCCACCGTTCGGTGATGCTCGGCTCCATCGCCGATGGAACGACCGAGGTCGAGGGCTTTCTCGAAGGCGAGGACAACCTCTCCACCATCGCCGCCTTTGGCGCCATGGGCGTAAGGATAGAGCGGCCCGCCCCTTCGAGGGTGCTGATAGAGGGCCGCGGGATGCGTGGCCTCTGCGAGCCGGAAGACGTGATAGACGCCGGGAACTCGGGGACCACGGTGCGCCTTCTGACAGGGCTGCTCTCTGCGCAGGGTTTCTTCTCTGTGCTCACCGGGGATGATACCTTGAGGAGGCGACCGATGAGGCGCGTTGTCGACCCCCTGCGCCTGATGGGCGCGTCGATATACGGCAGGAGGGGCGCAAGCCTCCTGCCCCTCTCCATAACCGGGTCAAAGCTGCACGGCATAAGCTACACCTGCCCCGTCGCGAGCGCGCAGTTGAAGAGCGCCATCCTGCTCGCCGGGATATACGCCGACGGCCGGACCGTGGTGGAGGAGCCGGGCGCGAGCCGCGACCATACGGAGAGGATGCTCAGGACCTTCGGGGCGCAGGTCGAGGCAGGCGGGAACCGCACGTCTGTGGTGTCGACAAAACGATTGAACGGGTGTAGAATAATCGTACCCGGTGATATCTCCTCGGCGGCCTTCTTTATCGCCGCGTCCATGATAACGCCCGCTTCGCAGCTCATCGCGAAGGGCGTGGGGGTTAACCCTACCCGCACCGGGGTTATCGACATCCTGCGCAGGATGGGCGGCTCCGTGGAGACCCTCGGCCAGAGAGAGGTCAGCGGCGAGCCCGTGGCGGACATACTCGTTAAGAGCTCGCCCCTGCGGGGCATAGAGATTACCGGCGCCGAGCTGCTCCCGGCCATCGACGAGTTCCCCGTCATCTGCGTGGCCGCGGCCTACGCCGAAGGTACGACGACGATAACCGGGGCAGGGGAGCTCCGGGTAAAGGAGAGCGACAGGATAGCCGCCATGGCCGAGTGCCTCCGTGCCGTCGGATGCACCGTGCGCGAGATGCCGGACGGCATAGCCATAGAGGGCAACGGCGGCGCGCCGCTCAGAGGAGGGCGCATAGACAGCCGGGGCGACCATCGCATTGCCATGTCCATGGCCGTTGCCGCCCTGGGCTCCGAGCGGGGCGTGGAGATAGAGGGGGCCGGGGCGGTGGACGTATCGTTCCCCGGTTTCTTCCCGACGCTCGACGGCGTAAGGGCGTCGTGAAGAAGGGCGGCGCGCACAGGGACGGGCCGGTCATAGCCATAGACGGGCCGAGCGGCGTGGGAAAGACCACGGTCAGCAGGCTCCTGGCCCAGAGGCTCGGCTACAGGTATGTGAACACGGGCGCGATGTACAGGGCGCTCGCCCTTGCGGCCGAGGAGGCGGGCGTGGACCTTGAGAGCGCACAGGCGCTCGCCGGGTTCTGCTCGGCGCTCGATGCCCGGTACGACTACGAGAAGGGCTCGGTCATACTCAATGGCAGGGATTACTCCTCGAGGGTGGCCACGCAGCACGCGGGCCATCTCGCGTCCATAGCCTCTTCAAAAAAGCCGGTCAGGGACTTCCTCGTCGCCTTCCAGAGGCGGCTCGGCGCAGGGGGGCGGGTAGTCATGGAGGGCAGGGATATCGGCACTGTCGTCTTCCCGGAGGCGGACGCCAAGTTCTTCCTCGACGCCTCGCACGAGGTGAGGGCGAGCAGAAGGCGTCTCGAGGTGCAGGAGAAGGAGGGCTCGGGCGGGGACGACGTAAGCAGGAATATCAGGGAGCGCGACGAGAGGGACGCCGGCAGGGCGCTGTCGCCGCTTAAGAAGGCCCCTGACGCCCTGTACGTCGATACGGGGGAGCTCACCATAGAAGGTGTGGTACAAAGGTTGGTGCGCGCCCTCGATGAAAAGGGCGTAACAGTTTGATTTTTCAGGGTAGAGATTCCCGTCGCTTGCGGCGCGAGAATCAAAATAAATCATTCGATACCCCGTTGCCAGCCTGGACGGGGAAGTCCATGGATGCGGAAGGTTTCCGGTTTTGGAGATACTGATAGCTAAGTCGAGCGGTTTCTGCTTCGGCGTAAAGAGGGCCATAAACATAGCCAACAAGCACGCGGGGGAGTCCGAGGGTGGCGGCACATACACGCTCGGGCCGATAATACACAACCCGCAGGTCGTCAAAAGGCTCGAGGAATCCGAGATATACGCCAAGGAGAGCGTCGATGAGATAGAGAGCGGCACGGTCATCATAAGGTCCCACGGTGTAAGGCTCGAGGTGCTCAACAGCGCCCGCGAAAAGGGGCTTGAGGTCGTTGACGCCACCTGCCCGTTCGTGAAAAAGGCGCAGGACCTCGTCTCGGAGCTTTCCCATGAGGGGTACTCGGTCGTTGTGGCCGGGGAGAAGGACCACCCTGAGGTGAAGGGGCTTGTAAGCTACGGCACACCCGGGGTGATAGTGGCCGACTCGGCCGCCGCCCTCGAGGGCATGCCGAGGAAGAAGAAGATAGGCATCGTTGCGCAGACGACGCTGCCCGTGGAGAGGCTCAACGAGATTGTAAACTTCTGTTTAGGCAGGACCTCCGAGATAAAGGTATTCAACACCATCTGCAACGCCACGTCCATCAGGCAGGAGGAGAGCGCGGCCTTGGCCCGCATGGTCGACGTGATGATAGTCGTCGGCGGCAGGAACAGCGCGAACACGAGACGGCTTGCCGAGATATGCCGCTCCATCCAGCCCCGCACCCACCAGATAGAGGTGGCGGACGAGATCGACCCCGGGTGGTTCAAGGGCCTGGAAAAGGCCGGGGTCACCTCCGGGGCCTCGACGCCCGACTGGGTTATAACGGAAGTCGCATCACGAATTACGGCTATCTGTGCAAAATGATTTGCACTTTGAAACTCGCTATGATACTGTTTTAGAATAAAGAAAATGAAATAGGAGGAAGTCTATTTAATGACAGGGAGAGAGGAAAAATCTCAGTTGGAAGATGTCTCCAAAACCGATTTCGAGAAGCTTTTCGAGGCGGAGATAAAGCAATTACAGGAAGGGGACGTAGTCGAGGGCACGGTCGTCGAGGTAACGCCGGATTCGGTTATGATCGACATCGGGTACAAGTCCGAGGGGCATGTCTCCATAAAGGAGTTCGCTGACGAGAACGGAGAGGTGAACATCAAGGTCGGCGACGTGGTCAAGGTGCTCCTCGAAAGAAGGGAGAACGAGCACGGCTACATCGTGTTGTCCAAGGCCAAGGCCGACCAGCTCAAGATATGGGACGACATAATCGAGTGCCACGATAACAACAGGCCCGTCGAGGGCACCATAGTCCAGAGGATAAAGGGCGGTTTCTACGTCGATATCAAGGGGGTCACGGCCTTTCTGCCCGGCTCGCAGGTCGACCTCAAGCCCGTCAGGAACCCCGACAAGCTCATCGGACAGACCTTCGACTTCAGGGTGCTCAAGTACAACAAACGCAAGAACAACGTCATAGTCTCAAGGCGCAGCCTGCTCGAGGAGGAGAGGGAAGAGCTCAGGAAGACCACCCTCGAGACGATCGAGGAGGGCGCTCTCGTGGAGGGCTATGTAAAGAACATCACAGACTACGGCGCGTTTATCGACCTCGGGGGCATAGACGGGCTTGTGCACCTTACCGACCTTTCATGGGGCAAGGTGACCCACCCCACGCAGATACTGAACATCGGTGACAAGATAACCGTAAAGATACTCAAGTACAACAAGGAAGACGGCAAGATATCGCTGGGCCTCAAGCAGACCAAGGAAGACCCTTGGCTCACCGTCAGCGAAAAATACCCGGTCGGCTCAAGGGTGCAGGGCAACGTCGTCAACATCACCGACTACGGCGCCTTCGTCGAGCTCGAGGCGGGCCTCGAGGGGCTCATACACATCTCCGAGATGTCGTGGACCAAATTGAAGCACCCATCGCAGAAGCTCAAGGTCGGGGACTCCGTCGAGGTCATGGTCCTCGACATAAACGCCCAGGCGAAGAGGATCTCGCTCGGCCTCAAGCAGGTGGAGCCGAACCCGTGGGAGGACGTGGAGAGCAGGTACCCGAAGGGCACACGCATAAAGGGCGTGGTCAAGAACATCACCGACTTCGGCATCTTCATCGGCATAGAGGACGGCATAGACGGTCTCGTGCACATCTCCGACCTCTCGTGGAAGAAGGTGAAGCACCCATCAGAGGTCTTCAAGAAGGGGCAGGAGGTAGAGGCCGTCGTCCTTAACATCGACTCCAACAACAAGCGTTTCTCCCTGTCCACCAAGCTCCTCGAGAAGAACCCGTGGCAGGGCGTCGAGGAGAGGTACAAGCCCGGCATGATAGTCGACGGCACCGTCACGAGTGTGGCCGACTTCGGCGCGTTCGTCGAGCTCGAAGAGGGGCTCGAAGGGCTCGTGCACGTCTCGGAGCTGAGCCGCGGCAAGCAGAAGGGCTCCGACATATCCGTGGGCGATATCGTCGAGGTCGAGGTGCTCAACGTCGACCCCGAGGACAACAAGATAGGCCTGTCCATCAGGACGCTCAAGAAGGCGGCGGCCGAGGAGGCCGAAGAGGCCCCGGCAGAAGCCGCCGAGGAAGAGAAGCCGGCCGAGGAGGCCGCAGAGCAGGCGCCCGAAGGCCAGGAGAGCGGGGAAGGAGACGACGAGGCCGCTGAATGAGCCCCGTCAAGACCGTCCTGGCCGCCGTCGGGGCCGCTTTCATCGCCATCATGCTCCTCTCGGTGACGATAGCCTACCTTACCGGCTCCGCCCTGACCGGCGGGGATAAGGTGGCGGTAGTAAGGATGGACGGGGTCATAACCGACCCCACAGAGACGGTAAAGCAGCTCAAGGGCCTCGGCAAACGCAAGGACGTAAAGGCCGTCGTCGTAAGGATAAACTCCCCGGGAGGGGCCGTCGGCCCATCTCAGGAGATATACAGGGAGATCCAGAAGCTCAAGGAGAAAAAGCCTGTCGTCGCCTCCATGGGCGCGATAGCCGCCTCCGGTGGCTTCTACGCGGCCGTTGCCGCCGACAAGATTGTCGCGCTCCCCGGCACCATAACCGGCTCCATAGGCGTTATCATAGAGTTCATGAACGCCGAGGAGCTGCTCTCGAAGATAGGGCTGAAGGGGTACGTTGTAAAGAGCGGCAAGTTCAAGGACGTCGGCTCGCCGCTTCGCAGGATGGAACCGGCCGAACGGGAGCTTATGCAGTCGGTCATCGACGACGTCAACCGCCAGTTCATAGAGGCGGTGGCCAAGGGGCGCAACATGGACGCCGGGCGGGTGGAGAAGATGGCGGACGGCCGCATCTTCACAGGGGCGCAAGCCCTTGCCAACGGCCTGATAGACAGCCTGGGCGGCCTCAGCGACGCCATAAGCCTCGGCGCGCAGATGGCCGGCATAGAAGGTGAGCCGGAGGTCATATACGTCGAGAGAAGGGACCTAAGCCTCTGGAACGCCGTCCTCGGCGAGGGGGTATCCCGCATCACCGACATTATCTCAGGCACGCGCCTGATGTATATGACTACTAATCCATAAAGGTCGTAAAGGAGGTGCCATACTGATGACCAAGAGCGAGCTTATTGAACAGGTTGCATCAAGGGTAAGCAATTTCTCGCGCAAGGACGTCGAGATAATCGTCGACACGCTCTTCGAGTCGATGTCGAAGAGCCTTTCCAAAGGGGACAAGGTCGAGATACGCGGCTTCGGGAGCTTCAAGATAAAGGAGCGCGACGGCAGGCACGGCAGGAACCCGAAGAGCGGAGAGAACATCTTCATCGACTCCAAGAGGGTGCCTTTCTTCAAGGCCGGCAAAGAGATACGCGAGAGGATCAACAACAGCAAGCAGCAGCAGCCCTGAGCGCATGAAACAGCTATGGGCGCCATGGCGTTCCGAATACATCACGTCGGAAAAGGACGGGCAGTGCATCTTCTGCACCGCTCCCGGCAAGGAGCCCTCCAAAGGGCTCGTGCTCTTCAACGGCTCTGTCTCGATAGTGATGCTCAACAAGTACCCTTACAACAACGGCCACCTCATGCTCGCCCCCGTCAGGCACGTGGCGAATATAGAGGACCTTACACCTGAGGAGTCGATAGACCTCTTCAGGCTGCTGCGCCACTCTACGACGGTGCTAAAGAAGGCATACAGACCCGAGGGCTTCAACATCGGCATGAACCTCGGAGCCGCCGGCGGCGCGGGCATCGTGGACCACCTGCACATGCACGTCGTGCCCCGGTGGAACGGGGACACCAACTTCATGCCCATCCTCTCACAGACAAAGGTCGTCTCAGAGCACCTGCTCGCCACCCTCGAAAAGCTCAGACCCGGCTTTGCCATGCTCGATTGACAGGACGGGCCTGACCGCCAGAGCCGTCCCCTTTTCCCTTCAAAAAAAAACGCCCTCAACACCGCCGGCGGCGCGCAACGCCGGGACCATCGAATTTCCCCTTGACAGCCGGTTCTTTTTGTTATACATTCTCAACACCTAAAAACACGGGCGATGACCCGGCTTTCGCGACTGACGGAATCAAGGTGGCAACCACCGGGGAGCGGGAGTTAATCATATCCGAGTCGACCGTCTGGGCAAAGAATAGTTCCCCATACCTATTTTTCATGCTCTGACGGTTTTTTTGTGCCTTGAGCAAGGGGCGCCGCCTGGGGGCCGGCAACGCCGTCAGGGAACTAAATGCTTGACAAAACTTGGAAAATCTGATTTATTCACAGGCTCAAAAAACAGCCAAATATCCTTTGTACCTGTCGAGGAAGACAGACTGGAGGGGTCCATGTCCATGAAGATTATCTACACGGCGGTTGATGAAGCGCCCGCGCTGGCTACATACTCTTTACTCCCCATCATCAAGGCGTTCACCGGGGTGGCGGGCATCGATGTCGAGACAAGGGATATCTCTCTTGCGGGAAGGATTATCGCCAACTTTCCCGAGAACCTGACCGAAGAGCAGAGGCTGCCCGATGACCTGGCCGAGCTGGGCGAGCTCACGAAGTCGCCGGAGGCCAACATCATCAAGCTGCCCAACATCAGCGCCTCCATCCCGCAGCTCAAGGCCGCGATAGAGGAGCTGCAGTCCAAGGGCTACGCCATCCCGGACTATCCGGAGAGCCCGAAGGACGACGCCGAGAAGGAGATCAAGACCCGTTATGGCAAGGTCCTCGGCAGCGCGGTCAACCCGGTGCTCAGGGAAGGCAACTCGGACCGCAGGGCCGCGGCCTCGGTAAAGAACTACGCCCGCAAGCACCCGCACAGGATGGGGCCGTGGTCCGCGGACTCCAAGACCCACGTGGCTCACATGAGCGGGGGGGACTTCTACGGCAGTGAGAAGTCGGTGACCGTCCCCGAGGCCGGAAGCTTCCGCATCGAGTTCGTGGGGGCGGACGGAAAGACCACCGTACTGAAGGAAAATACGCCCGTACTCGCCGGCGAGGTCGTCGACGCCTCTGTCATGAACCGCCGGGCGCTCCGCGAGTTCTATGAAGAGCAGATAGAGGACGCCAGGGACAAGGGCGTGCTCTTCTCCGTGCACCTCAAGGCCACCATGATGAAGGTCTCCGACCCCATCATGTTCGGCCACGCCGTCTCCGTCTTTTTCAAGGACGTCTTCGAGAAGCACGCGGCGGTAATCGAGGAGCTCGGTTTTAACCCCGACAACGGGCTGGGCGACCTTTACGCGAAGATACAGGCGCTGCCTGAGGCAAAGAGGGCCGAGATAGAGGCGGACATACAGGCCTGCTACAAGACCCGCCCCGAGGTCGCGATGGTAAACTCCGAGAAGGGGATAACAAACCTGCACGTGCCCAGCGACGTGATTATCGACGCGTCCATGCCCGCCATGATACGCGAATCGGGAAAGATGTGGGGCCCCGACGGCAAGACCCACGACACAAAGGCGGTGATACCCGACAGATCCTATGCGGGCGTATACCAGGAGGTCATAGCCGACTGCAAGAGGCACGGCGCCTTCGACCCCAGCACCATGGGCAGCGTCCCCAACGTGGGCCTCATGGCGCAGAAGGCGGAGGAGTACGGCTCTCACGACAAGACGTTCAAGTCCCCGGGCAACGGCACTATAAGGGCGGTTGACGCCTCAGGCAAGACGCTGCTCGAGCAGAGCGTGGAGGAAGGCGACATCTTCCGCATGTGCCAGGCCAAGGACGCCCCCATACGGGACTGGGTCAAGCTGGCGGTAACGAGGGCCCGGGCGACCGGGGCCCCCGCCGTCTTCTGGCTCGACGACAAGAGGGCGCACGACGCGCAGCTCATCGAGAAGGTCAACCTCTACCTCAAGGACCACGACACCGAGGGTCTTGATATAAGGATAATGGACCCGGTAGCGGCCACGCGCCTGTCGCTGGAGCGTATCAGGGCAGGCAAGGACACGATATCCGTGACCGGCAACGTTCTGCGAGACTACCTCACAGACCTCTTCCCGATCCTCGAGCTCGGCACCAGCGCGAAGATGCTCTCCATCGTGCCGCTCATGAACGGCGGCGGGCTCTTCGAGACCGGCGCGGGCGGGTCGGCGCCCAAGCACGTACAGCAGTTCCTCGAGGTGGGTTACCTGAGATGGGACTCCCTCGGCGAATATCTGGCGCTCGCGGTCTCTCTCGAGCACCTCGCCAATACCTATAAGAACGAGAAGCCCCGGGTCCTGGCCGAGGCGCTCGACCAGGCGACCAGCAAGATACTCGACAACAACAAGTCGCCCGCCCGCAAGCTCGGCCAGCTCGATAACAGAGGGGGGCACTTCTACCTCGCCCTCTACTGGGCCCAGGCCCTTGCCGCGCAGTCCAAAGACGCACAGCTCCGGGAGAAGTTTACGCCGGTGGCGAAGCAGCTCGCCCAGAATGAGGAGAAGATCGTCGCGGAGCTCAACGGCGCTCAGGGCAAGCCCCAGGAGATCGGCGGGTATTACCGTCCGGATAAGGAAAAGGCGTCAAGGGCGATGCGCCCCAGCGCTACCTTCAACGCGATAGTGGACTCCATCGCTTAAGGGCCGGCGGCCTTGCGGCGATAATACGTAGCATCAGGTAGTAGCTGTAACATTTTATTGACAAAACAATGTGCATCACGAGCGGAATGTAATTCTGGAACCCCTACATGTCGAAGCCTCCCGCGCATCTGTGCGGGGAGCTTCAGTAACGGAGGTAGTTATGCAGCTTACAGGCCTACAGTGGGGCCAAAGGCTTCTCAGCCGTGTTGAGTTCCCGTCCGCGGAGGTGCTCGGCCCGGAGGCGAGCGTCGACGACGTAAAGGCCCTGATAAAGAGGTGCGGCCAGGTATTCATAAAGCCCATCTTCAAGGGCGGGGTCGGGAAAAAGGGGAAGGCAGGGCTTATCGGCAGGGCAAAGGACATAGCAACCGCCCTGAAGGAGAAGGAGAGGCTCTACTTCATCGAGCACACCTTCGGAAACACCACGGTCAAGGCCGACGGGGTCACCTTCGAGGGCGGCGTGCCCGCACAGCACGAGGTCTACTTCTCCATATCGGACTCCACGCTCTTTCGCGCCCCCGTGATGACGCTGACCCACCACGGCGGCATGGACATAGAGGAGCTGCCCAAGGATAAGATAGCCGAGGTGCCGTTCGACCCGCTTACCGGTCTCAAGAGCTTCCACATATCCAACGCCCTTACCGACCTCGGGGCCCCGAACGAGATAATAAGCCCGCTGGTGCAGAACCTCCCGAAGCTATGGACGCTGTACAACAACTACGGGATGAGCACCCTCGAGCTCAACCCCATAAGGATGTCGCCCAACTCGAAGGGTAGACTGGTGCCGATGGCGTGCGACTTCAAGGGCGCGTTCGACATAGACAACCCCGCGTGGAAGAGGCTCGGGCTCCCGTCCCACCTCTTCACCTCGGATTACTCCGAGTTCGAGCAGGAGATAAACCAGCTGCGCACCTATCAGGGGCAGAGCGACGTCTTCGTCATGAACCCGCACGGCACGATAACCGCCCCGACCTTCGGCGGCGGCGCCAACGCCCTCGTTACCGAGCTCCTCGGCGAGAGGGCGACCATATCCTCCGACTTCGGCGGCAACCCGCCCTACGAGAAGATGTTCCAGATTTCCCGCATAGTCTTCAAGTACTGGCTGGAGCAGTCGAACGTGCTCTTCATCATCGGCGGCAAGGCCAACAACACGGACATCTACGAGACCTTCAGGGCGATGGCCGACGCGCTGCGCGATTACTTCAACAGGAACGGCCCCACGCCGCTGTACGTTGTCGTCGGGCGCGGAGGCCCGAACCTTATCCGCGGCATGGCGTATATGAGGGACACGCTCGAGAACCTGAAGCTCCCCTACAGGATATTCGGCCACGACAGCGCCATGAGCGAGGTCGTCAACTACGCCCTGCACGTCGACAAGTGGATGGAAAAAGAGGGGCGTAATGCCATAGCCGACAGGTGTTGATGCCTGAAAAACACGGAAACTCAAAATAATCGATAAAAGAGGCTGCCGTCATGCACAAACAGGGAATCAGCAAATTTCCATACTACGTAGGGATAAACTCGCTCTCGGAGATAGCCACGCGCGAGGACAGGGTCTGCGTCCTCAACATAACCGGCAACGAGAGCCGCACGGTCACTCCCGTTAGCCACGAATACTCGGGCGGGAACGTGGTCTTCGGCACCAGCCCCGGCAGGTCCGGGCAGGTGCTCTCCACAAAGCTCGGCGACATACCGGTATACAATTCCATCAGGGAGGGGCTGGCCGCCGGGCACAAGTTCAACACCGCCGTCATATATCTGCCGCCTTCGGGCGTCAAGGACGGGGTGGCCGAGGCCGTGCGCCACAACCCCGGACTCAAGAAGATCATCATCCTCACAGAGAAGGTCTCCATGAGCGACGCCCGCATCATAAGGGCGATATGCCAGGCCAACGGCGTAGACGTATTCGGCGGCAACTGCCTCGGCGTGGCGGACGCCTGGAACCAGGTCAGGATAGGCGGCGCTCTCGGGGGCAACAAGCCCTCCGAGAGCCTCGTAAAGGGCTCGGTCGCCGTCTTTTCCAACTCCGGCAACTTCACCACCACCATAGCCGTCTACCTGCTCACGAAAGGCTGGGGGACCACCACCTCGATATCCAGCGGCAAGGACGTCTACATCCACTACGGCCCCCACGAGTTCTTCCACGCGCTCGATAACGACGAGCGGAGCAAGTGCGCCGTCATATACACGGAGCCGGGCGGGTACTACGAGCACGGCCTGCAGATAAACAAACCCACGGTGGCCTGCGTCGTCGGCAGGTGGAAGGCCCGGCTCACCAAGGCCTGCGGCCACGCCGGAAGCCTCGCCGGGAGCGGCGATGACGCCAGGGCCAAGGAGAAGTGGTACATGGATTACTTCGGGGTCGACGCCGTCTATACCCCGGACAACCCCGTTGTCTCCAAGAAGGGCGCCGTGGTCACCAACATCGCGTACATACCCGAGGCGCTTACAAGGGTCATGGAGCTTAACGGCGTCAAGGCCGACTTCGAGTCCAAGGGCGACCTCTCGCTCAAGTGCTGGTTCGCCAACAACTCGGGCGTGGACGTGCCGAAGGAGCTCGATGTGCCGGTGGTGCGCGCCGTGGCCCCTTACGACGAGCAGATAGACTACATAAACAAGCAGGTCGGTGCGCACTTCCCGAGGCAGCGCATGAAGGACGCCTCCGGGGCCTCAATGATGGACCCGAAGACGCAGGTCACCAGGGTGCACAACCTCTCGATACTCGACGCCTCGAAGCGCTCTCTGGAGGAGAACCTCGTGTTCTCGCTCCTCAAGAGCTACCCGGACGAGTACGGCAGGGCGCTTGCCAACATCGCCTTCAACGCGTACCTGAACCACCACAACGACCCGGCGTGCCTTGCGGCCGACGCGGCGCGCGAGGCCGAATGCTCGCCAAACACCGTCGTCTCCGCCGCCGTCTCCATCATCGGCAAGGGCAGGGTAAAAGGCGCTCTTTCCGCCTCCGCCCTCCTGCTCGACCTCTTCCAGTCATCCGGTATCGTAAACCCGGAGGAGAAGTTCGACTACTCGGAGATACTCGCCGGGCTCTCCGATGAAGCGAAGAAGGGGCTCTGTGCCGCAAAGGGCGACACCCTTGCTCCGGTCTTATTGAAAAAACTCGACAGCCTCTACAACAAGTCCGTCTTTATAGAGTTCGTAAAAGAGGCCTGCGGCTCGAAGCCCTCCTCGGACGCCCTCTTCGCCGCCATCTGGATGACCCTTGGCTGGGAGGCGCTCATCAGGAGGGCCATATCCAAGTCCACTATCACCGCACTGCCGTGGTACTCGAGGATATTTACGGCCTTCGTCGGGTGCAGCGTGCCCGCCTCCAAACACACCGCGGAGACTTTCTGCGGCGTTGAGAACAACGATTTCATAGACGAATGGACCTTTACCGACGCCGCCTTCCTCGCGCTCATCGGCAGAAAGCCCACGGAGACCGAGAGGTTCGAGTTCTCCATGCTCCTCGGGCTGATCATCTCCAACGGTCCCGGCACCATCTCTGCGCAGGGATGCAAGGGCGGCGTGAGCGCCGACGGGCCTGAAGACCCCACGAGGGTGCAGATAAACAAGGCCTTCATCGGTTTCCTCACGCATACGGGCTTTGCCCACGGCGGCAACGGGTACGAGGCCATAGCCTTCCTCATAGACCGCTTCAAGGACACCGGCCTCGCCGACCCTTCGAGCAAGGACCACGGCCTCGACCTCAAGGCGATAGCCGACAAGTACGCCGCCTGGTACGCCGGCTACAAGGCGGAGCAGAAGGCCTTCGGCAACATCGATTACATGAAGGTGCCGTGCGTAAACCACCCGGTCTTCAAGGGCAAGGAGGTCAACTTCGACCCGAGGGAGAGGTTCGTCGCCGAGCTCTTCGAAACGCGCGGCATCTACAACATATTCCTCGACTTCTACGGGAAGCTCGTCCAGTCCCTCTTCGACTCCAAGGTCAGCAAGAACGTCTATTGCGTCAACGTGGACGCCGTTATCGCCGTCATCCTCCTCAAGGTGGTCTGGGATGCCTTCAACACCGGCAAGATGACGGACAGGGAGGTAGAGAGCGCCGCCTTCACGACGTTCCTCTTCGGAAGGATGATAGGCTGCGCCGCGGAGATAGACGACCATATAAACAGGGGCCGCAACATGGACACGAGGACCCCGGCCTCAAAGTGCACCTTCGTCGGCTGAGAGGCTGCATCTATTGAAAAAGCCCGGAGGCTGACCCAGCCTCCGGGCTTTTTTTGTCCCGTGCGGGCGGGCGCGCCGCCGTTGCGGGAACCTTCGAAAATATAACTAAAACCTCTTTTATTTTGTCTGCCTCTGCCGTATAATATCGAAAACACCGGTACGGCAATCCCACCCCGCCTTGAGCCTGCGACCCCTGTGGTTTCTGGCGCGGCCCGGGAGGCGCCGGCCCCTGCGTTGATTGACCGGATTATAATCGGGCTTTGTCCGTTTTACCGTCCCATAAACCCATAAAAACGCCTATATTCATGGAGGTTGCCGACTGTGGCCAGTGCTTTTAAGGACAAAAAGAACCTGTTCCTTTCCGCTGCGATAGCCTTTGTCGTCATTATTATCCTGCTCATAGCCTTCTTCCCGAAGCCCAGGAAGGCCGAGACCGGCCCCGATGTCATATCCAAGAGGGTGAAGCTGAACATTATCGACGAGACGGTGAAGGTCGGGGAGGAGGGGACGCAAACCGCGCAGGCCCGTCCGGCCCCCGGCTCCGCGCCCGATGGGCATACCTCGGCGCCGGAGCCCAGGAAAGCGCCTGTCGAGGCAAGGAAGAGGGTGGACCTGAGGCCCGTGGAGACCCCGGTCATAAAGCCCGCCTCTCCCGTTAAAAAGGCCGGCAAGGCCGCAAAAAAGGTGCGCACGGCCTCGGTCGACAGGGCCGCGCTCGCCGCGAAGAGGCCCTGGGCCATAAACGTCGCATCCTTCCCGAACAGGGACGGGGCGCTGCGGCTTGCAAAGGCCCTCGGTTCCGCGGGCTACAACTCCTACGTGACCGTCTTCACCAAGGACGGCGTAGACTGGAACAGGGTGAGGGTGGGCTTCTACGCATCGAAGGCGGACGCGAAAAAGGCCGGGGACCGGATAAAGAGGCGCTACAAGGTGCAGAGCCCGTGGATAGTGCTGCCCACGAGGGATGAGACCGCCGGACACATAAGGTAGGCGGCCAGGGTATCCCCGGGAGGGGAGGGTGGGGCGCCCCCGCCTTGCGCGGCTGCCCCCTGAGGCCGGGAACCGGGCCCCTTCATGACTCGCGAGATTTAAAAGATGGAAGACATCATAGAGAGCGGCCCCAAGAGGGTCTTTCTGGAGACCTTCGGGTGCCAGATGAACGACAACGACTCCGAGCGGATACTCGGCCTCTTGAAGGGGCTCGACTACGCGCGCACGGATACCGCCGACAGTGCCGACCTTATCATAATAAACACCTGCTCCATCAGGGACAAGGCGGAGCAGAAGGTCTACTCCACCCTCGGCAGGTTCAAGGAGCTCAAGAACGAGAGGCCCGGGCTCATCATCGGCGTATCGGGATGCGTGGCCCAGCAGCAGGGCACGGCGCTGCTCAAAAGGGCCCCGTACCTCGATCTCGTCTTCGGCCCGCACAACATCCACCGCCTCGGCGAGCTGATAGGAGAGGTCGCCGAGCGCAACGCCCGAGTCGTCGCCACGCGCCAGAGCGAGAGCATAGAGGACGACGAGTACGGCTACTACCCGGCCGCCGAGGCGTCGGTCAAGGCGTTCGTGAGCATCATGCGCGGGTGCAACAACTTCTGCGCCTACTGCATAGTTCCGTACACGAGGGGCGCAGAGGTCAGCAGGAAGAGCGCGGACGTCGTGGCCGAGGTACGCAGCCACGCCGCGGCAGGGGTGGCCGAGGTAACGCTGCTCGGGCAGAACGTGAACTCATACGGCGCCGGTGGAGGGGGAGGGGACGTATCGTTCCCGGAGCTGCTGCGCCGGGTCGCCCGTGTGGATGGCATCAAGAGGGTCAGGTTCATAACCTCCCACCCGAAGGACCTCTCCCGCGAGCTTATAGACCTCTTCGGGGAGGAGGAGAAGCTCTGCAGGCACATACACCTTCCCGTGCAGTCCGGCTCGGACGCGGTATTGAAGAACATGGGCAGGAGGTACACGAGGCAGGGGTACCTCGAGAAGGTCATGCTCCTCAAGGAGCTCTACTCGGATATGGCCCTGACCACCGACATAATAGTGGGTTTTCCGGGCGAGAAGGAGGAGGACTTCCGCGATACCATGGACCTGATCGAGGCCGTCCGTTTCGACAACATCTTCTCTTTCATGTACTCTCCGAGGCCGAACACGCGCGCGGCCACCTTCGGCGCGCAGGTGCCGCAGGAGGTGCGCTCGGAGAGGTTGAGGGTACTCCAGCAGACGCAGCGCGACATAACCATGGAAAAGAGCGGGCAGCTGGTAGGCCGTACCGTCGAGGTGCTCGTGGAGGGCAGGAGCAAGGCGGACGCGGCCGAGCTTATGGGCAGGACGAGTTGCAACAGGATAGTCAATTTCCCGGCCCATCCGGGCGCCTGTACCGGTTCATTAATAGACGTCACCATCACCCGGGCTTTCTCCAACTCGATGCGCGGTGCGTATAACAGAAGGAGCCACCTATGCTGATAAAGATGAAGGTCTTCGGACTTACCATCGACCCTTTTACGAACGTGCCCATCGTCATACTCAAGGACGAGCAGGAGCAGCAGACGCTTCCCGTGTGGATAGGCGTCCTCGAGGCGAGCGCCATAGCCTCGGAGCTCGAGAAGGTGCAGTTCTCGAGGCCCATGACCCATGACCTCCTCAAGGAGATACTCAAGACCACGAAGGCCACGGTCAAGAAGATAGAGGTGACCGAACTCAAGGACAGCGTCTACTACGCCACCATATACATGGAGGTCAGGGACGAGGGTGTCGTCAAGATGGACGCGCGCCCGAGCGACGCGATAGCCATAGCGCTGCGCGCCAACGCGCCCATCTACGTCGATTCGTCCGTCATAGAGCAGTCCAAGAACGTAGACCTCGCACAGGGCGGCAAGAAGGGCAAGGGCTCCAAGGACTTCCTCGAGACCCTCGAAGAGCTCTCTCCCGGGGACTTCGGCAAGTACAAGATGTAGGGTCGGATGATCAAGTAACCTCTGAACAATTCGTCCCTGAATTATTCAGAGACGAAAAAGAAGAATGCGATTTTTCTTTTTCTTACATTTTCAAGGGCTTACATCCATTGAAAATGGCGGCACGTCCATGTGCCGCGGAAGGTCTGAACAGATCATACCTTCCTTAATTATTCTGGAGCCTTGATTTGGGTATTGAGTTGAGACGGCCGGCTGCGGCCGACCGCAGGTTTTACGACACGGAGTTCATAAGGTCATACGGCCGGATAGAGTCGCTCAGGGCCGCGAGGTACAACACCTGCTACTCTATCGTGCTCATAGACATCGCCCCCCCGGACGGCGCCGGGGACGTGTACGACGACATCGCCGACGCGGTCGTCTCAGCCGTTAGGAGCTGCGATGTTACCGGAGAGATGGACGGCGAGCACGGGGAGGGCAGGCGCATACTCGTCATCCTCCCGGAGACCGACTTTTTCGGCACGCTGCTCACCATAAGGAAACTCTCAAAGTCCCTCGACCCGTTCCTGTCATCGAGGGCGCTTTCCATCATATTCTCGCACGCGACCTTCCCCCGCGACGGCAAGGGCTTCGGCGAGCTTCTTTCCAGGGCGGCCAGGCTCGTGGCGCAAAAGCGGGCCTCTCTGTGGGAGCGGCTCAACCTCAAGGACAAGCTCTTCTGGGAGATAATGGGCGAGCTTTCCTCCACCCCCTTCAGCGGCTTCGCAAACTCGAGCTTCGACGCCGGCTCCGGGCTCCCGCTCTCGGAGTTCTTTGTCGACCAGGCCGGGGAGCTTATCGTGAACGAGGCATCCAGAAGCCCCCAGAAAAGGGGCATACTCTATATGGCGTCCAGGAAGATATCCTCGTCGCTGCCCATCCTGAAGAGCCTCGGGCTTGCGGGCAACGTCGCCACGCGGGTCTTTCTCGTGGGCGAGGGCGGCCCGGACCTTCAGGAGATAAAGAACGCCACGCCGGTGCCTCTGGCAGACCCGCGCCTCAAGGAGTTCTCCTTCATCTTCTTCCTCAGCGAGGACTCCGGGTACGCGGTCATATGCAGAGAGTGCTGGGGCGATACCTTCTCGTGTTTTCACACCTCCGACCAGATGCTCGTGGAAGGGCTCATAACGAAGTTTCAGGGCGAGTACGCCCTCGGGGAGCAGCTCGGCTGATGGACAGGAACAGGCTCATACTCGCGCTCAAGGACGAGGAGGACCTCAAGACCTTCTCGGATTACCTCATCGAGACCGGTTTCGACATAACGGCCGTAAGCGACGGCGCTTCCGTGCTCGAGCACGCCATGGACAGGCTACCGTCGATAATCATCTCGGATCTCGACCTGCCTGTCGTAGGCGGCGAGAGGGTATTCAAGATACTGAGGAACAACCCGCACACCTCGGCCATACCGTTCCTCTTCGTCTCGGACGCCGTGGCCGACATAAAGGGGTTCAGGGCGGGGCGGGACATATTCCTGGCCCGGCCCATAAACCTCGAGGAGCTCTACGGCAGGATACGCCAGACGCTCTCCATAAAGGCGCAGGCCGCAGCCGGTACAAAGGAGATAGAGGGCAGGCTCTCGCACATGTCCCTGCCGGACATCATTCAGTTCCTCTTCATGAACAAGAAGGAGGGCGAGCTGCGGATAACCACCCCCAGGAGGTCGGGGAGCGTATACGTAAAGGACGGAGAGATATACAACGCGTACACCGGGGGAGTGGAGAAGGAGAAGGCGCTCTACAGGCTCCTTCTGTGGACGGAGGGCAAGTTCGAGTTCATCCCCATGCCGGTCACCGTGGCACGCAAGGTACGCGCCTCGGTCTCCAACCTCCTTATGGAGGGGATGAGGCAGGCCGACGAGTTCAAGAAGAACATCGCGCAGTTCCCCGGCAGGAAGAGCATCCTTAGGCTCGCCCCCGGCACCCCGGCCCTGCCCCGGGGGCTCTCCCCGGTCGTCTACGACGTCGTTCAGCTTGCCGCGACGTACCCGAAGGTCGAGGACCTCGTGGAGCACTGCTCCCACCCGGATTTTATCGTCTACAAGACCATGGCCGCGCTCATCGGCAGGAAGGTGCTCATCGAGGAAGGCGCGGGCCGCGACGCCGAGGAGCAGGAGGCGGGGATACTGCCGCCCGAGAAGATGATCGCGCTAAGGGAGAGGATAATCAGCCGTTACGCCGACATCTTCGACCTGAACTACGGCAGGATACTGCTCATCTCGACATCCGGCGCCCCGGCCTCTGAGTTCATACGCAGGTGCGCGGCGATGCCCGGATTCACCGGCAACCGCAAGAGCGCCTTCTACCATCTCTCCCTCGAGACGCCGCTCGGCAGCGCCGGGGCCATCGAGCTTTACGGCGGCATGGAGATACTGCTCTTCTCCATACCGGAGGCCGGGCACATGGGCCCGCTCTGGAGGGCCTTCGGCTCCAACGCCGTCGGCCTCATCCTCCTGTGGGATACCGCCGGTGAGGAGGCACTCGGCCGGCTTGCGGCGGCCCGGAGCGACGTCCTTGCCCGCTCGAGTGTACCGGTGGAGTACGTATACACGGGGGCCGGACCGATGGACGAGGCGGCGGCGAGAAGGGCCCTGGGCCTCGAGGCGGACCGCGAGGTCTTCCATTTGAGGCCGGACGAGGGCGGCACCATCGAGGTGTTCACCTCTCTCTTCGGCAGATTGATGAACGACGGGCTCTCAACCTCAACCCCTTGACTCACGGGAAAAAGGACATTATCAAGGAGGCGGCGCAAAACCCATGATAGACTTCCATACGCACAGCATTCTAAGCGATGGGGCGCTCGTGCCCACGGAGCTTGCCCGGCGTGCACAGGTGGCGGGATACCGGGCGCTCGCGATAACGGACCACGCGGACGAGTCGAACATCGACGACGTGATAAAGCGGATACGCAAGGTCTGCAAGAAGATAAATCTCGACAAGTCGTTCAGGATAATCCCCGGCGTCGAGCTGACGCACATACCGCCCGTTCAGATACCGGAGATGGTCAGGCGCGCGAGAAGGCTCGGCGCATCGGTCGTGACAGGCCACGGGGAGACGCTCGCGGAGCCCGTGGCGCCGGGCACCAACGCCGCGTACATCGAGGCGAAGGTGGACATACTCGCGCACCCGGGGCTCGTTATCGCCGCAGAGTGCAAGGCGGCGGCGAAGAACTCCGTAAGGTTCGAGATAACGACCCGCGCGGGCCACTCCATCTCCAACGGCCACGTGGCGGCCATGGCCAAAAAATACGGGGTCATGATGTTGCTCAATACCGATTCGCACTCTCCGGGTGACCTGATAAGCAAGGAGCGCGCCCTCAAGGTGGCCCTCGGCGCCGGGCTCGGAGAGGAAGACTTCAGGAGAATGGTGGAAAATGCGGAAAAACTGCTTAAAAAGATACGCTTCTAAGGCTTGCCTGTTGCTCGTGGCGGCCCTTCTGCTCTCCGGGTGCGCGGGCAAGAGGCTCCCGGCCGAGGGAGTCACCCCGTGGTCCTCGTACCTGTACGACGACACGCGCACCAACGCCACGCCGGATGCCGCCACGCCGCCGCTTGAGAAGTCGTGGGACAGGGACATCTCGGCCTTCAACCTCTTCACGGGCCACCCGAAGTCGCAGCTCTCCAGCCCGGCACTCTCCGGGGGCGCGCTCTTCGTGGGTAGCACGGACTCGGAGTTCTACTCCATCGACATGGACACCGGCAAGCTCCTCTGGAAGTTCGATGCAGGGGCCCCGATAGAGGCCCCGCCAGCCGTTACAGAGCAGATCGTCTGCTTCGGCTCCTCGGACGGGATACTGCGGTGCCTCGACCGCTCCGGGAGGCCGCTCTGGGAGTTCCGGGTACGCTCCGAGATACTCTCCTCTCCCGTCATACGGGACTCCATGGTCTACTTCACCTCTGCCGACGACAGGCTATACGCGCTGGCGGCGCAGACCGGAGAGAAGCTCTGGACGTACAGGCGCAGGATATTCAAGACCGTCACGCCACGGGTCTACGCGTCGGCGGCCTACTCCGACGGCAGGCTCTACGCCTTTTTCTCGGACGGTACGCTGGTCTGCCTTGCGGCGGACACCGGCAAGGAGCTGTGGAAGAAGAGGGTGGTCAGGGGCTTCGACGGGGCTGCCCCGGTGCGCAGGACCCCGCTTGTATCCGGCAAGACGGTATATGCCATAGATGACAAGAACGCCGTGCTCGCGCTCGATTCCTCCACGGGGGACGTAAAGGGGATATATAATATCATAAAGGCCGTCAACTTCGTCGTCCTCGATGACAGGAAGCTCGTTGTGGCGGGGCAGGAGAGGATCGTATCCATGGACATGCCCACCGGCGCGATACTCTGGAAGAAGGAACTGGCCCACAGCCCCTTGCAGAGCATCTTCGCCGCGGGGGATATACTCTACGTGCTCTCCAACCAGAAGCATACCCCGCTGGGGCTGGACTTCCTGGCGGCCAGGCGCGGGTACATGGAGGCGCTCAGGCTCTCCGACGGCGAGAAGGTGTGGGAGAAAAAGCTCGGCTCCTCGATATCCGCCAACGGCTCGTCAGCCCGGTCCGCCGTAGCGCTTCTGCCGGACAAGGGGGGGCTTATCCTTTACGCCACGCCGTGAGACCGTAAACCCGGAAGGTAACCACAATGGACAACAGGCTAAACGTGGCCTTTGTGTGGCACATGCACCAGCCGCTCTACAAAGACCCGCTTACGAACACATACACCCTGCCGTGGGTGCTCTTCCACGCCACCAAGGACTACTACGACATGGCGGCCATACTCGAGGAGTTCCCGGAGGTCCACCAGACCTTCAACATCGTGCCGTGCCTTATCGAGCAGATCGAGGAGTACGGCTCCGGCAAGGCCGAGGACCTGTACCTGAATATCAGCAAGAAGACCGCCGAGGAGCTCACCTCCGATGACAAGCTCTTCATGCTCAGGAACTTCTTTCAGGCGAACTGGGAGCTGATGATAAGGCCGTTCGACAGGTACCGGGCGCTCCTTGAGAAAAGGGGGCCCTCGAACGCGAGGGAGGATGTGCAGGGTGTCGTGAGGTACTTCAAGGACCAGGACTACACCGACCTCCAGGTCCTCTTCAACCTCGTGTGGATAGATCCGCACCTGCGCGCCAACGACAAGGAGCTGAAGGCGCTCGTTCACAAGGGAAAGGGGTACACGGAGGCGGACAAGAAAAGGCTCTTCGCCAGACAGCGCGACATCGTCAACCGGATATTGCCGGAGTACAGGAGGCTGATGGAGCAGGGGATCATAGAGGTATCCACCACCCCGTACTACCATCCGATCATGCCGCTGCTGTGCGACAGCTTTTCCGCGAAGGAGGCGATGCCGGACGTTACGCTTCCCAAGCAGAGGTTCATTCACCCGGAGGACGCCATGGCGCAGCTCAGAAGCGGCATCGCCCTGTACGAGAAGACCTTCGGCAGGAGGCCCGCGGGCATCTGGCCTTCCGAGGGCTCCGTGTCCATGGAGATGCTGCCGCTTGTCGCGAGCGAGGGGATAAAGTGGCTCGCCACCGACGAGGAGATCCTGACGAACTCGCTCAAAAGGCCTCTGCGCCGCAGCGACCACGGGCAGCCCTACGACCCGTTCCTTTACAGGCCCTACGCCATCGACGTCCAGGGAAGGAAGGTCTCCATGGTCTTCAGGGACCACGTCCTTTCCGACCTCATAGGCTTCGACTACGCTAAGATGGACGCCGAGGCCGCGGCGAGCGACATGGTCGCCAGGCTCGAATATATAGAGAATATGCTCGAGAGGCCCGGCGAGCACATAGTGAGCATCATCCTCGACGGAGAGAACGCGTGGGAGCACTTCGTAAACGACGGGCGTGACTTCCTCGTCGCCCTCTACTCCAAGCTCTCGGCCCATCCCGGGCTCAAGTGCGTCACGGTCAACGAGTTCCTCGAGGGCTACGAGCCGAGAGAAGAGCTCCAGTGGCTCTACCCCGGCTCGTGGATAGGCCACAACTTCAGGATATGGATAGGCCACGTCGAGGACAACACCGCCTGGGACTTCATAGCCGAGGCTCGCGAGGCCCTCGTCAAGTACCGCGACTCGCTCAGCGCCGAGGAGAAGGCGGCGAAGGCGGCCGTGCTCACGGAGGCGTGGGAGACCATATACGCGGCCGAGGGGAGCGACTGGTTCTGGTGGTACGGCGAGGACCACTCGTCGATGAGCGACGAGCACTTCGACAGCCTCTTCCGCCGCAACATAAAGAAGCTGTACAAGCTCATAGGCGCCGAGCCACCCGTTTCCCTCGATATACCCATCTCGAGCGAGAAGAAGGGGTTTGTGCCGTGCCTTACGCCCACGGCCTTAATAAAGCCCAAGATAGACGGCGAGATATCGAACTACTTCGAGTGGCTCGCCTCCGGCAGGATAGACAGGCTGTACTACGGCAGCTCCATGCACAGGGAGCTGCAGGACAGCGGCCTTATCGACTCGATACGCTACGGCTTTTCGCGCGAGGAGCTCTTCTTCAGGCTCGACTACATCGAGGGGCTCTCGCCTTACGAGAAGGAGTGGAGCTTCTCCATAGACTTCCTCCAGCCGAAGAACCTGCGCATCACGGCGACGATAAAGGCGAAGGACGCGATGGCCGCGGCCTACGAGAGGGACGGGCAGGGCAAGTGGGAGCCCTCCGGCGCGGGCGTGGAGATAGCGTCCGAGGGGGTGGTTGAGCTCTCCGTGCCCCTCGAAGCCATAGGGGCCGCCGGCGCCAGGGAAGGCGAAATCCGCCTCTTCATCTCCATAGACGCGGGGGAGAGGGGCCTTGAGAGGTGGCCCGTAAAGGGGTTCCTGGTATTCCAGATACCCGGTGAGGACTTCGAGCAGCAGAACTGGATAGTTTAGCACCCTTGCCCGCGAGGGTATCGATACATCCCCCGCGCCGGTGCGCGGAGAGATGAAAAACAACGGTCGTCTTTTTCCTTCTTCGTCCCTGAATAATCCAGGGACGAATTATTCAGGGGTCACCTGGTCGATGAAAAACCCTACGCCCGCCATGCGGCAGTACCTCGAGATAAAGGCGCAGAACCCGGACGCCATACTCTTCTTCAGGATGGGCGACTTCTACGAGATGTTCTTCGAGGACGCGGCCGTAGCCTCACGCGCCCTCGGCATCGCCCTTACCTCGCGCGACAGGGAGAAGAAGGTGCCGATGTGCGGGGTGCCCTACCACGCGGCCGGCTCATACATAGCCCGGCTCGTAAAGGAGGGGCACAAGGTAGCCGTCTGCGAGCAGACGACCCCGCCCGGCAACGGGATAGTAGAGAGGGCGGTGACGCGCGTGATAACCCCCGGCGTGGCCTTCGACCCGGAGCTGCTCGACCCCAGGGCCAACAACTTCATAGCCGCCGCCTGCCTCGACCACCGCAGCAGGTGCGGCTTCGCCTACATGGACGCCACCACCGGGGAGTTCAGGCTGACGGAATTCTCCGGGCCCGAAGCTGTCCACGACGAGATAAGGAGGGTGCGTCCGCTCGAGCTTGTGGTCCAGGAAGAGTCGGCGGCGGAGTTCAGCCCCCATGAGCATTCCGTCAAGAAGATAACGCCGCTCGGCAAGTACGATTACGACCTCAAGGTGGCCAGTGCGCGCCTCAACGAGCACTTCTCGACCGTCTCTCTCGACGGCTTCGGCTGCTCCGGGCTGACCCATGCCCTGCGGGCCGCCGGGGCGCTGCTCCACTACATAAAACAGACGCAGAGGTCTCCGCTCGTCCACGTCAGGAGGTGCACCCCCTATGACACCGGCGACTACCTCGTTATGGACGCCTCCACGCGCCGCAACCTCGAGATTACGGGCAACATCCGCTCCGGCGGCCCGGAGGGCACGCTCCTCGCCCTTCTCGACAGGACACGCACGGCTATGGGGGGCCGCAGGATAAGGAACTGGCTGCTCCATCCCCTCAAGGACGTGGCCCTCATCGAGGACAGGCTCGATGCCGTGGAGGAGCTTGTCGAGGCGCGCGCCGAGAGGGGGGAGATGGTCAAGCTCCTCGACGGTGTATACGACATAGAGAGGCTGATAGTGAGGGTGACCCTCGGTGTGGCAGGCCCGAGGGACCTGATATCCCTGAAGGAATCTCTCAAGAAAATCCCGAGGTTGAAGGAATTTGTTGATGTCTTTTCTTCGACCTTGCTGGCCCGGGCCGCCGCCTCCCTCGACCCCGTCTCCGAGGCGGTCCACGCCATAGAGGAAGCCATAGTCGACGAGCCGCCTCTTACGGTGCGCGACGGGGGCGTCATAAAGGAGGGCTACAGCCCGACGCTCGAGGAGCTCAGGGAGACAGGGGCCGGGGGTAAGGACCGGATAGCCGCCCTCGAGGCCGGGGAGAGGGCCCGCACAGGCATAAACACCCTGAAGATAGGCTACAACAGGGTCTTCGGCTACTATATCGAGATTACGCGCTCGAACCTCTCCGGCGTGCCCGAGGATTACATAAGGAAGCAGACCCTGGTGAACGCCGAGCGTTTCATAACCCCGGCCCTGAAGGAGTGGGAGGAGAAGATACTGACCGCCGAGGAGAAGGCCCGGGAGCTCGAGGCGAGCCTCTTTTCTGATATCGTTAAGGAGATCACCGGGTTTGCCGCCAGAGTGCACTCCACCGCCGAGGCGCTTGCAACGCTCGACGCCCTGTGCTCACTTGCCGTGATAGCCCAGGAGCGCGACTATACGAGGCCCTCGGTCGACTCCGGGCCCGGCATTGAGATAGAGGGTGGCAGGCACCCGGTCATCGAGGCAAGTTCGGGGGCGGACGGCTTCGTGGCCAACGACCTCTCGCTGCACAACGACACATGCAGCCTTGTCATACTCACGGGGCCTAACATGGCGGGCAAATCCACTTATCTCCGGCAAAACGCCCTTATCGTGCTGATGGCGCAGATAGGCTCTTTCGTGCCCGCCGCTCGTGCGCGGATAGGCGTCGTCGACAGGATATTTACGCGGGTAGGGGCCTCGGACGATCTGGCAAGGGGACAGTCCACCTTCATGGTGGAGATGAACGAGACCGCCAACATCCTGAACAACGCCACACCCGCGAGCCTCGTCATACTCGACGAGATAGGCAGGGGGACGTCGACCTTCGACGGGCTGTCCATCGCGTGGGCGGTCGTGGAGTATCTGCACGACAACCCCGGGCTCGGCGCAAAGACGCTCTTTGCCACACATTATCACGAGCTCACAGAGCTTTCCTTGACAAAGGAAAGGGTCAAAAATTATAATATGGCGGTCAAGGAATGGGATGATAAGATAATATTCCTGAGAAAAGTGGTCCCCGGCGGCAGCTCGCGGAGCTACGGCATACAGGTGGCGCGCCTTGCGGGCCTGCCGGGAGAGGTCATAGAACGGGCTACCGGGATACTCAGGAACCTCGAGACCGGGGAGCTGAACGACTCCGGCATGCCGAGGATAGCCATCAAGGAGGGTTCCGGCGGGCCAGGGGAGGGGCAGATGAGCCTGCTCGGCGAGAGGGACCCCCTGCGCGAGGAGCTCCGCGGCCTCGACCTCCCCAACACGACCCCTATCGAGGCGCTCAACTTCCTCAACAGGATAAAAGAGAGGCTTGACAATTGAACTTCCTCCTCCATAACAGGCGTACGCTCCGCCTCCTGTCCCTTCTGGCCTTCCTGCTCGCCTGGGCCGCCCCGGTAACGGCGTCCGCCGGCTCGAAGGTCGACGAGATACGCCACTGGTCGAACCCGAGCTATACCCGGGTGGTGATAAGCCTCGACAAAGAGGCCTCTTTCGATTACAGGCTCCTCAAGAAAGACCCTTCCATCAGCGTGCCCTGGAGGCGGCTGTACATCGACATACACGGCACCCGCATCACCAGCGGCCTTCAGAGGTCGATACCCATAAACGACGGGCTCCTTAAGAAGGCCCGCGTCGGCCAGTACAAGAGAGACACCGTCCGCGTGGTGCTCGATATCGAGTCCATCAAGGACTACAAGATATTCCCCCTGAGCAACCCGTACAGGATAGTCATAGACGTATCCGGCGAGCCCGGCTCTAAAAGGGCCGCAAGGCCCGCCGCGCGGCCCCCGGCCCTCTCGTCCACGCCGTCGCTTACGCAGCAGCTCGGGCTCAAGGTCAGGAGGATCGTGGTGGACGCGGGACACGGCGGCAAGGACCCCGGCGCCATCGGCAGGGGAGGGCTCAAGGAGAAGGACGTGACCCTCAGGCTCGCCAAGATGCTCGCCTCCGAGCTCAGGGACAAGCTCGACGCCGAGGTCATACTGACGCGCAACCGCGACGTCTTCATCCCGCTCGAGGAGAGGACGGCCATAGCCAACAGCAAGGACGCCGACCTGTTCGTCTCCATCCACATAAACGCGTCCCCCCGCAGGGCCGCCTCCGGCATAGAGACCTACATACTCAACATATCCAACGACGAGGAGGCGATACGGGTGGCCGCCCGGGAGAACTCCACCTCCAGACGGTCGGTAAGCGACCTGGAGTTCATCCTCAACGACCTTATAAAGACCGCCAAGACCAACGACTCGGCTCGCCTTGCCGAGTCCGTGCAGGTAAAGCTCGTCACCAACCTCAAGAGGAAGTACCGCAACGTAAGGGGCAACGGCGTAAAAGGCGCCCCCTTCTACGTGCTCGTCGGCACCAAGATGCCGGCCATACTCGTGGAGGTCTCTTTCATAAGCAACCCGAGGGAAGAAAAACGCCTGCGCGACAAGAAGTACCTCCGTGAGGTCGTCAAGGGCATAAGGACCGGGCTGGAGCACTACATAAACGGCCCCGGTTCCGTATAGGTCAATACCCATGAGCCATGCCACCCTTCTCGACACACTCAGAGAGCGCAAGGATTCCGTCACACCCGTGGTAAAGGAGTACCTTACCACGGGCGCGGCCGAGCTCAGGAAGGAGCACCTCGCCGGCGTTGGCGGAGAGGCGATATGCAGGGCCTATACCGTGCTGGTGGACGACCTCATCAAGGCGCTCTTCACCTTCAAACGCGAGGAGCTCGGGTGCGACGAACCCGTGGCCCTCGTGGCGCTTGGCGGCTACGGCAGGGGAGAGCTCAACTTCCACTCCGACATAGACCTCACGCTCCTGTACAAGAGGAAGATCAGCAAGCCCGTGCAGGAGCTTACGCAGCAGATCCTCTATGTGCTGTGGGACACCGGCCTCGACCTCGGCTTCAGCATAAGGACGGTGAACGAGTGCATCGCTCTTGCCAGGGACGACCACAAGACGATGACCGCCCTGATCGAGACACGGTTCCTGCTCGGCGACGGTTCGCTCTATACGGCGCTTGTGGATTCGGTCAGGAAGAACCTCTTCGGCAGAAAGCGCGCCATGCCCTTCATCAACGAGAAGCTCGACGAGAGCCGCAAGAGGCACGAGAAGTACGGGGGCTCGGTCTACATACTCGAGCCCAACGTGAAGGAGGGGGAGGGGGGGCTGCGCGACCTCCATACGGCCATGTGGGTCGTAAAGGCGCGCAACAGCAGGAACTCGACGGACCTGGCCGGCCTCGTCTCCGAGAGCGACAGGGAGGTGATAAAGGGCTCGCTCGACTTCCTGCTCTGGGTGCGCAACGAGCTCCATTACCACACCGGCAGGAAGAACGACCAGCTCACCTTCGACCATCAGGAAAGGATAGCCCGGTTGCGCGGCTTCACCAACACCGGGGACGGCATCGCCGTGGAGGCCTTCATGCGGGAGTACTACCTGCACGCCTCGAACATATTCCACCACGCCAACATGATACTGTCCAGGGTCCTGCACAAGGAGGAGCAGAACTCCTTCAACTGGCCCAGGAAAAGGGTCAGGATAGACAGGAATTACTCCATCGTCGGCGGCGCGCTGACGGCGATGGACAGCTCCATAGTGGACGACCCTGCGGCTATCATCAAGGCGTTCGAGTACGTGGAGAGCTTTGACGTGGAGATGAGCCAGACCACGAAAGACCTCATCCTCAAGTTCCTTGAGAACGCCCTCGAGGGTTTCCGCGAATCCGAGGAGGTGGCCGCGACGTTCATAAAGATACTAAAGGGGCACAACGTCTTCAAGGCCCTGTCGGAGATGCACAATCTCAAGTTCCTCGAAAGGTACATCCCCGAGTTCGCGGAGATAAACTGCCGCGTCCAGCACGACCTCTACCACATATATACGGTGGATACGCACACCATATTCGCCATACGGGAGCTCGACAGGCTCAGGGGCAGTTCAAAGTGCGATTTCCCCCTGCTCGCCACCATCTTCGAGGAGCTTCCGAACCAGGAGATAATCATGCTCGCCGTGCTCCTGCATGACACAGGCAAGGCTCTCGGCAGTGGACACGCGGAGAAGGGGGCGCAGATAATCCCTGAGATATGCCGCCGGCTCCACCTCGGAGAGGACGACACCGGACTCCTGAAGTTCCTCGTAAGGAACCACCTTCTGCTGGCGGACACGGCCCAGTACAGGGACCTGCACGATGAGAAGCTCATCATCGAGTTCGCCAGGAAGGTAGGGGACATAGAGAGGCTCAACCTCCTGTATCTGCTCACCTTCGCGGACGTAAGGGCCGTGGGCCCGGAGGTCTGGACGCAGTGGAAGGGCGCTCTTTTTCAGGAGCTTTACTTCAACTCGCTTACCGTGCTGGAGAGGGGCACGTTCGAGGCCGAGGACGGCGTCGCCAAGCTGGAGAGGATAAAGCAGAGGGTCTCCGAGATACTCGCGCCGAAGGCCATAGACACCGCCACCGTCGACGAGTTCTTCGGGCTGCTGCCTCAACGGTACTTCCTCTCGAACAGTCCCGACGTGATAGCCGAACACATGCTGATCCTGCGCGACTTCCCCGGCAAGCCCTACATAATGACCACCCGGCAGGACACGGTGAGGGAATACACCGAGATAGTCGTCTGCACCACCGACGTCCACGGCCTCTTCTCCATGATCACGGGCGTGATGGCGGCCAACGCGGTGAACATCCTCGGCGCTCAGATAAACACCCTCAAGAACGGGATAGTCCTCGACATCCTTCAGGTGAACAGCGCCTTCGGTGAGTTCATAACCGACCCGGCGAGGCTCGCCAAGATAGAGAAGGACCTCGCCGGCGTGTTGACAGGCCGGATAAAGGTTTCCAGGCTCGTTGGAAAGCGCAAGCCTTCCATACTCGACATGAAGCCGAGGCCGGGGGTGAAGACTTCGGTGCAGATAGACAACGAGGTCTCAGACGACTACACGGTCCTGGACATACACACGCTCAACAGGATCGGCCTTCTCTACGACATCACGCGCACGCTTACGGAGCTCGGCCTTTACATAGACGTCGCCAAGATATCGACGAAGGGCGAACAGGCCGCGGACATATTCTACATAAAGGACATCTTCGGGCAGAAGGTCTTCTACAAGGAAAAACTCAGGGAAGTAACGGAGAGACTCCAGAGCCTCCTTAGCGAGGGGCAAGCCCACGGGGCATCATCATAGGTACACAAGGCGCGGCCATGGCGGATAATCCCTTAAACGAGTACCTCGACCACCTTGTCGTTGAGAAGGGGCTCTCCCTGAACACGCGCCTCTCTTACGGCAGGGACCTTGCCCTCTGGTGCGCCTTTCTCGGGGCGAGGGGGACCGCCCCGGAACAGGCCCGCGCGGATGATGTCAGGGGGTTCATGAAAAAGCTCATGGAGGAGGGCAAGGCCGTGCGCTCTTACACGAGGGCGCTTATAACGCTACGCGGGTTTTACAAATTTCTCCTTAAAAAAGAAAGCGTTACGAGCAACCCTTGCGCCACTGTCGACATCCCGAGGCTCAACAAGAGGCTCCCGGAGTTCCTGAAGGTGGAGGAGGTGGAGAGGCTCCTCGACGCGCCGGACATCGCCACCCCGCTGGGTCTCAGAGACAAGGCCATGATGGAGATGCTCTATGCCACGGGCCTGCGTGTCTCGGAGCTGGTCACGCTCAGGCTCAACGACCTGAGCCTGCAGAAGGGCTATATCACCGCCTTCGGAAAAGGCTCCAGGGAGAGGATAGTGCCTATCGGTGAGGCGGCCATGTACTGGGTCGGCAGGTATCTGGATACGGCGCGCGGGGGGCTCGTAAAGGGCATGAACAGGTTCCTGTTCATCACCAGGCGCGGCACGCGCATGACACGGCAGAACTTCTGGGTTATCATAAAGGCCGCGGCCATTGAAGCGGGCATAGACCGCAGGAAGATAAAGCCCCACATAATACGCCACTCCTTTGCCACACACCTGCTCGAGGGCGGGGCGGACCTGCGCATGGTACAGGCCATGCTCGGCCACGCCGACATCTCCACGACGCAGATATACACCCACGTCACCAACGAACGCCTCAAGAGCCTCCACAAGAAGGGGCACCCGAGAGGGTGATCTTCCTTGTGCCCGATCTTTCAGGCCAGCGGATTGCCCGCGCAGCATCCATCAAGGACCTACCGGTCCAAAGAACGGCGCACGGCGCGCAACACAAAACGTTCCTTTCTTTCACCGCATAATTATTATAATCACGATATCACCGAACAACACAGAGACGGCCCACCAGCGATGAGGGGAGAACCCCTTGATTTTACAGACAATTATTAGCATTACACGCCCTGCTCCTTTCCAAGACACATGATTTGACATAATATCCATTATGCGACATTAATCTGCTTTGGAATCCGGCCTCGATGCAGGGCCTTCTGGAAGTATCCTCGACCTCCTGCGACAACGGGATGGTTGAGGTTTCGTTAACTATTCCAGAGGGTTTGCTAAAATCCTTCACACAGCTTTTAGGCACCCTTGAGGGCTTCTTTACCCATGTCTCATGGAAAACCCATGTGGCAAAGGAAAATGCACGCGCTTATTGTGCCGAGGAGATTGAGAAACGGAAGCGGTTCACCGAGGACTTTACCTCCGAAGTCCTGAACATCTTCGACGGGCTAATCAAGGACGGCCTGCCCGTTAAGAAGGCCATAAGCGCAACGAACCGGGCGATGAAAGAACGCGAGCACCCTTACGCCTGCTACGACCTCGTTTACCGGGAGTTGCAGAAGGCAGGACGGTTCAGGAGGAAAAACAGGCCTGGCAAGCTTGCCGGAAACGGCTCTTAACCGGTTCAGGAGGCCCGCTACTGGCACGGAAGCACCAAATTGGCACGTAGATACCAGCCGCCCCCTTTCTTACCCAACTGGAGGAAGGGGCAGGAAACCGAGAAGCGGAACGTTTCGAGGTATCGAGGACGGGCCGCTGGAAGCGGCGGGGCGAGGGGTGCAGGGTGGTCTCCCCTGCCCCGGCAGGAACCTGACGGGGCAGGCAGTCTTTGAGGTCTTTGCAAGCCGGGCCGATCGCCGGGGTTTATCCCCGGCAGAACGGCCCGGCCCTGAAAGCGGTCTTGAGTACCGGTGCCTAGTAACACCGGTACTAGCT
>JBHHYT010000006.1:0-39834 GCA_046757705.1 Thermodesulfobacteriota bacterium
AAAACCTTTACTTCTTGCGTTCGGTTGGGAAGCCCGCTTCGAGCAGGGCGTCAAGCCCGCCCCGGACCACCCAGACCCTTTGAAAACCTTTTCTCTGAAGGAAGAGCGCCGCACCGGAGCTCGAGGCCTCGCTCGGTCAGGTGCAGAAGGTGGCTATCGCCTTTCCCATGGGCAACTCCCATGTCCTGTCGGGGAGCTCGTCCGGCGCGATGCGGATGGCGCCTTTTATGGCTATGTCGCTGTGGTCATAGGCCCCGCGGGACCTTACGTCGAGTATCACCACGGGCACGTTACCGTCTATCTTCGCCTTCAGCTCGCCGGCGGAGATGAGCGTGACCCCGCGGGGCGCGGCGAAAGCCGGGGCGTACGCCGCGACCAGAGCCAGAAGCACGAACAGGGGGATAAGTCTGCGCATAGGTTCCTCCTCCATCTTTTCCATTCTCGAAAGCCTTAACGGCTATACCATAGACCAGCCGGGGCGGCTCAACATATCACCTTTGAGATGATAAGGCTCAGCTCGTCGACTGTAAAGGGTTTTTTGAGCGAATGGTTGCCCGATTCCTTCAGGAACGACTGTGTCTCCTTGTTCAGGCTGTCCCCGGAGATGAAGATTATCTTCTTGAGCAGCTCGGGCTTGACTCTCTTTACGCCCCTGTAGAAGGCGCTCCCGTCGATACCCGGCATCTTTATATCGCTTATTATCAGGTCGTAGTCGTCGTCCTTTATCATATCGAGGGCGTCTTTGCCGGAGCTGGCCCTGGCGACCTTGAAGCCGCAGCCCCCGAGGGTCTCGTGAAGCATATCGAGCAGGATCGGCTCGTCGTCGAGGACGAGCACCTTCTTGCCATGCGCCATCTTCTTCAGCTCTATGGCCCCGCCCGTCGAAGGCTGCTCGGCCTGCTCGCCAATCTGGCTGATTACGGGCAGCTCCACCACGAAGGTGGTGCCCCTGCCCGCCGTGCTCGAAGCGTAGATGTTGCCGCCGTGCTCGTGAATTATGCCGTAGGAGATACTCAGGCCCAGGCCCGTGCCCTTCCCGACCTCCTTGGTGGTAAAGAACGGGTCGAATATCCTGTTGGCGACCTCATCCGGTATGCCCGTGCCGGAGTCCTCGAACTTTACCGCTATCCTGTCGCCCTTGCACGAGCTGGTTATCTTTATCCAGCCCCGCCCCCCCTTCTCCTTTATCGCGTCCCTCGCGTTGTTTATCAGGTTTATGAAGACCTGATGCAGCTGGCTCTCGTCGAGCATGGTGCCAGGCATCTCCGGGTCGAGGTCGAGGGTAAGCGAGATGTTGTCCACCTTGAGCTGATAGGCCCTCAGCTCCGCGCTCTCCCTTATCACCTTGTTTATGTCCTCGAAGCGCTTCTCGGGCATCTTCCATCTGGCGAAGGTCAGCAGGTTGTCTATTATCTTCTTGCACCTGTGGGACGCGTCGTTTATCTTCTTGAGCTTGAGCTTCACGTCTTTGGGGATATTCTCATCCATGAGCAGCTCCGAGAAGCACATGATGCCGGTAAGCGGGTTGTTGAGCTCGTGCGCCACCCCGGAGACGAGCTCCCCGAGTGAGGAGAGCTTGTCGGTCTGCATCAGCCTCTGGGATATCATCCTCTGCTCGGTGACGTCCCTTATGTAGACGACGGCCCTGCCGGGCCCGGACTGCGTGTCGAGGAACGGGTACGCGTACATCGTGAATATGCCGCCGGTGAGGTTTGATATCTCCGCCTCCACGGGCTTCATCGTGTCTATGGCCCGCCTTACGGGAGAGCCTCCGGCGGGGCTGACCATGCCGAACATCTCGAAGAGGTCCTTGCCCGCGACCATCGACTCCCTGGTCTTGAAGGTCTCGGTAAAATGCCTGTTCGCCTCGAGTATGGAGTGGTCGTAGTCCACGAGCAGGATGAAGTCCCCGATGCTGTCGTATATGAAGCGGAGCTTGTCCTTGGCCTTCTTGATCTCGTTCTCTTCCTCTATTATTATCCTGTTGGCCCTCTTGAGGTCGGCGTTCTTTCTGTCGAGGTCCTCGTTCAGGAGCTTCAATTCCTCGTTTATGGCGTGCAGTTCCTCGGTCTGGCTCTGGGTCTCCTCGTAGGCTACCTCTATCTCCTCGTTCTTTACCTTGAGTTCATCGTTAAGCGCCGCGAAGTCCCGGTTCTTCTGCTCTATGGTGCTGAAGTACTTCTGTGTCTCGGCCTCCCTCGTGCTCACGGTGTCCATCATGGCGTTGAAGGTCCTTGCCAGTATCGTAAGCTCGTCGTTCGTCTTCTCCTCGGTATCGCACTCGACCCTCGCGCTCACGTCCCCGTCGGCGAAGGCCGCCAACTTGGCCTTGATGGCCTTGAGGGGCTTCGTTATCTCATATGTGGACAGGACCGCGGCCACAAGCGAGAAGCTGAGCCCGAGCAGGGTTATCACCATTATGACCTTCTGGTTCTCCTTCTGCACGGCCCAGAGGCTCTCCTTGGCCATGCCCACGTCCAGCGAGCCCACGACGTTGCCCCTGAAGTCCCTTATGGGCTCGAAGGCCGAGATGTACTCCACCCCTCCAAGCGTCCAGCCGCCGAAAAAGCGCTCACCCGAGCCGAGGGGGCCCGCCACGCCGCCGGGCAGCGAGCTGCCCTTTAGCACCCTGCCCCTGCTGTCCATCAGGTTCGTCGATATCCTCTTCGACCCCATGGAGATGGTGGTAAAAAGCCCCGGGGTCCGCGAAGACATGGCCGTGGGGATGTGGTCGTCGTTGTTGAGCACATCCCCTGTGACGATGGCGCCTATGGGCCTGTAGAAGTCGTCGAGCACAGGGGTGACCACCATCAGGGCGAGGAACTCCGTCTGGCCGGCCGCATCACCGTCCACGGCGGGGCCGGCGGGCACGCCCGAGGCTTCCACCTTCTCTATTATCTCGTTGCCCTCGAGCTTTATCACGTCCCGGCCGATCGACTCGCTCGATATAACAGGCTCGCCGCTGGACACGGCCTGGGCGAGCGCGCCGTTCACCTCGAGCCTGTCGCCGGAATAATCGCTGTTAAGGCGCGCTATAACCACGCCCTTTGCGTCCGTTACGGCCCAGATGTCGACGTACGGCCTCATCTGCTTCCACCGCACCATCATGTGCTTGAGATAAGACTTGTCACCGCGCGCGACAGCGTCCTTTATCTCCTCCATGGAAGAGGCCTGGAGCATGCCGTACCTCATCTGGGCGCCCCTTGCGTAGTACTCCGTCCACGCGCTCTTCATGCCCATCTCTATCTTCTCCTCGGCCTCGGTCAAGAGGCGGGAGTCTATGACGCGGTAAGACATGTAGGCGAGCAGCACCATGGGTATGAGCAACACGGATACAAAGATGAAGGTGAGCTTGAAGCCCATCGTCCTGCGTGAGAAAAAGCCCAGAAGTGATTTCATGGCAGGATCTTTCTAAAAAGGTTGTTCCTCTTGCCTACAGGGGTGTACCGGGAGGCGAAGGAGGCCGGGAGCACCTCGGCCTTGCCGAGCACCAGTATGCCGCCGGGGCGCAGAGAGTAGTCGAGCTTCTCGAAGACGGCCTCCTGGAGAGGCTTGTTGAAGTATATGAAAAGGTTCCTGCAGAAGAGGATGTGGAGCCCCGAGATGGACGGGCTCTTGACGATGTCGAGCACGCCGAACTTCACGAGGTTCCTTATGGTGTACCTGACCTTGTACTGCCCCTCGGTCATGATGAAGTACCTATCCCTCATCTCCTGCGGCACGTTGCGCAGGCTCTCCTCGCGGTAGACGCCCCTTCGGGCCTGCTCGAGCGCCTCGCTGTCTATATCGGTGGCGAATATCTTGGTCTGCGCGAGGGCCTGCGGCGCCAGGCACCTCTCGAGGAGTATCGCCAGCGAGTACGCCTCCTCCCCGCAGGCGCATCCGCAGCACCACGCCTTTATGGGCTCAGAGTCCGGGAGGCTCGACTTGATGGTCTCGCACAGGAGGCTGAAGACCTCGGTCTCCCGGAAGAACTCGCTTACCTTTATCGTTATGTTGGAGAAGAGTTTCGGGTATTCGGCGGGGTCTTTTTCGAGTACGTCGCAGTAGTCGCTGTATGTGGAGATGCTGTGGGCCTGCATCCTCTTGCCTATCCTGCGCGACAGGCTGGTCTTCTTGTAGTCGCGGAAGTCCCAACCCCGATCGGAGTATATCTTCTCGAGCAGGGAGGCGATGTCCCCCGGTTTTTCGGCTTCGTGCAGCATACATGGTCCCGCTTGAAAAATCTCTCGCACTCGTCCCGGGAGGTCCCGGGCAAACTTTCCGATATTGTTATATTATCACAAAAGATTGAAAGATAACAGTGCAAAAATGCTGCCGCGCAAAAAACAGGCCGCGCAAAAGACCGGGCGGACGCGGCGCCGGAACAGAGGGGCAAGCCGAAAAACCTTGAATACGCCCGCGCCGTTATTATATCATATCGCTATAAGCGTTTTTTGTCCCGCCGGCGCAGCCTGGGGGACGGGGAGGACCAGGCGATGTCCGTGCAGGCAAAGGAAAAGAAGTCCGTAACCATCGTGCTCTTCAGCGGGGACCTGGACAAGGCGATAGCGGCCTTCGTCATAGCCACCGCAGCGGCGTCCATGGGCATGAAGGTCAACATATTCTTCACCTTCTGGGGGCTCAATGTGATAAAGAAGGAAGGTGGGCTGATAAAGGGGCGCAACTGGATGCAGAAGCTGCTCAACATGATGAACTACGGGCACGCCAGAAGGCTCGCCCTCTCGAAGATGAACATGCTCGGGGTGGGCCCCGCCATGCTCAAGAAAATGATGAGCGCAAAGAGGGTGCCGACCCTCCGTGAATTCATCGACACGGCGCACGCCCTGGGCGTGAAGTTCTACCCGTGCGAGATGAGCATGACGGTGATGGGCCTCGAGCAACGGGACTTCATAGACGAGTGCGAGGAGGTCATCGGGGCGGTCTCCTACCTCGCGCAGGCGAACGAGTCGAACGTAAACCTATTCATATAAGGGGAACTGAACAGATGAACGAATACCTGGCAGACAAGACACTTGACACAAGGGGACTTAGCTGCCCCATGCCTTCAGTAAAGACCGCGCTTGCCCTCGAGCAGATGGCGCCCGGGCAGGTGATAGAGGTGCTCACCGACGACCCCGTCTCCAAAAAGGACCTGCCCGTGTGGGCCGAGAGCACGGGCAACGTGCTGCTCGGGGTGGAGGAGGATAATACGACCATCAGGATATACCTCAAAAAGGCCTGACCTCTGCTGGGGGCTCCCCCCGCGCGCCGTTCATCTTCAAAACAAAATCAGCCGAAAGGACCTTTATCGAATGGCGCTCCTGTACCACATCCGCCTCGACAAGAAATCCATAGAGGGTGCGCAGACGGTCTTCCTTCCGGGGGACCCGGCCCGCGTGGAGCCGATAGCGCGCGCGATAGCAACGGCCACGGGCGGAGGTTTCTCCCCGCTGGCCTCCAACCGGGAGTTCACCACCTGCATCGCCGGCGTAAAAGGGCGCAGGGTGCTGGTCACGTCAACGGGCATAGGAGGCCCGTCGACATCCATCGCCGTGGACGAGCTGGCGCAGATAGGCGTGCGGACCTTCATCCGCGTCGGCACGACCGGGGCGATACAGGCCCGCATCCGCTCGGGCGACTGCGTAATCACCACGGGGGCGGTCCGGCTCGACGGCGCATCCACACACTACGCCCCCATAGAGTACCCTGCCGTTGCCGACTTCGATGTGGTAGGCGCGCTCCTAAAGAGCGCACAGAAGCACGGCGTAAGGTCGCACACCGGTGTGACCGCCTCTTCAGACACCTTCTATCCGGGCGAGGAGAGGCGGGACGCGTTCAGGAAGTACGTGCTGCGGCGTTTCAGGGGGGCCACCGAGGAGATGCGCCAGCTCTGCGTGCTCAACTACGAGATGGAGGCGGCAACGCTGTTTACCATGACCGCCTCGATGGGCTTGAGAGGCGGGTGCGTGACCGGGGTCGTGAACCGGGGGAGTACCGGCAAGGTAACACCCCAGGCGCTCAAGAAGGGCACGGCCAACGCCATAAAGGTGGCCGCGGGGGCGATCGAGTTCCTGTAGGGCGGGGTCTGCTCCGCCGCCCGTTAAAAGGGGGTTTCAAAAGTCCCCCTTTTCCAAAGGGGGACGGAGGGGGATTTTTGATCGTCATTACGCGGGACGCAGGCGACGCGGAAATCCCTCTTTGCCCTGTCACCCTGAGGGAGCGGAGCGACCGAAGGATCTCGCGGCTCCGCGAGCCGCCAAACGCCGGGATTCTTCGCGTTGCTCAGAATGACAACACCTCCCCCCGCAGGGGGAGCCACAATTTCGACCATTCGGCACAAATCCCCAGCCTATCCCCCCTTGAGCTTCATGACCAGCCAGTTGTTCCCCTTCATGCGCACGAGCGCGTACCTGCCCGAGAGCCTCCTGCCCTTGAGCGTAAAGACTATCTTCTCATCCTTCCACGACTGTGCCTCGTAGGTGCCGGCGTCCCAGACCTCTACCGTACCTGCGCCGTAGCGCCCCTCGGGTATGGTGCCCTCGAAGCCGATGTAGTCGAGCATGTGGTCCTGTACGGCCACGGCGAGCCTCTTCGTGCCCGTCTCCTCGGGCATCCCCCTGGGCACGGCCCAGCTCTTGAGCACGCCGCCGGCCTCGAGCCGCAGGTCGTAGTGCAGGTGCGTGGCCGCGTGTCTGTGTACGACGAACCTCGGCAAAGCCCTTCCTCCGATTGACATCCGTTTGACAGCCGGGGATTACATGGTATTCTTCACATTATACACGATTTGAAATGGGACAAAAGGTATGATGGGACTCCATGCGTCTATAAAAACGCTCGTGGCCGCGGCGGCTCTGGTCGCGCTGGCCGGGTGCGGCCCGGTGCTCTCGCGGGAGACGCTCGGTCAGACGGACAGGGGGCTCGGGTTCGAGCAGGTGATAAAGGACCCGGCCGCCTACACGGGAAAGACCATCGTGCTCGGCGGCACCATCCTCGGCATAGAGAACAGGGAGGGCACGACGGTGGTCGAGGTGCTCGAGCAGGAGATGAACTCCCGGTTGATGCCCGTGGACCCGGAGAGCTCCGCCGGCAGGTTCCTCGTCGAGTTCGACGGCTTCAAGGACCCAGCCGTCTTCACCAACGGGAAGCTCCTTACCGTGGCCGGCACGATAACCGGCGTACGCAAGAGGAGGCTCGGAGGGAGCACGTACACGTACCCTGTCATAAGGCCCGTGGAGCACTACCTGTGGAAACGCAGGGGCTACGGCGGCGGGCCGCGCATAGGCATCGGGTTGGGCATAGGGATTACGCACGTGGATTGAGCCGGACGAGGGCGCGGCAGAAGGCTATAGCGGGGGGGGGACGGTTACCGGCAGGGGCGTTGCCCGGCCGGGTGAGGGGCTTACGCCCCTGCCCTTGCTCCGCCCGCCTCCTGGATCCTCAGGAAGGTGTCTACGACCAGCGGGTCGAACTGCGTGCCCGAACAATGCTTCAGCTCCGCGACGATAGCGCTCATGGGCTTGCCCTTCCTGTACGGCCTGTCCGCGCCCATGGCGTCCACGGTGTCCGCCACAGTCAGTATCCGCGCCATGAAGGGTATCTCCTCTCCCTTGAGCCCCGCCGGATACCCGGTGCCGTCGTAGAACTCGTGGTGGTGTTTTATGGCGGGCGCCAGGCCCGCCATCTGCTTTATGGGAGAGAGTATCTCCGCCCCCTTGGCGGGGTGCTGCTTCATTATCTCCTGCTCCTCTTCCGTAAGCCTTCCGGGCTTGTCGAGTATCGACTCATATGTGCCGAGCTTCCCTATGTCGTGGAGCAGTCCGGCAAGCTCGAGGTACCTTAACTCCTGTTTGCCGAGCCCGAGCTCGCGCCCTATGGCCATGGCCAACTCCGTGACCCTCTCGGAATGGCCCCTGGTCCACGGGCTCTTGGCGTCTATCGCCTCCGAGAGCGTCTTTACCGTGCCGAAGAAGAGCTCCTCGATATCCGTAAGAAGCCTCGCGTTCTCAAGGGCTATGCCTATCTGGCTCGAGAGCTTCTCGACCACCGAGAGGTCCTCGGCCGAGAAGGCCGCCGCTCTCCGCGAACAGGTGGAGAGCACGCCCGTCACCTCGCCCTTTACGACCAGCGGCACGCTTATGCGCGAGGCGATCCCGTCCTTGACGAGTGAGCGCTCATACGCCTTCTCACCGTCCGCCTCCTTGAAGCGGGCCACGTACTGCGGTATGCCTGTCTTCAGCACGTCCTTTACGGAAGAGTGGTCGAAGGGCATGAAGAACCCCTTCTCAAGCCGTGTGCCGAACCCCGCGGCGAATCGGAAGCCGCTTTTCTCCTTGTCGACGAGGAATATGGCCGTCATCTCGCAGTAGACCGCCTTGGCTACCATGCTCGCCGCCGTATCGAGTATCTCACCTGGCTCGAGGGCGGAGAGTATCGCGTTATCTATCTCGTGCATCATCTGGATGGTCTCTATCTTGCGGGACAGCTCCATCGTCCTGTCTATGGAGTCCTTGTACAGGCGCGCCTCGTCGAGCGCGATCGAGACCTGATAGGAGATCCCGTCCCAGACCTCCCTGTCGCGGCTGGCGAACTCCGGCAGCCCCTTCTCCCCGGCGTAGACGCTCAAGAGCAGGCCCAGGCAGCCCTCCCTGCCGATAAGCGGGAAGACGACTATCGTGTTCAGCCCTTCTATCCAGTGGAGAGGTGCGCCCGGCGGTGGCTTTGGCGGGGCCTTGTGGGGCGTGGGCAGGGGCTCCTCCTGCCGCCCTGCGCCGGTCCAGACGGTCAGGCGGGGGTACCCGCTTATGTTCTCTATGACGGCCCTGCGCGTCTCGACGGCCTTCGCCACGAAAGGCACGTTGTGGTCGAGCGGCTACACCCTGTAGAAGGGGGTCTGCCCCGGGGACAGGCCGGCCGCCTGGGACGGGGAGAAGACGCCCCTTTCGGGGTTCCATACGTACGACAGGCTCAACTTGGAGCGCATTATGTTCTTGAGGCAGCCGACGACCTGCTCCATAAGCCTGTCGATGTCTGTCGTGTGCGCCGTGGCGTTGGCTATCATCAGCAGGTCCCTGGTAAGCTCCATCTCCTGCGCTATCTTCTCCTCGTTCCGCTTCTGCACGGTTATGTCCCTGAATATTCCGAGCATCACGTCGCGGCCGCCGATATCGAGCCTCTCACCGCTTATGGCCACCTGCACGACCGTGCCGTCCTTGCGCACCACCTCGCCCTCGTGGTCGGCCTCGTGCCCCTTCGCCACGTGGGCCGCGAACTTCTCACGGTATTCCTTCTCTTTACCCCGCGGATGGAGAGCGCTCTGGTGCATCCCTATTATCTCCTCCCTCGTCATGCCCAGAAGCGCCTCTCCGGTCTTGTTCGTCTCAATGATACGCCCGGTGGCCGCGTCAGCGAGGAAAGCCGCGTCGTAGAGGTTGTCGAAGAGGTGGCGGTACTTGTCCTCAGACTCCTTGAGGGCGGTGGCCGCCCTCTTCTCGAAGGTTATGTCCTCCATAACGTGGATGGAGGAGGCGCCAGTGGCCACGCCCTTTACCGGGTAGTACCTCACCTTGAAGACCTTCCCGGACTCCTCCACCTCCACCTCCTGCTCCTCGGCCTCCCCTGCGCCCCTTGCCGGCGCCTCCCTGCAAGGCTCGAAAGGCCCGTCCATCCTCGGAAAGACCTCGTAGTAGGGCCTGCCTATTATCTCCTTGAACTTCACCCCGGCCGCCTCCATATATGCCTTGTTGCACCTGGTTATCCTCATCTGCGGGTCGTGGATGAACAGGAGGTCCGAGATGCTGTCGAAGGTCGCCTCCCACTCCTTCTTGGCGTTCTCGGTAAGGGCCGCCCCCTCGTTTATGTCCTCGAGCAGATAGAGCATGGCCCGGCGGGTATCCGCGAGGTCGGCCTCCCTCTGCCCTGCCCTGACGAGCTCGGCGGCAAGCCTCTCCACCTCGGCGGAAAGCTCCGCTATCTTCTCCTTGTCTCCCATCACGTACCATTACCCCGCGCCGCCAGCTTCTCCCTCAAGGCGGCTATCTCCCTGCGCAGCTCTTCCATCTTTATCTCCCTGCCCACCATCTGCCTGGTAAACCTCTCCGTCTCGTCGAGCCGGGTCTTGAGCTCCTCCTCGAGGCTCTTGCGGACGCGGTCGTCCCTGATTATCGCCATGAAGACCCACCTGCCGTCCACCCTCTCGGCCGAAAGGCTCATCTCCACGGGGATGACCGTGCCGTCCTTGCATAGCCCCTGCAACTCGACGACCCTGCCTATTATCCCGCCCTCCCCGGTCTTGAGGAACCTCTCCATCCCCTGCCTGTGCCTCTGCCTGAGCGCATCGGGAACGAGCACGCTCACGTCTTGTCCCATCATCTCTTCCTCCGAGTAGCCGAAGAGCTTCTGCGCCGCCGGGTTCCACAGGGCTATGCGCCCCTCCTCGCCGGCTGAGACCATGGCGTCGAGCGACATATCTATGGCCTTGCGGTACTCGCCCGATATCCTGTTGAGCTCCGCCTTGTCCTTTTTCATCTCCTCGATGAGCCTTAAAGGCTTGAGCTCCCGAACGCTCTCCGGCTTGAGGGCTATCCTTGCGAACTCCTCCTTCGTCCCCTCCTCTATCCTGTCTTCGAGAAGGTCCATGGAAAGAGAGAAGCCGGTGTGGAGCGCGCACCTTATCATGCTGTGGGCGATGCATACCGGAGAGGCGCACAGGCCTTCACAAAGCCGCCAGTGGTTGAGCTCGAAGGTCAGGCAGCCTCTCTCGTACAGCTCGTAGACCTCGCGTCCCCGCTCGTCCTTCTCCCCCTGCAAGACCGCCCCCGCCTCCTCGAAAAAGCCCGCACCCGTAAAATACCGGTAGATGGCGTTTATCGTATCGAGCGGGGTCTGCTTTACGAAGCTTACGCCCTCCTCCTTCTCTATCCTCTCTATCTCCATCTTCGCCGCCTCGAGATAGACGTGAGGCGCTTCGACCTGAAAAAGTGTCTTTATCTCCCTCGACAGTGCTTCATTCCAGAGCCCCATCATCCTGTTCGTATCCTTAAATCCGCGCATAACGCTCCTTTGGGGCGGTCTCTCCGCCGGGGGGCCTCCGGGCCTCATCGCAAGGGCCCTCACTCCATCCGGGCCATCTTCTCCTTCAGCTCCCTTATCCTGAACTCCCGCTCTACAGTGGCCTTCCTGAACCTCTCAAGCTCGTCGAGCCGTTCGGCGAGCGCCTGGTCCGCCTTCTTCCTCTCCGTTATGTCGTTGACCATCGCAAGGGTGCCGCGATACCCCCCTGCTGCGTCCATGACGGGCGTGGTGGAGACGATGGTCCACAGGTCGCTGCCGTCCCTTCGCCTGAACTTGAAGTCATGGTTCCCTTTTATGCCCCGCCTCCGCTCATCTATACGGGATCCGGCGTACGCCACGCTGTCCGGGTCCATGAAGTCGAAGAGCGAACGGCCCATCATCTCCTCCACGGTGTAGCCGAGCATCTCGGCCATCCTGCTGTTCACGAAGACGGTATTGCTCCTCTCGTCGACGGCCCAGATGCCCTCCTCAGCGGTCTCGACCATCCGGCGGTACTTCTCCTCGCTCTGCCCGAGCGCCTCCCTGCTCTGCCTGAGCCGCGCCACGACGATGCCCGCGTAGAGGCTGTAGGCAAGGAGTATCGCTACTATGAACACGCGCATCCAGAGCTCGTTGGGGTCCAACCCGAACAGCTGCTCCGTGAAGCTTCCCCTCTTGAAGACGTAAACGTGGACCAGCGACTCACACGCCCAGTAAAAGACGGATAGCGTCAGGCCGAGGAGCAGGAACCTGCCCACGGTAATACGACGCCGGTTTTTAACGTTCTCGGCCACGTGACCGGCCTTTCTCCAAGGAACCTCCGAACAATCCATCCTTGAATTGTTCGGAGGCGAAAAAGAAAAATGCGATTGTTCTTTTTCTCACATTTTTAATGGCTTACCGCCATAGAAAATGGCGGCACGTCCATGTGCCGCACAAGGTCTGAATTAACAATCAGACCTTTAAAAAAACGCGAAACGGCACCGGGTGCCCGGCAAAGGGCGAAGGTCTTCGGGGATGGGTCTTTCCTGTTGCGGATACTTCCGTTGCGGCGCAAAAGACCGCTCGCGTATATACGGGTATCGGGTCGGGATGGATATCTAAGAAGCGGTCGTATTAAAAGGCGCCCGCCGGGTGCCTTCGTGCCTCTTACGGGACGGTTGCGGCATCGATGAGGGAGATTCCGGTTACAGGGATGAAGTATCGAAGGGTGTAATTAGATAATACTACTAAAGCGGGGATTTTACAAGTGTTCGCCCACGAAGCAGGCCCGGGCCCGCCCGTTCAGGGGCGGGCCCCGAGGGCCGCAAGCTCGCCTCTCATGGCGGAGATGGTCTTTGCGTAGTCGCCGGAGCCGAACACCCCGGAGCCCGAGACGAAGACGTCCGCTCCGGCCCGGCCGGCGTCCTTTATGTTGCCCACCTTAATGCCGCCGTCTATCTCGAGCTCTATCTGATAGCCCGAGGCGTCTATCATCCGCCTGACGGCTGCTACCTTCTCGATCGACTGGGGTATGAAGCCCTGCCCGCTGAACCCCGGGTTCACGGACATGACGAGTATCAGGTCAACGTCCGGCAGGATGTTCTCGAGTGTGGAGACAGGGGTAGCAGGGTTGAGCGTGACCCCAGCCTTCCTGCCCGCCCTCCTTATGGACTGCACCACGCCGTGCAGATGGCGCGTGGCCTCCACGTGCACGGTTATTATGTCGCTGCCCGCCTTCGCGAAGGCGTCCACGTACCTCTCGGGCTCCTCTATCATCAGGTGCACGTCGAGCGGGACCCTCGATACGCTCTTTATGGCCTCTACCACAAAAGGGCCTATGGTGATGTTCGAGACGAAACGCCCGTCCATCACGTCTACGTGGATGTAGTCGGCCCCGGCCTCCTCCACGGCCCTTATCTCCTCCGGAAGCCGCGTGAAGTCGGCTGAAAGTATGGATGGGGAAATCTTCATCTCGCTCGCCCGCCTTTTCTTTTTTTTGCACTCGGGGGTTTTATTAACAGATTTTACGCCGGATGTCCACTCTAAAGGGCCCGCTCAGCAGTACAGGGAGCTGGCGCACTTGAGCACCTGCTCCTCCCTCGTGCCGCTGCGGTAGACGGTAATGCCCTTGCACCCGAGGCTGTAGGCGAGGCGGTACGCCTCCGCCACGTCTTCCGGCCTCGAGCCGGGCGGCAGGTTTATGGTCTTTGATACGGCGTTGTCCGTATGTTTCTGGAAGGCGGCCTGCATCCTCACCTGGTCCGGCGGGGCTATGTCGAAGGCGGTGGCGAAGAGCTTCTTCATATCCTCCGGCACGTCCCTGCGCTCCCTTATGTCCCCGCCCCCGGAGACGAACTCCACGAGGCCGTCGCTGTAGAAGCCCTCCTCACGGGCCACCTCGGCCACCAGCGGGTTTACCTCTTCTATCCTTACGCCGCCCAGGACGTTGCGCGTGTAACTGAGCGAGTAGAACGGCTCTATGCCGGAGGAGCAGCCCGCTATGATGCTGAGCGTGCCGGTGGGGGCTACGGTCGTTACCGTGGCGTTCCTCACGGGCAGCGTCCCCGGCCTGTCGTAGACGCTGCCGAGTATGTTCGGGAAAGGCCCCCTCTGCTGCGCGAGCCTTTCGCTCTCGTCGTGGCCGGTCTCGTTTATGAACCTCATCACCTCTTGCCCGGCCTTGAACCCCTCCGTGCCCGCGTACGGTATGCGAAGGCGCGTCAGCATGTCGGCAAAGCCCATGACGCCGAGGCCTATCTTGCGGTTGCCCTTTGCCATGGCGTCGACCTCGCGCGTGGGGTAGTGGCTCATGTCGATCACGTCATCGAGGAAGCGCACGGCCGTTCTCACGACCGAGGCGAGCCTGTCGTGGTCGATTTTCCACCGGCTGCCCTCTCTTTTCAGCATCCTGCCGAGGTTTATGGAGCCGAGGTTGCAAGGCTCGTAGGCGAGCAGGGGTTGCTCCCCGCAAGGGTTGGTGGCCTCGAAGGCGCCGAGCCCCGGGGTGGGGTTTGCCCTGTTCATCCGGTCGATGAATATGATGCCGGGCTCCCCGCTCTTCCACGCGCACTCGACGATAAGTGAAAAGACGTCGCGCGCCCTTTTGCGCCCCACGCTCTCGCCCGTCCTCGGGTTTACGAGGTCGTACTCACCGTCCTTCTCCACGGCGTCCATGAAGGCGTCGGTGGCCGCCACGGAGAGGTTGAAGTTCCATAGCTCGGAAGGGTCCTGTTTTACGGTTATGAAGGACTCTATGTCCGGGTGGTCGACCCTCAAGACGCCCATGTTCGCCCCGCGCCGGGTGCCGCCCTGCCTTATGGCCTCGGTGGCGGCGTTAAAGACGCGCATGAAGGAGACCGGCCCGCTGGCCGCCCCCCCGGTGGAGCCCACGATGTCGTTTGCGGGCCGAAGCCTGCTGAACGAGAAGCCGGTGCCCCCGCCCGACTGGTGTATGAGCGCGGTCTCCTTGACCGACTCGAATATGGAGTCGAGCGAGTCCTCTACGGGCAGGACGAAGCATGCGGCGAGCTGCTGGAGCCTCCTGCCCGCGTTCATGAGCGTGGGGGAGTTCGGAAGGAACTCGAGGCCGCTCATCACACGGTAGAACTCCTCCCCGGCGTCCTTTGCGCCGTGCCTGCCGTAGAGCGCCTCGGCACGGGCGATGTTGGCCGCCACGCGGCGGAACATCCCCTCCGGCGTCTCCCGCACCCTTCCGGCCGGGTCCCTGTCGAGGTACCTCTTCTCGAGGACGGTCACGGCGCCCGGCGTAAGCTCCAGAGGCATCAGCATATTCTCCGATAGTTTGTGGGGTCCCTGACGTTTATAGACGTATTCTACCAGTTTATGCGGCGGGCGCAAGAAGGGACGGGGAAGAGGGCGGGCGGTGGAGCCACAATGGCAAGGGCGCAGAGCCGGCGCTACATGACCTTCTTTATCTCCCGCGCCAGCACCTCCCCGGTGATGGCCCCGCTGTGCGTGTACGCCACCTTGCCGTCCTTGCCTATTATGTAGGTCTTGGGTACACCGTATATCCTGTACAGGCTCATAATCTCGCCCGTGGAGTCCAGCGCCGTGCGGAAGGTCAGCCCGAAGCGTTTCACGAACTCACGCGCGCCCTGTTCGGTGTCGTCCACGGCCACGCCGATGAACTCCACCCCGTAGGGGCCGAAGGTCTCGTACGCCCTCTGCAGGGTGGGCGCCTCCAGCTTGCACGGGCCGCACCAGGAGGCCCAGAAGTTGAGAACCACGGGCTTGCCCTTGACCGAGTCGAGGGTAAAAACGCTATTGTCGAAGGTGACGACCTTGAAGGGGTAGACCTGCTCCTGCGGGCGCTCCTGCGGCGTCTGCTGCGGCTCGGGGGACTTGTCCCGCCCGCACCCGGCGGCCACGGCGAGCAGGAGCACGGCGGCCACTATGGCCGCCAGCGGGAAAAAGGGCTTGCCGGCCCTGTTTATCGAACGCGCCATGCTTTCATATCCATCTCCGAAGGGTTTGGCTTCTCTTATTTCAACCGGTTATCCACGGGGGCGGGCATGCCGAGCCCCCCGCCGGGGCAACCAGCGAGCAGGAAAAAAAAGGGCAAACCGCGCAAGCTTGCCCTCAAAAAAAACTCTTTTCTCATACGCGGCGGGGTCTGGCTCAAAGGCCCTTTTCTATGAGGTCCTTTATCTGCCCCTTGGGGACCGCGCCCACGAGCTGGTCTACGACCTTGCCGCCCTTGAAGAGTATCAGCGTGGGTATGCCCCTTACGCCGTACTTGCCGGGTGTGGCGGGGTTCTCGTCCACGTTCATCTTCGCCACCCTGATCTTGCCGTTATATTCGCCGGCCATCTCCTCGACTATCGGCGCTATCGCCCTGCAAGGCGCGCACCAGCTCGCCCAGAAGTCCACGAGCACCGGGGTCTCCGACTGAAGCGCCATCGTCTCAAAATTGGAATCCGTAACGTCAATGATATTCTCGGCCATGAAAAAAACTCCTTTCGAGCTTGATAAATATGCCTAAGCGGCAGATGTCCCGTGCGGTTTTTATTTTTTCAACGAGGTTTCGTTCCTTGAAATATAATCCAACGAAAAGTGCATGTCAACTGTTTATTGTCCTGCCTCCCCATTCTTTCAAAGCGTCGGTTTAAAAGCAGTTTAGGCTTGACAGCGGCGGCACAAACAGGGAAAATGACGGGGATGAAAGACGAATCGGTACTGAACCTGCTCGAAGAAACCGCCGGAAGGCTTTCCATAAAGCTCGGCTACGAGGACCTCAGAAAAGGAGAGGTCGCCACCCCCGGGGGGATGTTCACCCTGCGCGGGGAGAGGCGCATCCTCATCCACAAGGGCCTTACCATCAAGGAAAAGATAGACGTGCTCACCGACATACTCTCGGGCGTGGACACCGAGGAGGTCCACCTGCCTCCGGACGTCCGCGAGCGTCTTTCCGGAGACCCCGGCGACAAGACCGCAGGCTAAACCGGCGCGCCCCGTCCACGCCCAACCGACGCCGCCTCTCGACGTATACGCCCGCACCCCGTTCACCACACCCTTTTTCCGCCCCCTGTTACGGTTCTCCCGATAATCACCGGTAACCGCGCCTCTTTTGCTTTGACTCTGGCCTCGAATAATGCTAATATAAGAGACGGAAAAATCCGTTTTTTCGTGGAAAACCATAAAATACCGTAAGACCCGCCACCAGCAGACACTTTTCGCCCGGCCGAGCACCCGGAAGCGCAACAGAAGCCTCGGAGCTGTTTTTATTTAAAACCACGCGGGTGTACCAATCGGAGGTTTCGTGAAGAAAAAAAACAGTCTGAAACGCCTTATCCTGTTGAGTTTCCTTCTCTTTTTCCTCTTTCCCTGCCTCGGCTCCAGGGCGCAGGCCCGGAGCTTCAAGTGGAGCTCGTCCAATACCTCCAACGGCTACTACTACTACACCGCCGCCCAGGTGCTCAAAAAGGGAGGCAGCATCGAGAGCGCGATAAAGCTCTACCGGAAGGCGATAGACATAGACCCCCGCTCCGCCCTGCTCTACGCCGAGACGGGCGCCCTCTACCTGAGCACCGGGGATACGGAGCAGGCACGCAAATACCTTGAGAAGGCGCTCAAGCTCGACCCGAAGCTCGCCGCGGCGCACGTTACCATGGCAGAGCTGAGCACGGCCCTGAAGGACGACAACGCGGCGGCGGCGAGCTACAAAAAGGCCATAGAGCTCGACCCGGACAACTACAGGAACTACCTCCTGCTCGGCACGCTGTACGCGCGGATAAAGGAGTACGCGCAGGCCGAGCAGACGCTCAAGAGCCTGCTCGCCGTCAAGCCCGACTCCGTCATGGCCTACTATTATCTGGCGAAGATAGAGTTCGAGCAGTCGCACTACGACAAGGCCGCCGAGTACTACCTCGGCGCGCTGACCGCGAACCCGCGCTTCGGCACGGCGTACTTCGAGCTCGGTGTCACCTACGAGCTCGACAAGAAGACCGACAAGGCCATAGAGATCTACGAAAAGGGCTTGCAGGTCAGCCCCCATGACACCAGCATCATGACGCGCCTCGGCACCCTGTACATCCAGCAGAACAGGCTCGACTCTGCTCTCGAACAGTACAAGAAGCTCGAGAATAACGAGGAGACCCGGCTCGACGCCATGGTCAAGATGGGCCTTATCTACTTCGAGACGAAGCGGTACGACGACGCCATCATAAAGTTCCTCGACGTGCTGCTCCTGAGCCCCGACTTCCACCGCGTGCGCTACTACCTCGGCACCACCTACGAGGAGAAGGGCGACCTCGCCGACGCCGCCCGGATGTTCCGGGGGATACCGGAGAAGGACACGAGCTTCATAGACTCGAAGATACACCTCGCCTACATATACGAGAGGCAGGGGCGGCTGGACAACACCATAAGCGAGCTCAAGGACGCCCTGAAGATAAAGGGGGAGAACCCGGAGCTCCTGCGCCTTCTCGCCTCGATATACAGGGAGGCGCGGATGTACAACGAGGCGGTCGACGCCCTTGAGCGCGCCATAAAGGCGGGCAAGAACGACGCGGAGACCTACTTCCTGCTCGGTGTCGTCTACGACGAGGCGAAGATGGATGACAAGGTGCTCGGGCCCATGTTCAAGGTCCTCGATATCGACCCCAACAACGCCAACGCCCTCAACTTCATCGGCTACTCCTACGCGGACAAGGGCATAAAGCTCAAGGAAGCGGAGGAATACATAAAAAAAGCCCTCGAGATAAAGCCCGGGAGCGGCTACATCCTCGACAGCCTCGGCTGGGTCTACTTCAAGAAGGGCGAGTTCGGCAAGGCCGTCGCCGAGCTTGAAAGGGCCATAGAGCAGCTGCCGAAGGACCCGATCGTCATGGAGCATCTCGGGGACGCTTACCTCAAGACCAAGAAAAAGCAAAAGGCGCTGGCCTCCTACGAGGCGGCACTGCAGTTCGACCCGGGCAACACCCTGCTTCAGGACAAGCTCGAAAGACTGCGCGAGGAGATGAAGGCCAGCGCCCGGTGAGGCCCGCCCTCCTTATCCTCCTCTGCGTCGTGGCGCTGGCCCCCGGCTGCGCCACCCTGAACATAGCGCCAGGGCCCCCTGTCAAGGGCGAAGCAAAGGCGGTAAAGGCCCTCGAGCCACCGTCCTCCCTCCGGGCAACGGCGATTGTCCGGGTAGACAGGATCTTCTCTGTCAAGGGCCGGGCTCTCATAGCGGCCGAAAGACCCGACAGGTTCAGGATAGAGGTGCTCGGCCCTCTGAACAGCACTTTAGCCCTGTTTGTAAGCGACGGACACGGGCTTTACATTTTTTCCGACGGAAAATCAGCGAGATACGAATGGAAAGACCCCCGGGTGCCTTTTCCTTTCCGCCCCGTGGAGGTGGTCTCCGCGCTTCTCGGCGCGCGCCCGGAGGGCGCGGGTGATTACGCTCTTTCGATGGACGGGGACGGCCACATCACCGATATCGTCAAAAAAGGCGACGGGGAGCCGCTCCTCACAGCGGCGATGTCCGATTACAGGACGGTCTCGGGCGCGGACGTGCCTTTTTCCATCACCATCGAGGACGGCAAAAAGAGGCTCGGCGTAAGGTACTCCGCCGTGGAGGTCAACCCGGAGCTCGGCACCGACTTTTTCGACACGGGCAGCCTTCCATGAGCGCATGAATTCACTTCTCTGGCGTGTTACGAAAAATGTAACGAAAACCAAAGAAGTTGACTTATATAGGCCGAATATGTTATAAATAAATCAACCCTTTTCCCCAATCTTGCAAAGGAAATCATGTCAAAAACCACTGTCCCAGCGTTCAAAGAAGGTGAACTCGCTGTCTATCCGGCACATGGAGTTGGATTGATAATGGGGGTTGAGGGCAGGAATGTCCTTGGTATAAACAAGCACTTCTACATCATCAAGATACTCGACACCGAGGCCACCATAATGGTCCCGGTGGACACGGCGTCCTCGGTAGGGCTCCGCAAGATAGTGAAAAAGAGCCAGGTCCCCAAGATCTACGAAATATTGAAGGACAGGAAAGACGTCATCCTCGACAATCAGACATGGAACAGACGGTACCGTGACTATACCGACAAGATAAAGAGCGGATGCGTCATGGAGGTGGCCCGTGTATTAAGGGACCTCTACGTGCTCAAGCTCGACAAAGAGCTCTCCTTCGGTGAAAGAAGGATGCTCGATACCGCCAAGAACCTACTCGTCAAGGAATTGTCCATAGCCAAGAACATCAAGGAAGAAAAGGTAGTAGAAGAACTGCACCGCATCATGCAAAAATAACGAATAGGGGTTTTCGGTGTTTGTCTTAATGCGCGCCCTGCTGGTGATATTCGCTTCGGCAAGCGGATACTTCATCATGCACCAGATAGTCGGCAACAACCTCGCCTACATAGGTCTGGTAAGCGGCGTACTTATCGCCATCCTCGCGCTGATATTCGAGGAGCGGGTAAAAAAGACCCCTCTGCGCATAGTCATCGGCGGAGCCGCCGGGCTCATCATCGGCCTCATCGTGGCCAACCTGCTTACCTACCCCTTGATGCTCAATACCAATAACCGGTACCTCGAGCTCTCGGCGTACCTGCTCGCCAACTGCATCATCGGTTACGTGGGACTGTCCATCGGCATGAAAAAGGGCGAGGAGCTGGAGGTCCATATATTGAAGGGCCTCAGGGAGCTTGCCTCCGAGAAGTCCGAGCCCGCCCCGCTCAAGCCAAAGGCCCCCTCCGGCCTCATTGTCGACACCAGCGTAATAATAGACGGCAGGATAGCGGAGGTCTGCGAGACGGGCTTTCTCGAAGGCAAGCTCATCGTCCCCCAGTTCGTCCTGCAGGAACTCCAGTACATAGCCGACTCGTCGGACTCCACGAAAAGGGCGCGTGGCAAGCGTGGACTCGACGTACTAAAACAGATACAGACCAACAAGGACGTCGAGGTCGAGATAACCGAGCGCGACTTCCCGGATATAAGGGAGGTCGACAGCAAGCTCGTGGCGCTGGCCAAGGAGATAGACTCGAAGGTGCTCACCAACGACGCCAACCTGAACAAGGTCGCGGAGCTCCACGGCGTCAGGGTGCTGAACCTCAACAAGCTCGCCACGGCCATGAAGCCGGTGGTGCTGCCAGGAGAGGTGATGAACATACTCGTGCTCAAGGAAGGCAAGGAGCACGGACAGGGCGTGGGCTACCTCGAGGACGGCACCATGGTCGTCATAGACAACGCCAGGGAATTCCTCGGCAAGTCCGTGGACGTCTCCATAACGAGCGTGCTCCAGACCACCGGCGGACGCATGATATTCTCGAAGCTCAAGGAACCGTACAAGAGGGCTCTCTACCAGTAGCCCGGGCCAAGGGGGCCCAGGGTGTCAGGGGGCCAGGGGGGATAGCTGGGCAGAGGGGGGTAGCGGTGGCGGGGGTGCCGAGGGCGACAGGGGGGTAGCGGGGGACGGAATTGACAGGGTCGAGACCTTCTCCTTGCGTCGCGCACCGGTGTTGCACCTGGAACCCTTTAACCCTTTCCATCCATCTTCTTTCCGACAACCATGAGAACCGATCTGAACAAGAAGACCATCGCGGTCGTCCCCTCCGCCGGGCTCGGCAGGAGGATGGGCTCGCAGAAGAAGAACTACCTCGACCTGCTCGGCCGCCCGGTGCTCGCGCACACGCTCCGTGTCTTCGAGGAGAGCCCGTTCGTCGACGCCGTGGTCATAGCCGTGGCCCCGGCGGACAGGGAGATGTGCCGGGAAGAGGTCGTCGACAGGTACGGCTTCAAGAAGGTCGTGGATGTCGTGGGGGGCGGGGCCGAGCGGCAGGACTCCGTGGCCAACGCACTGAGGCTCGCCGAAGGGTACGGGATAACGCTGGTGCACGACGGTGCGCGCCCGCTTGTGACACCCGCCATCATAGAGGCGGTGGTAAAGGCCGCCCGCAAGGACGGCGCCGCCGTCCCGGCCGTAGCGGTGAAGGACACGATAAAGGAGGCCTCCGGGGGCAGGGTCAACAGGACGGTCGACCGTTCGGCGCTCGTGGCCGTGCAGACTCCGCAGGCGTTCAGGACGGAGCTACTGCTGCGGGCCTTTGCCATGGCGCGAGAGGACGGCTTCTACGGGACCGACGAGAGCTCGCTCGTCGAGAGGCTCGGCGAGCCGGTAACGGTCGTGGAGGGCGACTACGAGAACATAAAGATAACGACCGCCGGGGACATGGACATGGCCGGGTGGATACTCTCGCGGCGCAAGTGAGCCGGGGCACCGGGCGGAGCGGACGCGAAAAATCCCGTTTTTAATCTTGCCACATCCCCCACGTTTATGTATCCTTGATTGAGCAAACAACCACGCGAGGGGTCTTATGAGGGTAGGGTTCGGATACGACGTGCACAGGCTTACGCGGGAGAGGAAGCTCGTCATCGGGGGTGTCGCGATACCCTTCGACAAGGGGCTTACCGGCCACTCCGACGCCGACGTCCTCCTGCACGCCGTAATAGACGCGCTTATCGGCGCTGCCGGCATGGGCGACATAGGCCGCCACTTCCCCCCTTCGGACCCTGCCTACAGGGGCATATCGAGCGTCGAGCTGCTCGGCAGGACCGGCGAGATGGTCAGCTCCAGCGGCTTCGAGATAGTCAACATCGACTCCACCATAGTCTGCCAGTCCCCACGGCTTGCGGACTTCATACCTCAGATGGCGAAGAACATCTCCTCGGCCCTCAGGATCTCCGACGGCAGGGTCAACATAAAGGCAAAGACCGAAGAGGGCCTCGGGTTCACCGGCCGCGGCGAGGGCATAAGCTCGTACGCCGTCTCTCTCATCGAGGAGAAGAAGTAGAGATGCCCGGAGTACGCACCCGTTTCGCCCCGAGCCCGACGGGACACCTGCACATCGGCAACGTCCGCACCGCCCTCTTCAACTGGCTCTTTGCCCGCCACTTCAACGGCGAGTTCGTCCTGCGCATGGAGGACACCGACACCGCGCGCTCGGACGCCGCCTTCGAAGACTCCATCATCGAGGACCTCAGCTGGCTCGGCCTCGAGTGGGACGAGGGTCCTGGGGGACCAAGGGGGGGCTGGGGGGGCTGGGGGGCGGGTTCAAACGGCCCGCACGGACCGTACCGCCAGTCGGAAAGGCTGGCCATCTACGACCGCCACGCCGCCGCGCTCCTCGACAAGGGGCTTGCCTACAGGTGCTACTGCTCGAAGGAGAGGCTCGAGGCACTGAAGGCGGAGCAGATGAAAAAGGGCTCCCCTCCCCGCTACGACAACAGGTGCAGGTCGCTCTCCCCATCGGAGATACCCGCAGGGGCCGCCCCCCTCATAAGGTTCATGGTAAGGGGCAGGTCCGTACGCTTCAAGGACGGAGTGCACGGGCGGATGGCCTTCGACACATCGGCCATGGGGGACTTCGTGATAATCGGCTCCGACGGGGTCGCCTCCTACAACTTCGCGGTCGTCGTCGACGACTCGGAGATGGGGATAACGCACGTGCTGCGCGGCGACGACCACCTCTCCAACACCCCGCGCCAGATACTCCTATTCGAGGCCCTCGGCCGTACCGTCCCGCACTACCACCACCTGCCTCTCGTGCTGTCGCCTTCGAGGTCGCCGCTCGGCAAGAGGGACAGGGGGCTTCCGTGCGCGGGCTCAGGGAGGGGGGGTTCCTCCCCGGCGCGGTGATAAACACGTTGGCGCGCCTGGGCTGGTCGCCGGGCGGCGACGGGCTCCTTTCGCTCGACGCGCTGGCGCGCGCCTTCGACGGGTCGCGGCTCTCGAAGAGCCCATCCGTCTTTGACATCGACCGCCTCAAGTCATACAATAAAAACGCGATAGGGAGTATGCCGGCGGACGAGCTCCTTCGCCTCGCGTCCGTGGAGGGCGAAGGCGCCCTGCGCGCCGCCGAGGCGGTAAAGGCGAACGCCGCTACGCTGCCCGAGTTCAGGGAGCTCATCGCCCCCTTTACCGGGCAGCCCGCACCGGCCCCGGAGGCAGCGGAGATACTATCCCACGCCGCCTCCAAGGAGGTCATAAGGGCCGCGAAGGAGGCGGTCGAGCACGCAGGCGTGATGGACGAGGGCGCGTACAGGGATATAATATCAGAGGTAAAGGCCGCCACCGGCGCAAAAGGGCGCGCCCTTTTCATGCCCATACGCGCGGCCCTTACGGGGCGCACCGAGGGCATAGAGCTTGTTAACGTCTTTTGCCTGCTCGGCAGGGAGAGGGCCGCCGAAAGGCTCGGCAGGCACGCGGGGTGAAGGCGCGGCCGCCGGAAAAACATCTAAAAAAAACGTAGCAACGGAGCGGCAATGTCTCTAAGGGTCTACAACTCGCTAACGAGAAAGAAAGAGGACTTCGTGCCCGTGAACGAGGGGCGCGTAACCATGTACGTCTGCGGGCCGACGGTCTATTCCCTCAGCCACATAGGACACGCCCGCAGCGCGGTATCCTTCGACGTAATCTACCGGTACCTGCGCTTGAGGGGCTACGAGGTCACCTACGCGCGCAACTACACCGACGTGGACGACAAGATAATACAGAGGGCTAACGAGGAAGGCGCTACATGCGAGGAGGTCGCGCGCAGGAACATCGAGGCCTTTGACGCGGACATGGAGGCCCTCGGCATAGAGCTGCCCACGCACAGGCCCAAGGCGACAGAGACCATGGGCGAGATAATCGCCGTGACGGAGACGCTCGTGAAAAAAGGCTTCGCCTACGTGCTCGACGGGGACGTCTACTACTCGGTGCGGATGGCGAAGGACTACGGCAAACTCTCCGGCAAGAACATAGACGAGCTCGAATCGGGAGCGCGCGTGGGCGTGGACGAGAGGAAGAGAGACCCTCTCGACTTCGCGCTCTGGAAGGCGAGCAAGCCCGGGGAGCCGTCGTGGGACAGCCCGTGGGGCAAGGGGCGCCCCGGCTGGCACATAGAGTGCTCCGCCATGTGCATGAAGTGGCTCGGCGAGACGGTGGACATACACGGCGGGGGCAAGGACCTCATATTCCCGCACCACGAGAACGAGATAGCGCAGAGCGAGTCGGCCACCGGAAAGCCTTACGTCAGGTACTGGCTGCACAACGGCTTCGTCAACATCGAGAAGGAGAAGATGAGCAAGTCGCTCGGCAACATCCTCAACATCCGGGATGTGCTCGAGGGCCACACGAGCGAGGCGGTGAGGATGTTCCTCCTGTCCAGCCACTACCGCTCGCCCATCGACTACTCCGAGGGCTCCCTGCAGGACGCGGAGACCGCCATGGAGAGGTACTACAAGACGGTGCAGAGGATAGGGCGCGAGTGGCCCGGCGCGCTGTCCACGGACCTCTCCGCGGACAGCGGCGATGAGAGGTTCAAGCCCATATTCGACGCGATGGACGACGACTTCAACACCGCTCTCGTCGTGGGCGGCGTATTCAAGGAGGTGAACCGCGCAAACCGCATCATGGACGAGGCGAAAGGGGCCGGAAGTGAGAAGGTCACCACCGAGCTCTCCTCCATAATGGCCTTTTTCCGGACGGCGTCCAGGGTGCTCGGCACCTTCGGCAAGAAGCCAGAGGAGTACTTCGCCGAGAGGAACGCGCGCTCCGCCGTGCCCGAGCAGGAGATAGAGCGGCTCATAGCCGAGAGGAACGAGGCGCGAAAGAGCAGGGACTTCGAGAAGGCCGACGCCATCAGGGGCGAGCTCGCGGCAAAGGGCATAGTGCTCGAGGACACGGCGCAAGGCACGAAGTGGAGCGTCAAGGGGTAGGAAGGCTTACTGTACTGGAAATTACCGTCCCCTTCGGCTACAGGGGTTGTCATTCTGAGCGGAGTGAAGGATCTCCGCGTTGATAAAACTTACACGGCAGGGATTCTTCGGTCGGCACGCTCCCTCAGAATGACATCATCAAAAATCCCCCTTTGAAAAGGGGGGATTTTTTTCAGACATCGTGATCCTTGCCCCTGATCGGAATGACGAATCATTAATCCCCCTCAGTCCCCCTTTGGAAAAGGGGGAGGTCATACCCCATGCCCGTTTTCGTCCCTGGGCGGCCCATTGCGAGGAGTGGAGGCGGGCGGCATCCCATCCATGGCTTTCCCAAAGACGGCGCGCCCGGCTTAACCTGATATGCAATCTACTTGTTTTGCTTTTAATTGAAAGTACCGGCTGGACGTGTGGCAGGGCGTCTACCCGCGTTTTGCGCGGGCGTTGTCGCAAGGGCTACCGCTGGCTGTTGACCCAGCTGTCTATCCTGTCCCTTACGGCCTCGTTCAGGTCGATGAACTTTATGCCCATGCCGGGTTCGAGGCTTCCGGGCTTGTACTCCCTCTGCCACGCCACCACGCACCTGCATTTTATGTCCGGCTCTGTGTCGAGCCTGAAGGTGATCTCGAACTCCTCGCCCACCTTGCGCGGGTTTACGGAGGCTATGTACATCCCTCCCCTGCTTATGGTCTTCGCGTAGCCGAAGAAGGTCCCTCTGGTGTCCTCGCCCTTGACCTTAAGGACAAGGAGCTGCTGGCGCAGGTTCTTTCTCCGGTTGGAGCGCAGGACGACAAACTCGGGCTCGACGCCTTTACCATTTTGCATAGTGTATTATCTCCCCGGGTGATTTTCTCGACTTCTCTTGCCTGACCAGCGCGGTCACAGGGTAGCCTATGGCGATAAGCCCGACGATCTCTATCCGCTCCGGGATGTTCAGGGCGCGCCTTACCTCGGCCGGGTCGAGAGAGGCTATCCAGCAGGTGCCGAGCCCCTCGGCGGTGGCCGCTCCTATCATCTCGGTCACGGCTATCGCCACATCCACCCACGCGTAGTTGACGTTGTCGGTCTTGCGCACCCACGCCTCAGAAGGGTCCGCGCAAGCGACGATTATCAACGGCGCGTCCCTGAAACACTCCTTGGTAATCGTGGCGTTGAGCGCCTCGCGACCCTGCCTCGGGGCGACTATGAAGTGCCACGGCTGACGGTTGGCAGCGCTCTGGGCCCTGTTAAGGATGGCAAGAAGGCGGTCCAGCTTCTCCTTCTCGACCGGCTTGTCCGCAAACTCCCTTACACTCCTGCGCCTGTCGTATAACTCGTAGAAGGTCCCAAGCTTCTTATCGTCCAATTCCACTTCCTCCTTTAACGATCCATCCGGCAGGCCGCCGGGTCAGACGAGCGCGTCCACGAACTCCCTTGCGTTGAATACCCTCAGGTCGTGGAGGCTTTCGCCAACGCCCACGAACCTTATGGGTATGCCGAGCTCTCTTGCTATGGTCACGATGACCCCGCCCTTTGCCGTGCCGTCGAGCTTGGTCAAGGCGATGCCCGTGACACCCACGGCCTCGTTGAAGATGCGCGCCTGGTTGAGCGCGTTCTGGCCCGTGGAGGCGTCGAGCACGAGGAGGTTCTCGTGCGGCGCGCCGGGAAGCTCCCTGCCCACGACGCGCTTCACCTTCTTGAGCTCCTCCATGAGGTTGACCTTGGTATGGAGCCTGCCCGCGGTATCGAGTATGAGCATGTCCGCCCCGCGGGCGATGGTCGACTTTATGGCGTCGAAGGCCACGGCCCCCGGGTCCCCGCCCTGCTCCTGCTTTATGACCGGGCACCCCACCCTCTTGCCCCAGCCTTCGAGCTGTTCGATGGCGGCGGCCCTGAAGGTGTCCCCGGCGGCGAGGACCACGGACTTGCCTTCCGAGGAGTACCGCCCGGCGAGCTTGCCGATGGTGGTGGTCTTGCCCACGCCGTTTACGCCGAGCACCATCAGCACGAACGGGTTTTTGTCTATCTCGAGCGGCCTCTCCACGTCCTTGAGTATCTCGTAGATGGCGTCCTTGAAGTAATCCCTGAACGCGGCGGCATCCAGCCTGCCGTGCCTCGACCTCATGCCCTCGACAAGCTCTGTCGCTGCGGCGACCCCGATATCGGCCGCTATGAGAGACTCCTCGATCCTCTCGAGCATCTCTTCGGGAGACTGCTCGGGCTCGGCCGAGATGGCGGATTCCACCCCGCCCATGATGGCGTTGTGCGTCCTCGAAAGCCCCGATTTGAGGTTCTCAATGCCCGCCTTTATTCTCTTGAACATGTTGCCCCCGTCCCTTGAACGGCCTCTTGTCCACCCGTATGGGCTGGCGCTGATACCCGTAATTTCAATATTATTTAGCATACTATGCCACATTTTTAAAGATTTTTCCAACTACTTAAAAAACATAGACAAAAACACCTACTTCCAGAACATGGTAATGGCCTGGAAGGCCACTCCGCCGAGCCTGTAGCACAGGTACATCCTGAAGTTCCTGATCACGTAGACGCACGTCATGAAACTCTTTTTTACATCTTTATTTTTTTCTTTGCATTTACGCGCTATCATGATATACATAAATGGCTCCCCGCTTGATTTTTTAAAACACCTTTCCTCTTTGTGTAAACTCAACCTGCGAAAAACCATTCAAGAACATCTCGGACGACAGCTTTTAGTTTAATTCACTCAATTCCCCTCATCACAGGACCCGCAACAGGCTTACGGGACATACAGCTTATAGCTGGATTAGCGGAAAATGTCTGTACGCAAACTCACAAAACTCTGCTTTGCCGTGCTGGCGGTATCTTTCCTTGCCGTGCTCGCCCTGGGCTTTCTGGGCCATAGGACCGGTATGGCCGTTGCCGCGGCGCCCGTCGGGGTATCTCTCGGCTACCTCATATTCCTGGTCTTCCGCAGGGTGCTCCGCCCCGTGGAGCTTCTTACCCATACCATGCGGAACCTGCACGAAAAAGGGCTTGCCTGCCCGTGCGCCCCCCTTGAGGCGCCGGACGGCGAGCTCGGCGAGCTTGCCGCCTGCTGCAACCGCCTATATGACGGGCTCAAGGAGATGGCCGCCGTTCAGGATGAGATATTCTCGTCCATGCCCGGCCCGGCGATACGGCTCGACAGGGAGGGCACGGTCATGGAGATTAACAGGGCCGCCGTGGAGCACGGCTTGCGCGGATCATTGAAGGGCAAGCCCTTTACCGTGATAGTCCCGTCGTCCGGCAGGGCCGCGGTAAAGGAGATGCTCAAACGGGCCTGCTCCGGGGAGGGCGCGGCGCTGGAGACGCCCATCTCGCTGGACGACGGGCGCGAGACCCTGTATCTGCTCAAGGCCGTGCCTTTGAGGAGGAACGGGGCCTGCTCCGGGGCCCTTCTGCTCGGGGCGGACATAGAGCAGAGCAGGAGGCTGGCCGAGGAGCTCGACTCCGTGAGGTCGGAGGCGAAGGGGGCGGAGGAGAAGCTCAACAAGACGATACGGGACCTCGAGGATTTCGCGCTGATGGCGGTGCGCAGGGAGATAAAGATGAAGGAGATACGCGAGAAGCTCACCGAGTTCCGCAAGGGACACGAATCTGCGGGATAGAGCAGAGAAAGGAGGAGCGCGCATGCCTGCTGACAGCAGTGCCACGGAGAGAAAGGGGCAACGCCTCGACTGGATGGACAGGGACTCCCTGGTAAAGGAGCTCCGGGCCGCCAGGGAGGAGCTTGCCAGGAGGGTCGCCTACCAGGAGGACTTCCGCGAGGGGGTCTTCCAGATGCTCAAGGACCTCGACAAGAGCGAGCGCGACCTCGAGGAGGCGTGCAGAAAGCTGAAGGACACCCGCGACCAGCTCATACAGTCATCGAAGATGACCGCACTCGGGGAGCTTGCGGCCGGGCTCGCCCACGAGCTGAACCAGCCCCTTACCGTCATAAAGGGCCTCTCCATGAACATGCTGCGGGCGATGGAGCCGTCCTCACCGGGCAGAGAGAAGCTCCACCTGATAGCCGAGGCCTCCGGCAAGATGGAGCTTATCATAAAGCACCTGAGGATATTTTCGAGGAACGAGGCGCCCGAGCTCGTCCCCGTGGACGTCAACGACACGGTAAACGACGCCTTCGTGATGGTCAAGGAGTTGCTCCTTGACCATGCCATCGAGGTGGAGATGGACCTGAACCCGCTTCCGCTCATCATGGGCTCGCCCACGCGTCTCGAACAGGTCATAATAAACCTCATCACCAACGCCAAGGACGCCATGCCCGGCGGCAGCACCCTCAAGATATCGACCATGCCGCTTGTCGCGGGCGGGAGCAAGTTCGTGCGCCTGAGCATCCGGGACAGCGGCGCGGGCATAAAAAAAGAGCACCTCCACAGGATATTCGACCCCTTCTTCACCACCAAGAAGTCTGGCAAGGGAACGGGGCTCGGTCTGTCCATAAGCTACGGCATCGTAAAGGAGCACTCCGGCGATATAACGGTGGAGAGCTCGGAGAAGGGCACCACCTTCCACATAACCATCCCCGCCGCCAGGCGCCCCTGAGGCCCCTCCCCATCGAGGGGGGGTAGGGGGGAGAATGGTAAGTAAGGATGGACAGGTGGGAGCCCGGCCCCTGACACAGTCTGGGTGGCGGATATCACCTATAGGCTGGCTATACCTGGCGGCTGTGCTGGACCTCTACAGCCGTGGTATCGTGGGCTGGTCCATGGGCTCTAATCTTGACGCAGGGCTTACGGCAAGTGCGCTAAGACAGGCCGTAAAGAGACGCAGGCCGGTCAAGGGGCTTGAATTCCACTCTGGCCGCTGCGCCGTACAATACGCGAGCGGCCGGATGCGCGCCGAGCTGAAGAGAGATGGGTTTATCCAGTCGATGAGCCGCAAGGGCGACTGCCGGGACAACGCGGTAATGGAGAGCTTTTTTCATACCCTCAAGACGGAGCATACGTACTTTGAGAGGTATCGGTCGAGGGCCGAAGCCGGGAGCAAGCTCTTTGACTACATAGAGGTCTTTTACAACAGGCAGAGGAAACACTCTACACTCGGCTACAGGTCGCCTCATGCATTCGAAGAGGCACGAGAAGTAGCTTGACTCTGTGTCCACTCTTTCGGGGGAAGATCAAGGGCTTCACCCCCACCCCTGCCCTCCCCCGTCAAGGTGGAGGGAGCTTTAAAAGAGTGATCTCCGCGCCGCGACGCTCGCTCTGATCACCCGGTTATTTCCAAAGACAAAAAATCTTTCCATCGTGTCATTCTGAGCGAAGCGAAGAATCTCGTCTTCTGTCGATGGAAGAAACAGAGGATTCTTCGGCAGGGACGGCTACCCCCGCCCGAGAAGCCTCTTGAACTCCTTCTCGTCTATAATCTTGAGCCTGAGCTTCTTCGCCTTCTCGTACTTCGAGCCCGGCTCGGTGCCGGCGACCACGAAATCGACCTTCCTGCTCGCGCTGCCCACGGCCTCGGCCCCCTCGGCCTCCACCGCCTCCTTCGCCTCGTCCCTCGTAAACGATTCGAGCCCGCCGGTAAAGAGGAACACCTTGCCCTTTAGCCTTCCGCCCCTGCCCCCCTCTCCGCCCTCCCTGTGCGGGAACCGAACGCCCGCTGCCTTCAGTTTCTCGAGCACCCTTAGGTTATGGGCCTCGGTGAAGAACTCCCTTATGGACGCGGCCGTCTGCGGGCCGACCTCCCGCACATCGACAAGCTCCTCCTCCGTGGCGCAGGAGAGGGCGTCGATGGAGCCGAACCTTTTGGCGAGAAGGCGCGCCATGTGCTCCCCGACCCCGCGTATGCCGAGGGCGTAGATGAGCCGGTCGAGCCTCGGGCGCCTGCCCGCCTTTATGGCCACGAGCAGGTTGTCCACCGACCTCTCCCCCCACCTTTCGAGGCCGAGCAAGTCGTCCCTCTCAAGCAAAAATATGTCCGCCACGTCCTTTACGAGCCCTGTGTCCACGAGCTGCTCCACGTGCCTGTCACCGAGCCCCTCTATGTCCATGGCGCGCTTCGAGGTAAAATGGCGTATCGACTCCTTCAATTGCGCCGGGCACGAGAGCCCCCCGGTGCAGAAGTGCAGCGCCCCCACCTTTTCGACCTTCGCGCCGCAGACGGGGCAGGCCCCGGGCATGGAGAAGGGCTTCGTCCCCGTGGGCCTCTTCTCCTTTATCACGGCGAAGACCTCCGGGATGACGTCCCCGGCCCTCTGGACTATGACGGTGTCCCCCACCCTCACGTCCTTCCTGTCGACCTCGTCCTGGTTGTGGAGCGTGGCCCTCTCTATGGTCACGCCGCCGACGTTGACCGGCTCGAGCAGGGCCACGGGCGTAAGCGCCCCTGTCCTGCCGACGCCGACGAAGATCTCCCTTACCACGGTAGATTCCTGCCGGGGGGCGAACTTGTAGGCGAGCGCCCAGCGGGGGCTGCGGGTGAGCGTGCCGAGGCGGCCCTGGAGGTCGAGGCTGTTCACCTTGAGCACTATGCCGTCCACCTCGTAGCCGAGCCCCTCCCTCTTCTCCACTATCTCCTCGTGGTAGGCGAGCGCCTCGGCCACGCCGCGCACCAGCCTTATAAGCGGGTTGACCCTGAGGCCGAGCGACTTTATGAGATTGAGGCAATCCATGTGCGTGGAGACAGACGCGCCATCGAGAGCGCCTATGCCGTAACAGAAGATGTCGAGCGGCCTCTTCGCCGTTATCCTCGGGTCGAGCTGGCGCAAGGACCCGGCGGCCGCGTTCCTCGGGTTGGCGAAAGGGGGCTCCCCGGCCCTCTCCTTATCCCTGTTGAGCGCCTTGAAGCTCCCGAGCGGCAGGAACACCTCTCCCCTGACCTCAAGGTAGCGTGGCAAGGCGGCCTTGCCGCGCGCCATCAGCCTGAGCGGTATGGTCTTTATCGTACGGAGGTTCTGCGTTACGTCCTCGCCGGTGTAGCCGTCACCCCGGGTCGAGCCGCGAACGAAGAGGCCGTGCTCGTAGACGAGCTCCACGGCCAGCCCGTCCATCTTCGGCTCCGCCGCGTACTCGACCTCATCGCCGGGACCGAGGCCGAGGTTCTTCTTCACACGCGCGTCGAACTCCTCGACCTCCACGGCGGAGAAGGCGTTGTTGAGGGAGAGCATCGGCTGTGTGTGGCGGATGGTGCCGAAGGCGGCCAGAGGCTTTGCTCCGACCCTCTGGGTGGGGGAGTCCGGCGTCACGAGGGCGGGGAATTCCCCCTCTATCTCCTCGAGGCGGCGCATCAGGCGGTCGTACTCCGCGTCCGTTATCTCCGGGCTGTCGAGCACGTAGTAACGGTAGTTGTGGTAGTTTATCTCGTCCCGGAGCCGTTCAAGCTCGGCGGCCGCCTTTTTTTCGTCCATGCACTTACTTTTAGCACAGAGAACGCCTCCGGTCAATCGGCGCAATCGCCGTAACCGACGAAAAACAACGGGATAACGGGTCTTTTAAAGGTCCCGCGCCGGATGCGGGCTTTCGCCCGGGAGAGACGGGCCTCCGGATAGAACCTGAAAAATACTCCCAAAAGGCTTCCCACCCAAAAAACCCTTGACAAAACCCGGAAAATATTCTAAATTTGTTAATTCAAATCTTAGTTGGGGTAAGTAAAACAATGAAGACATATCTTCCGAAAGTAGACGTAACGGCAAAGAAATGGTACCTGGTCGACGCGACCGACAAGACGCTCGGCAGGCTTGCCACCAGGATAGCTACGGTATTGAGGGGAAAACATACGCCCTCTTACACGCCGAGCCTCGATATGGGCGACTTCGTCATCGTGGTGAACGCGGAGAAGATAGCGGTCACGGGCAAGAAGCTGACGGACAAGAAGTACTACCACCACAGCCTTTATCCGGGCGGTTTGAAGACCGTAACGCTCGAGAGGCTTCTGGCAGAGAAGCCCGAGGAAGTGATAAAGAAGGCGGTCTGGGGGATGCTCCCCCATGGGCCGCTCGGCAGGGACATGTTCAAGAAGCTCAAGGTATATTCCGGCGGCAACCACCCTCACCAGGCGCAGATGCCCGTGGCGATGGCCGATTGAACCGACTTGCAACGTGCCGCGCGGCATCCGGATATCTGGTCTACGCGGCAGGCGCGGGAAGCAGGGCCGAAAGAATACTGAAACTTTAAAATCTCTAAAGAAAAGCACCATTACGGGGGTAACACGATGGCGGACGTTTTCAGCGCCGTAGGAAGGCGCAAGACCTCGATTGCGAGGGTAAGACTGCTTCCCGGAGACGGGGAGATAACGGTCAACCGCAAGGCCATGACCGACTTCTTCAGCCGCGAGACCTTGAGGGGCATAGTCAAGCAGCCTCTCGAGCTTACGAGCACCACCGGCAAGTTCAACGTGATAGCCAACGTCTCCGGCGGCGGCGAGAGCGGGCAGGCCGGGGCGGTCAGGCACGGCATAACCAGGGCGCTTATCGCATCCGACGCGGCATTGAGGGGTGTGCTCAAGAAGGCGGGGCTCGTCACAAGGGACCCGAGGATGAAGGAGCGCAAGAAGTACGGCCAGAAGGGCGCGAGAAAGAGGTTCCAGTTCTCCAAGAGGTAATCCTCTTCTGCTGGTGCTGTTTGCTTTTACGGGGAAGGCCTCTCGGCCTTCCCCTTTTTTATTTCCAACGCAAACCGAGAGGTCATCATGTTGAACGTAGCCATATTCGGCGCAAGCGGCTATACGGGCTTTGAGCTTTTGAGGATACTCGCCTCCCACGGCGGCGTCGAGGTGGTCGCCGCCACTTCGAGGCGGTACAAGGGCAAGGCCGTGGACGAGGTCTTCCCGTCCCTGCGGGGTTTTTACACGGGCCTTGCCTTCAGCGACCCGGCGGAGTTCGATACCATAAAGGCGGACGCGGCCTTCAGCGCGCTGCCTCACGGGGCGTCGCAGGAGGTGGTGCCGGGGCTGCTCGACGCCTCGCGCGTAATAGACCTGAGCGCGGACTTCCGCCTGCACGACGGCGCGGTGTACAGGGCGTGGTACGGGGAGCACAAGGCCGAGGGGCTACTGAAAGAGGCCGTATACGGGCTGCCGGAGCTGCACCGGGACGAGATAAAGGGCGCATCCCTCGTGGCGAACCCAGGCTGTTACCCGACGAGCGCCATACTGGCGCTCGCCCCCGTCATGAAGGCGGGGCTTGTGGCCGAGGACTGCCCGCTGGTGATAGACTCCAAGAGCGGGGTCTCCGGGGCGGGGAGAGTGGCCGCGGTGGAGACGTCGTTTGTCGAGGTGGCCTCCGGGTTCAAGGCGTACAAGATAGGCTGCCACAGGCACACCCCTGAGATAGAGCAGGAGATAGGTCTGATAGCCGGCCATGGCGTGGGCGTGACCTTCACCCCACACCTCATCCCGGCCGCAAGGGGCATACTCTCGACCGTTTACGTACCGCTGCGGGAGGGCATGGAGGGAGCGCAACTGCGCGCCCTGTACGACGACCTCTACGCCCAGGAGCCGTTCGTCAGGGTGCTGCCCCTGGGGAAGTTCCCGGACATAAGCCAGGTGCGGGGCTCGAACTGGTGCGACATCGGGGTATGGGCGAACAGGGAGAGGAAGCAGGCCATAATCGTCTCCGCCATAGACAACCTCGTAAAGGGCGCCTCCGGGCAGGCGGTGCAGAACATGAACCTGATGTTCGGCTTCAAGGAGGATACGGCGCTCTCGTATCCTCCGCTCTCGATATAAAGGCCTTGAAGCCCCCCTTGACCTTCGGGCAAGGGGGGCTTTTTATTGTTTACAATGTGCGCGCCTTCGGCCGCGAACCATCCCCTCTTATTCCTTCCGTTGAAACTCCGCCCCGGATGTAGTATCTTACGGGACATACGTTTCCAGCACGCCTGTAACCGATAGCGGGTAACTGAAGATGCTCCTGGACGAGAACACCCTCACGGCCTCCATCCTGAACCTGTTCCTGCCGCCGGTCTGCCCGCTCTGCGAGCAGGACGTGCGTGCGGCCGGCTCGCCGTTCTGCGGGGCCTGCCACGGCGAGCTCTGCTCCATGCTCATCAAGGGGCCGGTCTGCACCGTCTGCGGTGCGCCCTTCGCCTCCGGCGCCTCCGGCGGCCACACATGCGGCGACTGCCTGACCTCTCCTCCGCCTCTCGTGCGTTCGCTGAGCGTCTTTGCCTTCGCCGGGGAGGTGAGAGAGGCCGTCCACAGGCTCAAATACTCCGGCTCCGTCATACTCGGCGCGCCTCTGGGCAGGATGTTCCGGTACCTCCCGGAGGGCGGCGTGGACGCGCGCCTCGACATCATAATGCCCGTACCCCTGCACGTAAGGAGGCTGCGCTCGAGGAGCTTCAACCAGTCCCTGCTGCTCGCCCGCGGGGCCGCCCGGATAATCCCGGCGCGCCTCGATTACGGCAACCTCGAAAGGGTGCGCTTTACCGAGCAGCAGGTGAACCTACCGCCGAAGGAGAGGCAAAGGAACGTAACAGGCGCCTTCGCCCTCAAGAGGCCCGCACAGGTCAACGGCAAGAAGGTGGCGCTCGTGGACGACGTCTACACCACCGGGGCCACCATAAGGGAGTGCGCGAAGGTGCTGAAAAAAGCCGGGGCCGAGGTCTACGCCCTGACGCTTGCCAGGGCCGTCAGCTTGTGATACCGTTGCCTTGAACAGGGACGGGAGGAAGAAAAATGAAGAAGGTCTTATCCCTTAAAAGGCTCCTCGGCGAGCTGGAGAAGCTCCGCAGGGAGGGGCGCAAGGTCGTATTCACCAACGGGTGTTTCGACATCATACACGCAGGGCACGTAAGGTACCTCAAAAAGGCGCGCTCTCTCGGGGACGTGCTCGTGGTCGGCCTGAACAGCGACGCCTCGGTAAGGGGGATAAAGGGCGAGACGCGCCCCATAGTGCCGCAAAGAGAGAGGGCCGAGGTCTTAAGCGCGCTCGAGGCGGTGGACTACGTCGTCGTCTTCAACGACGCGACCCCGGAAAGGCTCATCGAGGCGATAAGGCCGGACGTGCTCGCCAAGGGCGCGGACTGGGCCGCGAGGGATATCGTCGGCGCAAGGGCCGTAAAAGAGGCCGGCGGAAGGGTGGCGCGCGTAACGCTTGCGAAAGGAAAATCCACGACCAACATCATAAAGAAGATACTCACCATACACAATATCAGGCACTGAACGGCTCCACCCCTTCTTCCGCACCGTCCACAGTCCATCTCCCCCTTTAATACTCCTTTAATTTGAGACCCATATAATGGGTATCATGAAGGCGGCCTGAAAGACGGGCCGGCAAGCCCCGGGAGGTGCGACCATGGACAGAGACGTAAAAAACCTTAAAGAGCTCGATATCATCGTTTCGATATTCCTGGGGCTTTTCCTCGTGACCCTTGCCGTAGGCGGCGCGCTTCTCCTTTGACGCCCACCCGCCCCCGCCGGAGACGTAATACAAAAAAAGGCCCCGCGCCGTACAACGGCGCGGGGCCTTCGCTTATTTGATTGCTGCCGGGCTCAGCAGTCGAAGTACAGGCTGAACTCGTGCGGCGCGGGACGGAGCCTCACCTGGTCTACCTCCCTCTCCATCTTGTAATCTATCCACGTGTCTATGACGTCCTTCGTGAAGACGTCACCCTTCAAGAGGAACTCGTGGTCTGCCCTGAGCGCTTCGAGCGCCTCTTCGAGGGAGACGGCCGCGGACGGAATGGACTTGATCTCCTCCGGGGAAAGGCCGTAGATGTCCTTATCGAGCGGGTCGCCCGGGTTTATCTTGTTCTGTATGCCGTCGAGCCCGGCCATGAGCATGGCCGAGAAGGCGAGATAACCGTTGCAGGAGGGGTCGGGGAACCTGACCTCTATCCTCTTGGCCTTGGGCGACGGCGAGTACATCGGGAGCCTTACGGACGCCGAACGGTTACGCGAAGAGTACGCGAGGTTTATCGGCGCCTCGAAGCCGGGCACGAGCCTGCGGTACGAGTTCGTCGACGGGTTGCAGAACGCGTTCAGCGCCTTGGCGTGCTTGAGTATGCCACCGATGTAGTGGAGCGCCAGCTCGCTCATGCCGCCGTAGCCGTTGCCAGCGAAGAGCGGCTTGCCGCCCTTCCATATCGACTGGTGCACGTGCATGCCGCTTCCGTTGTCGCCGAATACGGGCTTGGGCATGAACGTGACTGTCTTGCGCCACCTCTTGGCGACGTTCTTTACGATGTACTTGAACCACATGAGCTTGTCGCCCATCCTCAGCAAGCTGTCGAACCTCATGTCTATCTCGGCCTGCCCGGCGGTGGCGACCTCGTGGTGCTGCCTCTCCACCCGTATGCCTACGGACTCCATGACCAGGCACATCTCGGTCCTTATGTCCTCCTGGCTGTCGGTGGGGGGCGCTGGGAAGTAGCCTTCCTTGTGGCGGGGCTTGTAGCCGAGGTTCGGGCACTCGTCGCTGCCGGTGTTCCAGATGCCCTCGACGGAGTCTATGTAGTAGAAGGCGTGGTCGGGGCCCTGGCTGTACCTTACGTCGTCGAGTATGAAGAACTCGGGCTCGGGGCCGAAGTAGGCCACGTCGCCTATGCCGGTGCTCTTGAGGTACGCCTCGGCCTTGCCCGCTATGTTCCTCGGGTCCCTCGAGTACAGCTCCTTGGTCAGCGGGTCCACGATGTTGCATATAAGGCTCATGGTGGGGGTTTCCGTGAACGGGTCCATCAGGGCCGTCGTGGGGTCGGGCATGACGAGCATGTCGCTTGCATGTATGGGCTGCCAGCCGCGTATGCTGGAGCCGTCGAAGCCGAGCCCCTCCTCGAAGAGGTCCTCGCTCAGCTCATTGACCGGGACTGAAAAGTGCTGCCAGATGCCAATGAAATCCAGGAACTTGAAATCGACCATCCTGGCGTTCTTCTCTTTTGCGAACTTCAATACTTCCTTCGGCGTCATATCGACATATCCTCCTTTTCCGCTTTTAATCCTTTTAATAAGGCATGTTCTTCAAATAGTTACGGTATCGGGCGCCCCGGCCTGCCCGGCTAAATGGCCTCTTCTCCTTTCTCGCCTGTCCTTATCCTTACGGCCTCGTCAACGGAGAGGACGAAGACCTTGCCGTCGCCTATCCTTCCGGTCTTGGCGGTCTCGACTATGGTCTCAACGACCTTCGTCACCAGCTCCTCCCTGACGACTATCTCCAGCTTTATCTTGGGCAGGAAGTCCACGACGTACTCGGTGCCCCTGTACAGCTCGGTGTGGCCTTTCTGCCTGCCGAAGCCCTTGACCTCGCTGACGGTTATCCCCTGTATGCCAATTTCGTTGAGCGCCTCCTTGACCTCATCGAGCTTGAAGGGCTTTATTACGGCCTCTATCTTCTTCATAAAAAACCTCCGGTACTGTATCCCCAAAAATTAACATACGGGCATCTGGTTGTAAAGGGTTTAGGGGCCTTATATGACTACGTCCCCCGTGTTTTTAAGAAACTCGAAGAGCTTTTGCCTCACCTCTTCGTCCATGTCGTGGAACCTTATGCCGATGGGGCCCGCCCCGGCCCAGACCACACGGCCGGGGAGCCTTCCCCTGCCCGCTCCCTGGAGCTCCACGGCGACCTCCTCGGCTTTTTTGTACTCCGCGGCGTGCTCTCCTATGTCCACGCATATCCCGGTGGTGCTTATGTTGACGAGCCGGGCCTCCACGCTGCCGCCTTTGCCGACAAACCGGATACTCAGCCCGTCGGGGTTGAACCTCGTGGACTCGCGGCAGCCGCTGAGCATCTCCTTGAGGTTGTCTATGAACAAGCCGATGGACTTCGTGGATATCGGGTCGGCCTTGAGGTTGCCGACGGCGCCCTTGACCTCGTTCAGCTCCTTTTCGGCCTCCATGAGCAGGCGCTTGTACTTGAACATGTTCTTGCGGAGCACGTCCCTGTGTATGGAGAACGGGCCGGCGGATATGTAGAGCTCGCCCACGGGCACCTCGGCCTCGCAGGTCGGGCACTGCATCACCTTGTAATCGACGAGAAACGGGGAGTGTATCCACTCCTTGCAGTTGGGGCACTCTATCCTGAGCATGGCTGCCGGCCTCCGAGGTAAAATGTCGTTGCAGGAATCTGCTGCGGTTTGCAAGGGTCCATCACCTGCAATACAATACCACGGAGCGAAAGTCAACAAATTTCAAATATCGTCAAGCATTCCGCCCGGTCAGGCCGCCCGTCCTCCGTAGACAATATATAGCAATATCCGTGCCGATTAATAACCGCCTGAAACAGAAGGACTTTTCAAATACGCCCCCTGCCATATAGATTAAATTTTAAGCACGCCGCGCCGGGCATGCACAGAATTTGTTCAGACTTGATGACCGGCGGCCCGTCTGGTATCATTTAACGGATGACAACCGACTGTCAGGGGAGTATTTTTTCAGATACGGAACGTGGAAAATGGCGCCAAGGCTCATAATAGACGGCTACAACCTCATCGCCTCGGGCACGGGCGGCGGCCTCGACGATATCGAGGAGCGCAGGGATGCGCTCATCGAGGGCCTCTCCGTGTACAGGCGTCTAAGGCGTGTCAAGGTCACGGTGGTCTTCGACGGCACGCACTCCGGCAACCTTACCGGCGGGAGCGAGAACCGGGGCGGGGTGCGGGTGCTCTTCTCGCGCGAGGGGCAGGAGGCGGACACGGTCATAAAGGCACTGGTCCGGGAGACCGGCAGCGGGCTTAC